>NZ_JADYUH010000032.1 GCF_021531665.1 Prevotellamassilia timonensis
TTTGAACGCTTCAATGTATAGTTTGTGTATAGTTTGTGTATAGTTTGAAGCGCAAACTATACATTTCGTAACGCACGGAAAATCAGAGGAATGCAGAATCTGTGTAGGGTTTTGTGTATAGTTTGTATAGTTTTTTTGTTTCCCCTTTTAATTACGTATATACAAGTGTCAATGGGCAATGGTCTATAGTCAACAGTCAATGGTCAAGAGTCAACAGTCAATGGTCAAGAGGCAACAGGCAACAGGCAACAGGCAACAGGCAACAGGCAACAGGCAACAGGCAAGAGTGCATAGTCCGCAGACTGCGTTCTGAATTTGGGGTCAGCGTTCATTTTTCAGGCACGGAATCGCGGCACGGCAGCCTTGTTCCTTCCTCACGTCAATGCGATTTTTCGGTTAGATTGTTCTTTTTGTCCCTTTTCGCAGCACAAAAACGTGTCCCACCGCTGCAAATGCCTAATTTTGCGACCTAAAAAAATATGAGAACACCTTTTATGAGTTCATGCTTCACCCGCGTCCGTTTGAGGACCTTCACTCTCTTTGGTTTCCTTCTCTGTTGCGCCCTCCCCGCAACGGCGCAAACCATCGCACTCTCGCTCGACAGTTGCAAACAACTTGCCGCAAGCCACAACCGACGCATGGCAATGGAAGAGGCTGCCATTGAAAAGGCGGAGCAAGACTTTCGCACCGCCCGCACAAACTATTTGCCCAAAGTCTCCGCTCTCGCTTCCTACATGCACATCGGCGACGAGGTCTCCCTCCTCTCCGATGCTCAAAAACAGTCGCTGGGAACCTTGGGGACGCAACTCACCTCTTCCTTCTCCTCACAAGTGGCGAACCTCATTGCTGCTCACCCCGAACTGGCAGGACTCGCGGGAGGACTCCAAGCCGCTGCCGGCAATCTCGCCAACACGGGGAACGCACTGGGAAGCGGCATCGCCAATGCACTCCGAACCGACACACGCAACGTGACGGCGGCAGCAATTCTGCTGACACAACCGCTCTTCACAGGAGGAAAAATCAGAGCCTGGGAGCGCATCACGGACGAGGCGCGACGAGTGGCACACGAACGACAAAGACTGACGCGACAGCAGGTGTGGCTCGAGGTGGAACAGGCTTACTGGCAAGTGGTTTCGCTGCGCCACAAGCAGAAACTGGCACTCGCCTTCCGAGACATGCTCGCACACACCGACAGCGACATGACAAAAATGGTGGCTGAAGGCGTGGCAACAAAGAGCGACGCGCTTTCCGTGGCAGTCAAACTGAACGAGGCGGAAATGACGGTGACAAAGGTGGAGGACGGACTGACGCTCTCAAAGATGCTGCTCTGCAGACTCTGCGGACTGCCGCTCAACACGGACATTGAACCGTCCGACAACCCTGAAAAAATGCCGGCAGTCGCATCTGCTGACTTCCTCTCCCGCCCGGAACTGAACCAGTTGGAATCTGCTTGGAAGATACAAAAAGAGAAGGTGAAGGTCGTACGCTCCGACTTTCTCCCGCAGATGGCGCTGATGGGCGGATATGCTGTGACGAACCCTCACGTGCTGAACGGTTTTGAACGTCAGTTTGCCGGCACGTGGGCAGTGGGCGTGACGCTGAAAGTGCCCGTCTGGAACTGGGGCGAAGGGAAACACAAGATTCGTGCAGCCCGCGCCGAAGCGACCATGGCACAGTTGAAAATGGAGGACGCACGCGAAGCGGTGGAGTTGGAACAGAAACAAGCGACCTTCCGCGTCACCGAAGCGGACAGACGCTTTGAACTTGCACAAAAACACATGGAAGCTGCCGACGAGAACCTGCGAGTGGCTCAACTCGGACACCACGAAGGTGTCATCACCACGCAAAACTTGCTGGCAGCACACACCGCATGGCTCTCTGCTCACAGCGAACAAATCGACGCACTCATCGACCGACAACTCAGCCGTGCCGTGCTCCGCAAAGCAAAGGGAGGGGAATGAAACAAATGATGTCATCTCCCTCTTTCTGAAAGATTTATACCAAACAAATATCTTCAAGTCTCCCCCTTCTCTCTCTTATTGAAAACTCACTAAGTAATATGAAAATAATAAGTTGCATCAGATTTGAATGACATTTTCGAGGTCAGATTTTCACCCGATGAAGGAGCATAGCCGTTGCTATGTGACTGATGAGGGAGGAAATATGGAACGAAAAGATTTTCAAAGATAATGCAGGTTATTTTTTGAGGATTACTAAAAACGCTGTGCCGAAGGCACTACACAATATGACAAGAAAAACACCTGATTTCCTGCTTTCCGCTGCCGTTCTGGGCGGTGTGATTTTGTTGGTCGTGGCAGGCGGCATCTATTCTTTTCAAGAACAACCGGAAACCGTGCAGGGCATGGTGGAGGTGACGGACTATCGCGTGGCGGGCAAAGTGCCGGGCAGAATCGCCCGACTCTTCGTCAAGGAGGGGGACCTCGTGGCGGAGGGGGACACGGTGGCGCTGCTGGAAGCACCCGAAGTGGAGGCGAAACTGCAACAAGCGGAGGCTGCTGCCTCTGCCGCGGATGCAATGAGCCGCAAAGCTAACCGCGGAGCACGCGAAGAACAAATTCAAGCAGCCTACGAAATGTGGCAAAAAGCGAAAGCCGGACGAGAAATCTGTGAGAAATCCTACGGCAGAGTGAACCGACTCTTCGAACAGGGGGTGATGACGGCGCAAAAACGCGACGAAACGAAAGCGCAACTTGACGCTGCCATCAGTACGGAGGGAGCAGCGAAAGCGCAATATGAACTCGTGCTCCACGGCGCACAAGCCGAGGACCGCGACGCCGCCGGTGCACAAGCGAACCGCGCCCAAGGAGCAGTGAACGAGGTGCGCTCCTATCTCAAAGAGACCGTGCTCCGCGCACCACACGCCGGAGAAATCTCCGAAATCTTCCCGGAAACGGGAGAACTCGTCGGCACAGGAGCACCGGTCATGACCATCTCTGACATGAACGAACCGTGGGTGGCGTTCCACGTGCGGGAGGACTTGCTGAATGGCATGGAGGTGAACCAACAAATCCGTGCCGTCATCCCGGCACTAGGCAACAAGGAGGTGACACTGAAAGTGAGACAAATCCGAGACATGGGCTCCTACTCCGTCTGGAAAGCTACGAAAACAACCGGACAATTTGACCGACGTACGTTCGAGGTGAAAGCGGACTTCACTAAACCAATCAAAGGACTACGAGCGGGCATGAGCGTGCTGCTCGTCGGGGCGTAAGTCGTTTGACGCTCGTCGTTTGACGCTCGTCGGGGCGTAAGTCGTTTGACGCACTCGTCGTTTGACGCTCGTCGGGGCGTGAGCCACGCCCCTTGCCGCTTGGCGCTCCCCGGCGTGCTTGCATCCGCCCTTCTCTCTTCTTGAAGCGTGTGCCACGCTTCAAGAAACAGCGACCCGCCTGCGGCGGAGTTTTCTACGCCCGAATCCGATAGCAACGAAGCAGATTGGCTATTATGACACACCGTCAAAGCGACCCGCCTGCGGCGGAGTTTTCCGTGGAGCACATGACTACGTCTGAACGCAATGGCAACGAAGCAGATTGGCTATTATGACACACCGTCAAAGCGACCCGCTTGCGGCGGAGTTTTCTATATTATCAAACCCGCGGCACTGCCGCTCTGAAACATGAAACAAATCAGACAAGGCTTTTGGAAAGTGTTTGTGACGGAGACGAAGAAGTTGCTCCGCCGCCCGCTCTTTCTGTGTTGCACCGTGGTCTTCCCGCTCTTCTGCTGCTTCTTTTTCACGACGCTGATGAAGGAGGGACTGCCGGAACAACTGCCGCTGGGAATTGTGGACGAGGACCGCAGCGCTACGTCCCGGAACATCATCCGCACGCTGCAATCTTTCCAAATGCCACACTCGCTGCCGACCTATGCCAATGCGACAGAAGCAAGACGGGACGTGCAACGCGGAAACATCTACGGCTTCTATGTCATCCCAAAAGGAACCGGGCGAGACGCCATGGCACAACGAATGCCCACCGTCTCTTTCTACACGAGTTATGCCTACCTCGTGGCGGGTTCCCTGCTCTACCGTGACATGCGAACTCTCTCGGAACTGGTTTCCGGCGCTGCGGCACGCTCCATGCTCTACGCTCGCGGCGCCACCGAACGACAAGCGATGGCATATCTCCAACCCGTGGTCATCGACATGCACGCCGTCGGGAATCCGTGGTTGAACTATAGCGTCTATCTCACCAACATCATCGTCCCGGGCATCCTTGGACTCTTCATCTTCATGGTGACCGTCTTCAGCCTCGGCGAAGAACTCAAACACGGGACGGCGGACGAACTGCTCGCTCGCGCCGGAGACAGCACGTGGCGCGCCGTGCTCGGAAAACTCTTCGCCCAACATCTTCTTTTCTTCCTCACGGGCAGCCTCATCGTGGCTTGGTTCTATGTCTTTCTGAACTTCCCCTGCGCCGGCGGCATCCTGCCGTTGTGGGGCGTGATGTGGTTGTTCATCATGGGCTGCCAGGGACTCGGCGTTTTCATGTTTGCCATGCTCCCCACCCTTCGCTTGGGACTCTCCTTTGCCTCACTCTGGGGCATGATTTCTTTCAGCATCTGCGGCATGTCGTTCCCCGTCATGTCCATGCACCCCATCCTGCAATGGGCAGCCTGGCTGTTCCCTCTGCGCCACTACTACATGCTCTATGTGAACTCCGCCCTCCACGGCGGTTGCCTTGCCTCTGCCTTCCCCCACCTCGCCACCCTTCTCATCATGGTGTCTCTGCCCCTGCTCTTCCTGCCAAGACTGCGCACCATCCTCACCACCTACCGCTACGTCCCCTAAACTCAAACACGGCTGACCCACCTTCACCCTTCCTCCAATGTTTGAAGACCTTCTCACCTTCCTTCTAAAAGCCATCACATTGGTCGTTTGCTGCTTTTTTCTGGTGGCACCATTCCTTCTTCTGCTCAAATTCTTGGTAGCCTTCATTCACGACATTCTTTCTCAACGCCGAACAAAATAAGGCTCCCGCTTTGCCCGCGCCGAATCCACTTTGCCCCCACCTTTCTTCATCTCCTTTCTCTCCCATGCCCCATCTTCTTCACATCTTTGCCAACGAAGTGAGAGCCATCTTTCGCGATGGCGGCATCATCGTCTTCTGTCTGCTCGTGCCCTTAGGCTATCCCCTGCTCTACACCTTTATCTATAATGAAGAGGTCGTGCAGGAAGTGCCCATCGTGGTCATTGACGACTGTGCCACGGCGGAAAGTCGGAGCTATCTCCGCTCCCTGGACGCCACCTCGGAGGTGAACATCGTGGCGCGCTGCACCGACATGAAAGAGGCAGAAGAAAAGGTGAAACGAGGTGACGCCTTCGGCATCGTCGCCATTCCCCGCGACTTCTCCCGCCACCTCGCACGCGGCGAACAGGTCAGCGTCTCCGCCTATGCCAGCCTCAGCGGTATGCTCTACTACAAAGCCCTCCTCACCGCCAACACCAACGTCAGCCTCGCCCTCAACGCCCAAATCCGACTGAAACGCTTGGAAGGACCGCTCAACTCACGACAAGAGGAACTTGCCGTGCACCCCGTGAACTATGAAGAGGTGACCATCTTCAACCCGCAAGCCGGCTTCGCCTCTTTCCTCATCCCCGCCGTGTTGATGCTCGTCATCCAGCAAACCCTCCTTTTGAGCATGGGGATGCGCTGCGGCACCGCCCGCGAAAAAAATCTCCCGATTGCCGATGGAGCGGGAGAGGAAATCATGCGCTGCTTGGCGTGGCTGCTGCTCTATGTCCCCGTTTCGGTCTATGTGCTCTGCGTCGTGCCGCGCCTGTTCCGCCTTCCCTGTTTGGAGCGTGCCGACGACCTCGCACTTTTCCTCTTCCCCTATCTGCTGGCTTGCGTCTTCTTTGCTCGCAGTCTCGGCAGGCTGATGAAGCAGCGTGAGATTTGCATCCCGTTCATCGTTTTCACCTCCGTTCCCTTGTTGTTCATCTCCGGCATTTCCTGGCCGGCGAGCGCCATGCCCGAATGGTGGAAGGCGTTGAGTCTTGTCTTCCCCTCCTCCCCCGGCATCCGCGGTTTCGTTGCGCTTCACAACATGGGTGCTCGCTTGGAAGACGTGCGCCCGGAATGGTGTCTCCTTTGGCTTCAAGCTGCCATCTGGTTCACCGTGGCGATGGTGATGAACCGATTGGCGAGCAGAGGCAACAAAGAAAGTCAAGTCTGAAAGCCCAACCCGACTTTCCACGAAACTCAAACGCCTCGTGGAGCGGGAGACCCAACGAGGCGAACAAGGCGCGTACTATAATATAACTTGCTGTCCGGCAAAAGATTTGTGCGTTTACCGGACAGCAATAATAAAATATGCTACGAGAACAATTAAGGGGTGTTCTAAAAATTAGGTTGAGTTGATTTTTGATTCCTTAGATATGAACTTTTGTCAGCGAAAGAATATGCATAGCCAGCGATTTGACCGACGAAAAAAACAAAAGAGTACGCTGAGAATCGAATTACTCATAAAGACTCTGCTACCCAAAAGTAAGCACTTTCTTTTGAGCACCCCTTATGCCGTAATTTATAGAACACGCCTGTAATCAAATATCCTCATCGTGCCCGACCAAGCCGAAAAATTCGCTGCGGGTCTGGGCGTTGGTTTTGAAAACACCCTCGAGATAGGAGGAGGTCATGATGCCACGCTTCTTCACGCCACGAAACTCTTTGCAACCGTGATGGGCTTTCATCATCAACGCCAACCCGAGAGGAGGATGCTCGCCGTTCAATGCGTCAGAAAGCATCGCCACCACATCGCGCACCAGACGCTCCTGAATCTGAGCCCGTGCGGCACAGTAGTCCACGACCCGACCAATCTTGCTCAGCCCGAGTATTTTCCCTTTGGGATGAGGAATATAGGCAAACCAATATTTTCCCCAGAAGGGCATGAGGTGATGCTCGCACATGGAGTTAAATCGACCACTATCGACCACCATGCCGTCATAAACTATGCCGTCTGAACCGTTGTCAAAGACCGTGACGCGAGGTGCCTGTTCGGGGTTGTAGCCTCGAAAAATCTCTTCCCACATTCTCCGAATACGGTCGGGCGTGCCCACCAAGCCGGGACGCAACGCATCCTCGCCAATGTGCTCCAAGCAGCAACGAATGTGACGTTCCACATCTGTCGGACCTTCATCGGGCATGACGGCAGAACCAAGCAAACTCTCAGCCCATAGCACGCCTGCCTCCGTGGCTGCTTCCGTGACACGTGCATCGACATAGACCACCGCCTTGCGGCAAGTTCCACCTGCCGCCACCTCCACCTTTTTCAGTGTCTCACCGGTCAGGAAACGGTCGTCCACCAGCAGACAACCCGCCTCGGGACGCGCCAGCACAGGACATTGCAAATGCTCCGCCAAACGGATGGCAGGATAGTAGCCTCCGCGGGGAATGCCATAGACCCCCTTCACCCCATCCGAGTAAACGTTTTTCACGAGTTGAGCCAGGCGCAAAATGTCGGCATCATATTTTTCGTAGTCTATCTTCATTGCTTTATTATTTATGTTATGTGGAGGAGTCCGCACTCATCTGAACCCCAATAGTTTGTGAAGTTGCACGGAGAGCTGCCATTGAGGATTCTTTTTCACGTAGTCCACCGCTTTGCGCGCAATTTCTGCGTTACGCACGGCATCGCAGACGTCGCAGGGTTGGACGTAGCGGCGCGTGGTTTTGATGCCGCAGTCAGACACCTCATGCAATCCGTCAAACACGACCTTCACTTCGTCAGCCTCAGCAAGTCGCACCGCAGCATGGGACAAGAAGGTTTGCTTAGGGGAGCAGGTGATCCAATCCGCCAAATCGTGGTTCACTTCTCGTGTACCGTTGGTTTCCACACACACCGTGAATCCCGCCTCGCGCAGTTTCTGCGTCAGCGAGGGTGTCATTTGCAGTGTGGGTTCCCCGCCCGTCAGAACCACCAACCCGCCCCGTGAAAGACGAGTTGCCTCTGCCACGATCTCCTCTTCCGTCATTTCTCGGAAATCATCAAACTCCGTGTCGCAGAAGGGACAACGGAGGTTGCAACCAGAAAAGCGCACAAACACAGCTGCCCGTCCGGCATGAAAGCCCTCGCCTTGCAGAGAGAAAAATATTTCGTTGACACGCATGAGAGAATGAGTGGAGTGAAAGGTCTGAAAGATAAGAACAGGCTGCGCGCTTTGAGGATTTGAAGTGTACGTGAATCCGTCCAAGAGATGTCACTCAGAGCAGCAGAGCGGCAGGCACACCAACTGTCATCTGTTCGTCCACACACATTGCCACGTTGCCCTCGCTCTCTTCGACCACCGCCTTATAGCATTGTGGAATCTGTCCCACAATCCATTCCGCGAGGTTCTCCGCCGTGGGGTTAAAGTCCAAGAGTTCGTTGAGATTCCCATGGTCCAATCGTCCATGAATCAATCGTTTGACGTGGGAGAAGTCCACGACCATGCCGTTTTCATCTTTGTGTTTTGCCATGCAAAAAACGGTGATGCGCCAGTTGTGACCGTGCAATCTTGAGCACTTGCTTTCGTAGTTCAGATGCAGACTGTGACTAGCGGACACCGTCATAGTTTTGGATATGCAGTAAATCATTATTTGAAGTCAGAGATTATTAAGAACATTGACATCCTTCTGCGGACCGATTCATTGTTCTATTAAATGGATAAGGAGACCTAAGATTATGAGACAAGGATTATGTTCATGAGAAAGATTTCATTCCTCATACACCGTTGTGTCCTTCACGCCGGCTTCGGCGAGGGCTTCGCGCCGTTCAACGCAGGTGCCGCAGCGTCCGCAGTGAACGTCTCCGCCTTTGTAGCACGACCATGTCTCAGCGTAGTCTATTCCCATTGCCGCTCCTCTGCGGGCTATGTCCGCTTTGGTCAGCAGCGTATAGGGTGCCCACACATCGGTCTTCGTGTAGGTTCCGCTCTGCACAGCCTTTGACATCGCTTCAACGAATTCCGGTCGGCAGTCGGGATAGATGGAATGGTCGCCGGCATGGTTTGCCAACATGACGTGTGCCAAGCCACTGTCCTCTGCAAGTCCCGCACAGACGGCGAGCATGATGCCATTGCGGAAGGGCACCACCGTGGAGTGCATGTTCTCATCGGCATAGTGTCCTTCGGGGATGGCGTCCGCTCCCTCCAGGAGTGAGGAGTGGAACATTTCGTGGATGAAAGGAAGCGAAATCACTTTGTGAGGAATTCCCAGACGTTGGCAGTGGAGTTGTGCCATTTTCATCTCGCGTGCGCCGTGATTACTGCCATAGTCAAAGGTCACAGCCAGTGCGATGCGCTCATGAAATTCGTGGAGCATGGTCACCGAATCCATCCCTCCCGAGAGGACCATCAAACAGTCTTTTTGAGTCATCAATCAGTCTGAATAATTAGAGAAACAAAGAATTGGAGGGCAAAGTTCGCTAAAAACCGGGATGCACACAAATTTTCAGAAGACTCGTTCGCAAATATTCCTCATCTCACCGATTTCACTCTCCGATTTCACGACACAGCACCTTGTTTAATGAAAATCCATGTTTCTCAACAGCGAAGTTCTGCTGAAACGACACCCACGCAGATTCAGCATTCTCGGCACGTTCAAAACTTAGGATCTGACAATTCTCCACTTCCATTTGATTAGGGGATAACGTGGTTCCCTCCGTAGTATAGAAAACGTATTCTTTCATCGTGCTTTTAATCTTAGAAGTCGGCATGGACATCCCGCAAAGCCATTTTGTTCTCATAGATTTTGACAAGTCTCTCATAGTCAAGAAAGACCACACGGTTTTCTTTTTTTAGTGCATGGAAAGCACTGAAAGACATCTTCTTCCGGAACTCTTCTTCTCTTTTCGCGTCAGCCACGATAAACATTTTTGCATTGAAACCCCGCAGGTCGTTGAACTTCAGCAGCGAGTTCTGGATGTCTGTGGAATGCTCAATTTCATAGAACGCTGCGGGAAGAAGCAATGACTCGTCCAAACCGAAATCGGAAAACCAAATCACATCCACCGTACTGCTCCTGTGAACCAATGCCTCATAACTGTAAGCGGGCATCTGACTTTGCAGCGAATTCAATTCTGCCAAGGGAGTTTGCAGAAACCTTTTGTTTTTGTCTTGTGAGGGTACATACGTTTGGAAATGTTCCATGTTCCCAATTTGCAACAGCAACCCTTGATAGTAAGAGTGGTTAAAATCTTCAACAGCCTTTGAGTTCCGGTTGTGAGACGTTTCCACAATCATTCCATTTGCCTCCAGTTGCTGCCGGTGAGATTCCAGAGCCCAGAGTCCCGGTTTGATGCGATAGATCTCCGGTCGGTCCTGCACAATTCGTCTGATGCTGGCAAACGGTGTCTTCGTTTTCCAAGTGCATTCAGTGATTTGCATCACCTCTTGATTCAGTTGTCCCAGAGTGGCTGCTCCGCCCAGTCGTTTCAGAGTCTCAATGACCGCTTCATATTGTTTCATGCTGCAATAATTATGTCTTTTTCACCGAAGGCTCCTTAGTGTACAATCCTACAGCGAACTGAATTACAACTTTCCGGCAAATGTAGGAAGAAGCACGCTTTACGCCAAAAGATGATTGAAAAAGAATGAGAGGAGCGTTGAAAGAAAGAAAGAACAAAAGTCGTATATTTGGGGCAACTTGGTGGACGGCTTGGGAGAGGATGGCCTCTCCCTATATAAATCTGAATCATGAAAAACAAACAAATTGCAACGTTGGAAGCTAAGCCTCATTATGCGTTGCTGGACGGATTGCGCGGTGCGGATGCACTCATGGTCGTATGGTATCATGTGCAGGAGGGCTTTGCCTTTGCTGCCGCTACGGGCGGGGAGGGCGATGGCCTGATTAAGCTCTTCAATCATGGCTACTTAGCCGTGGATTTCTTCTTTGTACTTTCGGGTTTCGTTATCGGCTATGCCTACGATGACCGCTTCAGCGTGGACGCTCCTTTTGGAACGCAAACCCTGCAGCAGGGCCGTCTCACGACATGGACTTTCCTGCGCCGACGATTGGTGCGCCTGCACCCGATGCTGGTGTTGGGAGCGGTGTTGGGAGCGGTGTTGGGAGCGGTGAGCTTCTGCCTGGGTGGCTGTGCGCAGTGGGATGGCACGGCGGTGCCTCTGTCGATGGTGCTGCTGGCGCTGTTGATGAACCTGCTGATGATTCCTGCTGTGCCGGGGTGTCCCTACGATGTGCGCGGCAATGGCGAGATGTTCTCGCTGAACGGTCCCACGTGGTCGCTGTTCTTTGAATACGTGGGCAATATCCTGTACGTGTTGCTCCTGCGCCGGATGTCGCGCGGTGTGCTGACAGCATGGGTGGCGGCGCTGGGCGTAGCGTGGGCTTGGTATGGCGTGGCGGACGTGTCGGGCTACGGCATGGTGGGCGTGGGCTGGACGCTGGATGCTGTCAATTTCTGCGGCGGCATGCTGCGGATGCTTTTTCCCATGAGCATGGGGTTGCTGCTGGCGCGGTCGTTTCGCCCGGTGCGGGTGCGCGACATCTTCTGGTTTTCGGCAGCAGTGCTCTTTGCGCTGTTCTCGGTGCCCTTCCTGACCGATGGCGCCGTGCATTGGAACGGCGTGTTTGAGATGGCCTGCATCATGGTGGTATTCCCCCTGATGGTGTGGCTGGCTGCTTCGGGTCGAACCACCGACAAGGTTTCCACAGCCATATGCCGCTTTATGGGTGACATCTCCTATCCGCTCTATATGGTGCACTATCCTGTCATGTACCTGTTCTACGGCTGGCTGATCCGCGAGAAATGTTATACTCTGAACGAATGTCCGTGGATGGTGGTGGCTATGGTGGCGGGCAGCGTACTTTTGGCATTTATCTGCTGGCGGCTCTACGATGTGCCCGTACGAAGGTGGTTGAGACAGCGCAGCACGAAAGCGTAAACTCCCTATATATTGAACTATTGCTGTCCGGTAGAATGACTATCTTTGCTCATATTTATATATTTATTTCTCAAAAAAAGAGATAAATAAAAGGGTTGATACTTCGCGAGAAGTGTCAGCCCTAATTTATTTTCTTTGCAAAAGTTTTACCGGACAGCAATAGTTTTTGAACACGAAACAACGAATGGAACGAATCGTATGTAACGTGTGTAATGAACGTAATGAACATAACGAACGAGACGAACACAAAAAGCCCCTGCACGGGCGGGCGTGACAATCAATGACTGACGCTGCACGGTGCAGGGGATGAAGGATTTTGCAGAAATGCAAACTTATTTGTCAAGAAGGGCGAGGGTGTCGGAAGCAATGAGGAGTTCTTCGTCGGTGGGAACAACCACGACCTTGACCTTGCTGTCGGGAGTGGAGATGATTTCCTCCTCGCCGAAGTTGCGGTTGTTGGCTGCTTCGTCCAATTTGATGCCCATGAACTCAAGACCACTCACGCTGCCGGCACGAACATCTGCCTGGTGCTCGCCGACACCAGCGGTGAAGACAAGGATGTCAAGTCCACCCATGGCGGCGGCATAGGCACCAATGTACTTCTTGATTCTGTAGTCATACATTTGCATGGCGAGGGCAGCTCTTTCGTTGCCCGCCTTGATGGCTTCTTCCACCTCACGAATGTCGCTGGAGATGCCGCTGATGCCGAGGACACCGCTCTGCTTGTTGAGCAGGTCACTCATCTGATCCGGAGTGAGTCCTTCCTTCTTCATGATGCTGAGCACGGCAGAGGGATCAACGTCACCGGAGCGAGTGCCCATCATGAGACCTTCCAGCGGGGTGAGACCCATGGAGGTATCTACGCAACGACCTCCCTTCACGGCGGAAATGGAGGCACCGTTTCCGATGTGGCAGGTGACGATGTTCACGTCTTCGGGCTTCACGCCGAGGAACTCACAAACGCGAGCGGTGACATAACGATGGCTGGTGCCGTGAGCACCCCAACGGCGCACGTTCTGAGTTTCGTAGAATTTATAAGGCACAGCATACATGTAGGCGTGGGCGGGCATGGTCTGATGGAAGGCGGTGTCAAAGACGAAGACCTGAGGGAGGTTGGGAAGCATCTGTTTCACTGCCACGTAGCCTTTGAGGTGAGCTTCGCTGTGGAGGGGCGCAAGTTCCATGTACTGTTTCCACTCTTCAAGCATTTCATCGGTGACGATGCGGCTCTCGGTGAAGCGTCCGCCTGCCACGATGCGGTGACCGGCAGCACTGATTTCGTCGAGGTTTTTGATGGCACCATATTCCGGGTGGAGCAAGGTGTCAAACATGAGGCGAATTCCCTCGGTGTGGGTGGGACAAGGTGACTCAATGATTTTCTTTTCGCCGTTGATGGTGGTTTTGAGGAAAGAGCCTTCAAGTCCGATTTTCTCAATGCCGCCGGCAGCGAGGACGCTCTGGTCGTCCATCTCATAGAGTTTATATTTGATGGAACTGCTTCCGCAGTTGATGACAAGGATTTTCATTGGTTTGAGGTGTGTTTAGGTGTGTTTATGTTCTCAGAGCGCTTTGGCTGCAATGGCTTGGTTGGCAGTGATGGCAATCATCTTATAGACGTCATCAATGGAGCATCCGCGGGAGAGGTCGTTCACGGGACGCGCAATGCCTTGGAGGATGGGACCGACGGCGGTGGCGTGACCGAGGCGCTGCACGAGTTTGTAACCGATGTTGCCGACTTCGAGTGAAGGCACGACGAGCACGTTTGCCTTTCCGGCAATGGGACTGCCCGGAGCCTTGGAGGCACCGACGGAGGGAACGAGGGCGGCGTCAGCCTGCAGTTCACCGTCGAGCAGGAGTTCGGGGTCCATCTCGTGGGCGATGCGGGTGGCTTCAACGACTTTGTCCACGACCTCATGTTTGGCAGAACCGTGGGTGGAGAAACTGAGCATGGCGACACGGGGTTCGATGCCGGCGACAGCCTTGGCGGTGCGGGCGGTGCAGATGGCAATCTGCGCGAGTTGGTTGGCATCGGGCACGGGAGTCACGGCGACATCGCCCATGACGAGCACACCATTGTCACCGCATTCGGGCGCATGGGTCAGAAGGAGCATGGCACCGCTGACACAGGTGATGCCGGGTGCGGTTTTGATGATTTGGAGTGCCGGGCGCAGCACGTCGCCGGTGGTGTTTCGTGCTCCGGCGAGTTGTCCGTCGGCTTCTCCGCTCTTGATAATCATGCAACCATAGTAGAGCGGGTCGGTCACCTTCTTGCGGGCTTCCTCGATCGTCATGCCTTTCTTCTTGCGAAGTTCAAAGAGCATTTGTGCATACTCCTCGCTCTTCTCGCTGTTCTGCGGGTCGATGAGAGTGGCTTTTGAGATGTTTCCAAGTCCCCACTCGCGGGCTTTCTCCTGGATTTCTTCCACATTGCCGAGCAAGATGAGGTCGGCGACTCCGTCAGTCAGAATCTGGTTGGCGGCTTTGAGCGTGCGCTCTTCAGTTCCTTCGGGCAGCACAATGCGTTGCTTGTCTGCCTTGGCACGCTGGATGAGTTGTTCAATTAGTGACACGATGTTGAATGTTTATGTGTTAGGATATTATAGGCTTCGTGTGAGAATATTATAGGCTTACGTGTGAGATTGTTTTTCACTTCCTAAGAATGATTTTAGAAGGGAACCCAAGGTCAGGCGTGCACGAACGTGCCGATTTTCTCGCCTTCGAGCACCTTCTTCAGGTTGCCGACCACGTCCATGTTGAAGACATAGATGGGCAGGTTGTTCTCACGGCACATGGCGGTGGCTGTGATGTCCATGACGCGGAGTCCGCGGGAGAGCACCTCATCGTAGGTGATTTCGTCGAACTTGACGGCGCTGGGGTCTTTTTCAGGGTCAGCGGTATAGACGCCATCGACGCGGGTTCCTTTGAGCATGACGTCTGCTTCAATTTCAATGCCTCGAAGCGAGGAGCCGGTGTCGGTGGTGAAATAGGGGTTACCGGTGCCGCAACTGATGATGGCGACTTCGCCACGTTCCAGCGCCTCAATGGCTTTCCACTTGCTGTAGAGTTCTCCAATCGGCTCCATGCGGATGGCAGTGAGCACGTGAGACTTGACTCCGATGGCACCGAGGGCGGAACTCAACGCGAGAGAGTTGATGACCGTGGCACACATGCCCATCTGGTCTCCCTTCACTCGGTCAAAGCCCTTCCCCGCTCCACTGAGACCGCGGAAGATGTTGCCGCCACCAATGACGATGCCAACCTGCACGCCCATTTCAAGTGCTTCGCGAATCTGAGCAGCATATTCGTTCAAACGGGTGGTGTCTATGCCATAGCCCTGCGCCCCCATGAGACTTTCTCCACTGAGTTTGAGCAGGATTCTCTTAAATTTTGCCATAGTAATTACATATATTAGATTGAAGGTTTTGCTTGTCGTGTGGCAAAATTAAAAATTTCCTTTCGCTTGAAGCGGAATTGTGGCGACAACTTTGCGATAAAGTGTGGCTTGAACAAAACTGCGGACGAACAAATAGGTCAAAAACGCAGACCAAAGCACGCTGTTTGAAAGGGGGAACAGCAAGAGTGTCGAAAAATAGGCCAAAGCCGCCAATGCCATGCTGACACACATACTGCGGGTGGCGGAAACGCCAATGAACAAACCGTCAAACAAGAAGGCACTCACTCCGGCAAAAGGCAGGAACCAAACAAAAGGAAGACTCTCGGAAGCGGCGGCTATCACCTCCGACTGCGAGGTGAAGAGATGAAGCAGTGCTGAACCTGCCACACCATAGAACACAAAGAAAAACACGGCAAGACCGGCACCCCAACAGAACAAGTTCTTCGTCAGACAAAGAAACTCATCGCGACGACGCGCACCGAAACAATGACCGCCAAGGGCTTCGCCGCTATAGGCAAAACCGTCCATGAAATAGGAAAAGAAAAGGAAATATTGCATCAGCAGGGCGTTGGCTGCCAAGACGGTGTCACCAAGACGCGCACCAAAAGCGGTGAAGCCGGTGGTGACGGAAACCAGAAAGAGGGTGCGAAAGAAGATGTCACGATTCACGCGAAAGAACAGAAGAAAGGGCTCGCGACGACGGAGCAACTGCCAGACGCGACGGCGCAGGTCTCTCCCACCCTGTCGCAGGAAATCGCCGTGGCGGCGACGGAAGAGAAGGACGGCGAGAAGCAAACCCGCACACTGAGAGCAGAGCGTGCCGAGGGCGATGCCGCTGACGCCGCAGCGAAAGCCGAAGACGAGAACAAGACTGAGCAGCACGTTCAACAGGTTTTGAAAAATGGAAAGCACCATCGGACTGCGCGCATCCTGCATGCCAAGGAACCAACCACAGAAGCCATAGACCGACAGGACGGCGGGCGCACCCCAGACAAGAATGGTGAAATAGTCGCGCACGAGGGGCGCGGTGGCTGCGGAGACGGTGACAAAGCGGAAGGTCACGTCAAGGATGGGGCGTTGCAATGCAACGATGAGGAGTCCGATGACGAGGGCGAGACTCTGTGCACGGGCAAGTACGGCGAAACATTCCTCGCGATTCCCGGCGCCACAGGCTTGGGCGGTGAGTCCGCCGGTGCCCATGCGCAAAAAGCCGAACAGCCAGAACACCATGCTGAACATCATGCTGCCCAAGGCTATGGCACCGATGCAGGAGGCGGAGTCAAGGTGTCCTGCAATGGCGGTGTCAGCCATGGAAAGCAACGGCACGGTGAGATTGGAAACGATGCTCGGAATGGCGATTTGAAGAATGCGACGATTCATGGGACTATCTGTTGTTTTTCACGCAGAGGTTTTCTCAGTGTTGTTTTTCACGCAGAGTTTTTTCTGAGTTATTTCTCGCAGATTGCGCGGATTGTGCGGATTTTTTTAGATCTGCGAAATCTGCGAAATCTGCGAGAGACTATGTTAGAGACAAAGCGAGACATCTTCAAGCGAATATCTGTTCATAGAATTAGACTCATCGTTTAATCAACGAGTCTCCCCATTTATGTGTTTTCAATCTCATAGCCTATACCTCCTCTTCGCTATTATTACGCAAACGGAATATTTCTTTCTGCTGCTCTATCTCACGAGCCAAAACTTCTTTGGAAGGCATATAGGTAAGATACTTTGAAGCATACATCTGCTTGTTGGTGGCGAGCGTTGAAAAACGTGCCACGTCAGCATTGGTTTCCGAACAAAGAATGATACCAATTGTGGGGTTGTCGCCTTCGGTACGCTTATAGGTGTCAAAAAGTTTCAAGTACATATCCATCTGCCCAACATCCTCATACGACACTTTGGTGGTTTTCAAGTCAACCAAGACAAAGCACTTCAGCAGATAATTGTAAAACACCAAGTCAATGTAATAATCATCATCCTCCGTATGAATATGCATCTGTCGGTTAACAAGCGCATACCCCTTCCCCATCTCCATAAGGAAATGTTCCAAATGGTCAAGTATGGCTTGTTCGAGTTTACTTTCCGTAAATGCGTCCCGATGACTGAGCCCAAGGAACTCCACGAGCATAGGGTTCTTGACAAAGGTTGATTTCTCCTTCTCATAGTTGGCTGTCAAACGATGCATCTCATCAATCACCTCTTGACGTTTCACCTCTGGGGTCTGATTCAATCGATAGTAATACTGTGAATCTATGTTTCGTTTCAAGGTGCGATAATCCCATTGTTGTGTAGCAGCCTCTTGCATATACCACATACGGGCTTTAGGGTCGGCAATACGTATCAGCCTTTCATAGTGACTCCAAGATAATTGGACAGGCAGCACGATACCATCAGAAACAGATTCAGCAGGCATTGTCTGCTGAATTGATGCAAGTCTCGACCTAAATTCAGCAGGCGCTGTCTGCTGAATTAGTAAATTACTGAAAGCCAAATAAAACTTGCGATAATTCCTCACTTGCGTTTCGGAAAAGCCTCGACCGAATGCTTCGGACAACGATAGTGAAGCCAACTCTATGATATGCTTGCCATAATCTGCACGAGCCCTTCCTTGTTGTTCTTGCACCACAATGCGTCTGCCAATAAGCCAGTTTTGTAGCACCTGCATTATATTAGCCATACGATAACTGGTATCTCTGGCGGCAGAAACAATCGTCCGAAGATCCTTAATGAAGATATTCTCTTCACTTTTTTCGTTATGTTTTATCACATTAGCCATAATCGCTTCAAGATTCAACTTGTCTTCTTTGTTGGACTTTTTCCTTGTCATCTGCTTGGAATGTTACACCTACTGATGAAAATGATGGGAGTTTACGGAAACAAAACTACACTTTTCCGACCGAACTTTGGGCTTATCTCACAGAAACTTGAAACTATCTCACGCAGAATCCGAACAATTAGAATCATCGCAGTCCGACAAAAATTTTGTGCCTACATCGCCCTCACCCCATCACTCGCGCTCAAACTGTACCTCTTTGAACCAGTAGGCACGGAGGCTGCCGTCGCGGCGGCGCAACACGAGTTCACCGGAGTATTTGACGTCTGCAATGGCGGCTTCAAAAACGCCATCGGCATCACGGAAACGATGAATGCCCCGGCGGCGGTAGAGACGATGAAGATAGGCGGCATGGAGCACAGCGGCACCTTCCTCTGAAGACGCCTCGTGGAGATGACGAAGGAAATGACAAAGAAGGTCTTGCAGAATGACTTCGCGGTCAGTTTCCTTGTGGATGAGTTGGCACAAAGACACGGGATTGGGAGCATCGCCCCTAAACTGACGCTGATTTATATTGATGCCAACCCCCACCAAGGTGCGGCAAATCTCCGTGCCCTCTAAGTCGTGCTCCAACAACATGCCGCAGATTTTTCGGTCGCCCACATAGACGTCATTGGGCCACTTGACTTCAACACCTTCCACCCAACGCTCCAGGGCTTCTGCCACAGCCAACGCTAAGGCTTCGGACAAAAGGAACTGACGAGAAGGCGAAACGCTGCAAGGACGAAACAAGACGCCAAAAAGAAGATTCTTTCCGCGCTCTGCCTCCCAAACCGTGCCGCGCTGCCCATGACCGGCAGTCTGGAAATCGGTGGTGAGCAGGACATAAGGTTCAGGACGGTTCCACAGGTCGGGACAGCGCAGGCGGCGCATGGTGGTGTCGGTCTCGGGAAGGTGAAGACGGAACACGTCAGCGGGATTCACGGAGCAGTCGTTCATATTCTTCACGAGTTTTGCGGGGCAGTTTCTTCAGTACTTCGGAGAGGGAGTGGTCCACGAGTTCGAGGATGACTTCGTCGGGCACGTCTGTGTCAAAATGGACTTCGTTCCAATACTTTTTGTTCCAATGAAACGCTCCGCAGATGCCCTCGTAGCGGTCGCGCAGGGCTATTGCGCGGTCGGGGTCGCACTTCAACACCACACGGTCGGGATGCTCCAAACCGAGGAAGGCGAAAATCTTTCCATAGACACGCAGCAACACGCAATCCTCGCCGAAAGCGGAGTCCTCCGTGGCGAGGGGTTTGGAGAGACAGTATTCACGAATGAGTTCTATGTTCATGTTCAGACGAAGAGACTAAAAGACTAAAAGACTAAAAGACTAAGAGACGAAGAGAGGAAGAGACTAAGAGACTAAGAGACTAAGAGAGGAAGAGTCAAAAAGACTAAGAGTCGAAGAGACTAAAAGACGAAGAGTCGAAGAGACGAAGAGACTGACCTCTTCCTTCACACGAATATCTGCCCCCGACTCCACCAGATACAGATTCTTTGTTTCTGTGTCAGTGGTAGTTCCCTCAATGGTACACACGATGGATTGTGCCACTGACGAGAGGACAACAAGAGACAAGAGAACCGGAACGGCCATTCGTTTGAACCAAGAAAAAACGGACAGATTCATGAGTGAATGTGGATTTAAGGGGCAGTGAAAACGGTGTGACATGGAAGAGTCTTGGCGGAGTTGAGCAAGGTGTTTGTTCCATTGAAAAGGAATGTACCACACGCTACTCGTGTGACGCAAAGGATATGACTGAAGACATCAAGAATCACCCGAGCACTCCCAATCTTCGGAAGTTTTCATGAGATTATCCAACTGTGACAGAGCATAGATTGGGCACACTCGGACATGACGAAAGGCATTGTTGTCTTCTTTGTCCACATAGTCAAATGTTCCAAAGTTCTCCAAGGAGCAACGCACAGCCTCGGTGAGTTGTTTTTCACGCATGAACATCCAAAGACTTTTCATGCCACCTTGCGTGCCTGCTTTCACTTCGACTGGAACAATGTTCGCATGGGACGTGGTCAGATAGTCCACCTCAGCCACACTCTTACCTGCCCTTTCCCAATAGAACATCTGCGGACGATGCGTGCAACCGCCATGACGTGCAATCTCCAAACCTGCCACCATCTCTGTCATACTTCCTTTATTCACCAAATCTTGAGGCGTGCCTGCCATGATGAGACGAACCAGTTCTTGTGAAACCTTTCCATCAAGATGAAGAACAGAAAGCAAAAGTCCGGAATCGAGGAAGAGATATTTGACACGACGCTCATCTGCCTCCGCTGCAAGAGGGAAACCGTTCGCGGCAGTGGGAACGACAGGAGTGATGATGCCTGCCAAAGTGAGCAAATCCAGTGCATCACGAATCTGATAACTTCTGAGACTTTCCGAAATCCGTGAATAAGTCAGTTTCTTTCCTATCTGATGGCATACGCCGTGAAGAGCGAGTCGAAGCAGCTCGGGACTGACACGACGAGAATATTTGCTGAAGTCATCCTCGTAGGTGAGCATGATGTCATCGTGTATGCGCTGACACTGCAAGAGGTCTGAAGTGGTTTTCCACATCGCAACTGCTTCCGGCATGCCTCCCACCAACAAATATAATCGAAACTGTTCCACAAGTTTGTCGTGAAATGCCTCGTCCAAAGGATGAGAAAAATCTGCCAAATTGCGTGCAGACAACAAGCCTTCCATTCCATTTGCCTTGACGAACTCATCGAATGTCATGGGATACATAAAGACAGAATGAATGCGTCCCACCCCGAAAGTGGGCAGTCCTTGCAATGCAAATTCCAACAAAGAACCTGCTGCCACGACATGAAGTTCCGGATAGTCTTCTTTGAAAAAACGTAACGCCATGATGGCTTCGGGACACGACTGAATCTCGTCAAAGAAAAGAAGAGTCTTTCCCGCCACGATGGGCACTTGAAGAAAATTTGAGAGTTTGGAGCAGATGAGTCGCACATCCAGACTCCCACGAAAAAAAGTGGAAAAATCTTTGTCTCGCTCAAAATTGACTTCGGCAAAATACTCAAACTGCTCAGAGAAATGGCGAACTGCAGAGGACTTTCCAACCTGTCGGGCACCACGCAACAGCAACGGTTTGTGGAACGGATTATTTTTCCACTCCACAAGCGTTTTGTCTATGTGGCGACACATATAGTTCAACATAACTACTTAATGCTTGAATTTCAGTCGCAAAAATATCACACTTGCTGAAATCCGAGAAATAATTCCGTGATTTTTTGTCGAAATCCGAGAAATAATTCCTTGTTTTTTGCTGAAATCCGAGAAATAATTGTGGAGAAGGCGCACTGAATTTTGCGTGGAAACAAAATTAACGACTAATGAACGAACCAACTAATAAGCATTAATGGAGGAAATAAAAAAGGCAAAGGGGGCGAGAACAATCTATCACCTCCTCCACTTTCTCATGACTTCGGAGAGGTCGAACCAGCCGCGGTGATGGTTCAAACTGAAGGGATGGTCTGCGCCAAGACAGGTGATGACGTCAAAGCGGATGCGTTTGCAAGGTGGAAACTGAGCCATGAAGGAACGGGCAGCAGCGATGATGCGAATTCTCTTCTCGTGGTTCACCGCCGCCAAAGCCTCCTCTTCCGAGGCACGACTGCGGGTTTTGACCTCCACAAAGGCAATCGTGCCATGATATTCCGCCACAATGTCTATCTCTGCTCCATACATGGAGACGTTGCGCGCCAAGATTTCATAGCCCTTGCGGACAAGATAGAGACATGCCGCCTCTTCGCCCTTTTCGCCCAGAATATTGTGTTTTGCCATGAGTTTTGGATTATGCGGTGGCTCAAAATGTCACCTCACTCCTTCTCCAGACGCCCGCGCCACAAATATTTTCGAGTCTCGTGCACCAAGATGCCGTTGAGGAAGAGCAAGGAAAGGAGATTCGGAATTGCCATCAGTGCATTCATGCAGTCGGCAATGTTCCAAACGACGCTGAGTTGAATGATGCTGCCAACAAAGACGGCGAGGATATAGACCACGCGATAGGCAACCACCCAACGCGTACTGCTGAGATATTCCACGGCACGCTCGCCGTAGTAGCACCAGCCCAGGATGGTGCTGAACGCAAAGGTGAGTAAGCCAAAGGTGAGGATGGGCGTACCCACCAAAGGTATCTTGCCAAAAGCGTCGCGAGTGAGGGTGGCGCCGTTGCTGTAGTCTATGTCGGGATATGCCAAAATGCTACTCACAACGACCACGCCGGTGAGGGCACAGATGACAACGGTGTCCCAAAAGGTACCGGAGGAAGAGACCAGTGCCTGGCGCACGGGGTTGCGAGTGCGTGCTGCGGCTGCCACGATGGGAGCAGAGCCCAGACCGCTCTCGTTGCTGAACAAGCCTCGGGCAATGCCGTAGCGCGCTGCCATGATGATGCTTCCTCCGACGAAACCGCCGCCTGCCGCCTGGGGATGGAAGGCGGATTCCACGATGAGACGGAGGGCGGGAAGGAGATAGTCACTGTTGAGCCACAGAATGACGATGCACCCGACGATGTAGCAGAGTGCCATGAAAGGAACCAGCATGCCGCAGACTCGGGCAATGCTTTTGACGCCGCCCAACAAGACGGCTGCCACCAAGGCGCAAACCACTCCTCCGGTGAGAGCGGGAGGAAGATGATAGGAGTCATGGGCAAGGGTAGCGATGGCGTTCGCCTGTACCGTGTTGCCTATGCCGAGCGCGGCGACGGCGGTGAAGAGGGCAAAAAGAATTGCCATGAAACGCCAGCCCAGTCCACGTTCCAAGGCATACATCGGACCGCCGAGCATGCGCCCCTGTGGCGTGGTGACGCGATATTTGATGGCGAGCAGACCTTCGGCATATTTTGTAGCGATGCCGAAGACGCCCGTGAGCCAGCACCAGAGCACGGCGCCGGGACCGCCCAAGGCGATGGCGGTGGAAACGCCGATGATGTTGCCCGTACCGATGGTGGCTGCCAAGGCGGTGGCAAGCGAGGCGAACTGCGACACATCGCCAACACCGTCGGGGTCTTTCTTCACCGAAAGTTTGATGGCGGTGAAAATCCACCGCTGAGGAAAACGCAAACGAATGGTGAGAAAAATGTGAGTGCCGAGAAGCAGGATTATCATGGGCCAGCCCCACAGCCACCCGCTCAGCATGGAAAAGAAATCGCTGATGGCTTCCATTTTATAGTAAGTTAAGTCTTTAAATAGGTTGCACTTTGGAAATGTCCTATCGTTTTTTCTTGAAGAAAGTGGTCATCAGTTCGGCGCACTCTTCCTCCAGGGCTCCGCCCTTGACCTCGGTGCGGGGATGAAGAGCCTGCGGCGCAAAACGGCTGAAGCCGCGCTTGGGGTCGGCAGCGCCATAGACGACTCGCGCAATTTGCGACCAGCCGAGCGCACCGGCACACATCACGCAGGGTTCGACGGTGACATAGAGCGTGCATGCGTCAAGATATTTCCCGCCAAGGCTGTCGGCGGCGGCAGTAATCGCCTGCATCTCGGCATGGGCGGTCACGTCGTGGAGGGTTTCGGTCAAGTTGTGGGCACGGGCTATGATGCGGTCACGTGCCACAACCACTGCCCCGACGGGCACTTCGTCGCGACGGAAAGCCTCGCGGGCTTCTTCCAGCGCTTTGCGCATATATTCTTCGTCTGTCATGATTTTCTGAACGTTTTCTTATGCCTCCTCTACTTCTGCCGTCTCTTCTTCCTCATCAAGGGGCACAAGGAAAGCCACGAGGAAAGTGAGGAGACAGAGCACGGTGACAATGATGAAGAAGTTGAGATAGCCGACCAACTCCTGCAAGTAGCCTGCCACTAGACCCGGCAGCATCATGCCGAGCGCCATGAGACCGGTGCAGAAGGAATAGTGTGCCGTGGAGTTGGCACCGCGAGCGTAGAGCATGAGGTAGAGCATATAGGCGGTGAAGCCGAAGCCATAGCCGAACTGCTCCACAAACACGCAGGCGCTAATCCCAATCAGATTCTCGGGCTGGTAGTAGGAAAGAACGATATAGACCACGTCGGGCAGCGTGATGGCAAGCACCATGGGCCAGAGCCAACGGCGCAGTCCTCCGTTCTCGGCAGCGATGCCGCCGAGGATGCCGCCCAGCGTGAGCCCTACCACCCCAATGGTGCCCTGAACCATGCCAAGGTCGCCGGTGGTGAGCCCGAGACCGCCGTGGTCCGGGCTGTCCAACATGAACAAGGGACAAATCTTGACGAGCAGGGCCTCGGGCAGACGATAGAGCAACATGAACAGCAACGCCGGAATCACAGCGGGCTTGCGGAAGAAACTGACGAAGGTGGAGAGGAAATCACGCGCCACCTGATGCACCGACACGACGTTGCGCTTCACATCGGAACGCTGACGCGGCAACATCCGAGCGTGCCAAAAGGCAAAGAGGAGGAAGACTACGGAGATGAAGATGAAGGTGAGCATCCAAGCACGAACGGGTTGAAAACGCGCCTCCAACGTTCCGGCGAGCATGACGAGCAGACCTTGACCGAAGATACTGGCAATGCGATAGAACGTGGAACGAATGCCCACGAAGAATGCTTGCTGGCGGGTGTCAAGGGCAAGCAGATAGTAGCCGTCCGCGGCGATGTCGTGGGTCGCACTGCTGAAAGCCATCAGCCAGAAGAAGGCAAGGGTGGACTGCACGAAATGACTGCCGGGAAGGAAGAACGCGACGCCTGCCATGGAGGTGCCAATCAGGAACTGCATCGCCACAATCCAACGGTGTTTGCTGCCGAACAACTCGACCACAGGACTCCAAAAGGGCTTGATGACCCAGGGGAGATAGAGCCAGGAGGTGTAGAGAGCAATTTGAGCGTTGGTGAGACCGAGACGACCATACATGATGGTGGCGACGGACATGACAATGACGTAGGGGATGCCTTCGGCGGTGTAGAGACTGGGAACCCACCACCAGGGATTGCGGGACTTCATGTGATTTGGCTTTTAGGAACTTATTGAAAACGACGAGGAAACAGAAACGATGAGGAAACAAAAACGATGAGGAAACATAAGAAAAACTGAAAAAGAGCCGTGTCGTCTGAAAGGAGATTCAATGACACGGGCTCTTTTACTCATAAGTGGTGTGTCGCACGGCTTACTTGGCGTAGCTGACGGCGCGAGTTTCGCGGATGACGGTGATTTTGACCTGTCCGGGATAGGTCATCTCGTCTTGGATGCGGCGAGCGATGTCTGCGCTGAGCACCTCGGTCTGCTTGTCGTCAATCTTCTCGGCACCGACGATGACGCGGAGTTCGCGACCCGCCTGGATGGCGTAGGTCTTGGTGACACCGTCATAGCTGGAAGCAATCTGTTCCAGGTCGTTGAGACGTTTGATGTAGGCTTCGACAATTTCGCGGCGGGCACCGGGGCGGGCGCCACTGATGGCATCGCAGACTTGGACGATGGGCGCCAAGAGGGTGGTCATTTCGACTTCATCGTGGTGAGCACCGATGGCGTTGCAAATGTCCGGTTTTTCTTTATACTTTTCTGCCAGTTTGGCACCATAGAGTGCGTGGGGCAGTTCGCTTTCTTCGTCGGGCACTTTGCCGATGTCGTGGAGCAGACCGGCGCGTTTTGCTTTCTTGGGATTGAGTCCGAGTTCAGCCGCCATGACAGAGCAGAGATTGGCAGTTTCACGGGCGTGCTGGAGGAGGTTCTGACCGTAGGAGGAACGATATTTCATCTTCCCGACGATGCGAACGAGTTCCGGGTGCAGACCGTGAATACCGAGGTCAATGGCGGTGCGCTTTCCGGTCTCGATGACTTCATCCTCCACTTGTTTGCTCACCTTGGCAACGACTTCTTCAATGCGAGCAGGATGAATGCGGCCGTCAGCGATGAGTTGATGGAGTGCGAGACGACAGATTTCACGGCGAACGGGGTCGAAGGCACTGATGACGATGGCTTCGGGTGTGTCATCAACAACGATTTCCACGCCGGTGGCTGCTTCGAGCGCACGGATGTTGCGACCTTCGCGTCCGATGATGCGACCTTTGACTTCGTCGTTGTCAATGTGGAAAATGGTGACGCTGTTTTCGATGGCTGTTTCGGTGGCGACACGCTGGATGGTCTGAATGACGATGCGCTTTGCCTCTTTCGTGGCAGTCAGTTTGGCGTCGTCCATCATGTCGTTGATGTAACTTTGCGCTTCGCTGCGAGCTTCGTCTTTCATGCTTTCGACGAGGCGGTGGCGCGCCTCATCGGCTGAGAGTCCGCTGAGTTCTTCGAGTTTCTCGCGCTCTTTCAACTGCATTTTCTCGAGTTCCTCCTCTTTGCGAGTGAGGTTTTGTTCGCGGGAATGGAGTTTGTTCTGTGCGGTGTCGAGTTCCTGCTTGCGACGGGAGAGGTCTTCCTGACGCTGGTTCAAACCGATTTCGCGCTGTTTGAGTTTGTTTTCGACTTGAAGGATTTTCTGGTTGCGCTGCCCTACTTCCTGTTCGAGTTCGGACTTCTTGTTGAGGAAGATTTCTTTGACTTCGAGCAACTTCTTTTCTTTGAGCACCTCGGCTTCGCGGGTGGCGTTGTCAATCATCCTCTTGTACTTCTTTTTGAGGACATAGCGGAAGAAAGCATATCCACCGCCGCCTCCAACAAGGAGGGTGATGAGGGGTAATATTACATCCATAATGAAGGATTCGTTTGTTTTGAATGATTAAAAATATTGATTTATGAATTGGGGTTCAAATGTGGAATGATGAAGCATGTTTTTTCCTTTCCTATCCTACAGCGGTTCACACCTTATTATATATATAGGAGTCGGGCAGGTTTTTCGCCTCACTTTTTCTTTTCGGGGGAGGATTCCGGGGCGAGCCCGAGCAGTTCGTCAATTTCCTGCGTCAGCCCTCGCGCCATGTCCACGAATGGCGAGGAATCCGTTTCTTTTTCTGCCTGCAGCACCCTCACCGCGAAGTCAAGGAGCACGGCGGAGGTGTAGCGTTCAGCGCCGAGGTTGGGATATGCCTGCTCATATCTGCCGAGTTTCTCGTTGATTTCCCGAGCGGCGCGACGATAGATTTCTTCCTGGTCACGACGCACCGTGATGGGATAGGTGTGCTTCCCTATCAGCAGACGGATGACAAATTTTTCACTGACTTCCATGACTTAGGAGGGGGCTATGAATTCGGTTGAGTGAGTTTTGATTTCTTAGAGATGAACTTTTGTCAGTGGTGGAGGGAGCATAGCGAACCATGTGACTGGCGAAACCTGCAAAAAGGCGAGTCAAGAAACAAAAAACGACCAAATCGCGAGTTCTTTCTTTTGAACACTCCTTATTCCATCATTGACAGAACACCTCTTAGACGTTCAGGAGGGAAATACATTTATCTACTTCACGAATGAGCCGCGAGAGACGAGCCCGAGTTTCCTTGACATCGTCGCCGGAAACCTCGAGGATGCGTGCCGACTTGAGCAGACTGTAAGCCTTCTCGCGCTTCGCAATTTCCTCCTCTGCGTCACCCAATTTTGCCTCAAGCGACGCCACCTTGTCGGTGAGTTGCTCGTTCTCAAGTTTGAGGCGTGAATAGACCTGCATGAGTTGGCGAACACGGGATTCAAACATCTGAATGGTTTTCTCGTCGTCAGGGGTCATTGGTGAAAGGTTTGAAGAAAAGACAATGGCAAGATTGTGTCACTGCACTTTGATGGACACAATCCCAAAAACTTGAAACTCGAGAGACTTAGCGGGAACGCCGAGTTTCCTCCACGGCAGGAATCAGTCGTTTTCTTGAGACTTAGGTTCTTTCTTGGCAAGCATGACGACATTGTAAACGTAGGAAGTCATCCACTCTGCACTGTAGCCCAGTTGCGCTTGATACTGTCGGATGGAGATGCAGGCTTTTCGCACGCCCTCGTCTTTCCACGTGTTTTTCGTGAGAATGTCGTTGATTTGTTTTGCCGTCAGATTCCTCAGCGCTTTGTGGAAGAAACCGGGCATGCGGAACTTCCATTTCATGAGGTTGCCCATGAGCATCATGAGTTCCTGTGAGAAACCTTGGAAAAGGAAGAGATAGTTGCGAACGTCGTTCACGCTACGGCAGCGTTTCTTGATGCTTAGGTCAATTTCCTTGAAGAATGATTCTTCAAGACCATAGATTTCAACCAGCATTTTCTTGCATTTGTTCTTCTCTCCTAAACCGAGTTTGTTGTGAACGGTGGGCACGTGAAGCGTCTGCTTGAAAACCCGAAGGTCGGGCAGAGCGGCGAGGTTGTTGATGCCGAAGGTGGAAGCGATGACGGACTGATAATAGACTCGAATCAGCATCATGAAATCTTCCATCCCTCCCACGCGCCAACCCGCCTCGCCGGCGGTTTTCTTATGCTTGAACAGGTTTGAAAAAATTCCCATAGTTATGGTGTATGTAGTCGCGGAGTGAATCTTTTGCCTGCGAGCCTCCGCGTTTCGCCCGCAAGTTTTTCTCTTGCAAAAGTAAGCATTTATGTTGGAATGATACACAAAAAGACTAACAAAACATCATCAACCTATTTATTTTGCAGTACTTACTGCCCGTTCAGCCTGTCGGAAGCACCGGAAGCATTGTTTTCGGACTGCAAGTTCAGCGTCCGGATTGAGATTGGTAAGCAGGCAGTTTCACACGGAATCCGCGGAATGAAAAATTGATTTTGGAAAAACAAGATTGAACAAAAGGAAAACTTTTCGGCGACAAAACAGAGACGAACACCTCACTTGACAATGACGCCTGACCGCCCGCCGCCAACACAGCGGCGAAGCGAAAACGCCGTTGTGTAGGGTTTGTCGTAACTGTGTTTCAACTATACACTATACGTAATTAAAAGGGGAAACAAAAAACTATACAAACTATACACAAACCCTACTTTTTACTCTTTATTCCGCTGATTTACCGAGCGTTGCAAAATGTATAGTTTGCGGCGAAAACTATACACAAACTATACATAAAACCCTACATTGAAGCGTTCAAAACCCTACACGAAAGGTGAGGGTAAACCCTACACAGAACGCTACATGGAAGCGTTCAAAACCCTGCACGAAACGGAGTTGCAAACCCTGCACTGCAACGGCGCGCAGTTTACTTAGGAGCGCACCCAAGTGAAATTAGGAGAAGGCTAATTTTAACCGGGAGCGCTCATAGTTTTTCCTGGGTGCGCTCCTAATTTTTCCTAGGTGCGCTCCTAGTTTTTCCTGGGTGCGCTCCTAGTTTTTCTTAGGTGCGCTCCTAGTTTTTCCTAGGTGCGCTCCTAATTTTTCCTGGGTGCGCTCCTAATTTTTCCTGGGTGCGCTCCCAGACCCCAAATTTAGAAGGGAAGTGAAGAGATAAGGGAGGAGTCGCGGCTCGCGCCGCCATCTTCGCGGACGTATAGCCCTTCAGGCT
>NZ_JADYUH010000033.1 GCF_021531665.1 Prevotellamassilia timonensis
CAGGCACTTGACCAAATTTTATTGGTTATATGTCGTTAATGCAACTCATTGAATTTTAGACGATTAAATGTATGATTAACTAAGTATTGTATATATGAAAGCCCAAAAACTCATAGAAGTGGCAATGCCGATTAAAGAAATTTCGGCAGAGAGCGTTCGCGACAAGTCAATACGCCATGGTCATATATCAACACTGCATTTGTGGTGGGCACGTCGTCCACTACCTACATGTCGTGCGGTTGTATTTGCAAGTCTTGTCCCAGATCCATTGGATGAGAATTGTCCACAAGCTTTTCGTGATGCTGTAGAGTTCCTCCTTAAAACTGATGGTATGGCAAATAGTATTTATGCACCATATCCAGATATTCCATATACGGCTGTATTCGATCCGATGGAGGACAATCACCGTAATCGCTTGTTGATGTTTATTGGTAAATTCTCAGCAAAATGCCAGAAGAATATGCTTGAAGGTAAGACTACCAGTCCAAAAGAACAAATTCAGGATGGCTGCCTTATCAAATGGGAAAGTAAGAATAGTCCAGATGTATTGATGCGTGCTCGTAAACTCATTTGGGTTGCATACAATTCTGAGAAAGACTCTTCAAAATCATTTGAAGTTTTATCATCAGAGTTTGACTCAGCTTATGGCGCAATCAAAGAGGCAGAGGACGACTTGTACAATACTCCAAACCGTCATTTAGCAACAGATGAAATTATAGTAAAAGAATCAACTTTGCAAAAAGCTATCGATGATTTCCAATCAAATATGCCATCCGTGTTTGATCCTTTTGCTGGAGGTGGTGCTATCCCTTTAGAGGCAGCTCGCCTTGGATGTCATAGTTATGGCAATGATATAAATCCTGTTGCACATATTATTGAAAAAGGTTCTGTGGAGTTCCCACAGAAATATGGTAAACCTATTACCTATGCTATATCGGAATTCAAGAATTTGTATGGGGAAGAAGGAGTTTCTTTGGCTAGCGAAAGAGGAATTTCGGTATGGGGGAATCAAATCACTCTTCCAAACCGGTTATCATTTGATGTGGAATTTTATTCAAGGCTTCTTATTGATAACACTCAAAAAGACACAAAATCTCTATATCCAAACTATGATAAAGGGACAAAACCTGTAGCATACTATTGGGCAAGAGTTGCCAAATGTTCAAATCCTTCTTGTGGAGCAGAGGTTCCTTTGTTGGGAAGATTTTGGCTTGCTAATACATCTTCAAAGAAGATATACCTAAATCCTATTGTTAATGGTAATACAATTGATTTTGAAATAAAAAAAGGATCACAAAAAATTACACCTTGGGTAAAACGTGCTGTCTTAACATGCCCATGTTGCGGTTCTGTTACTACTACAAGTCAACTTAAGGAACAATATAATGCTAAAACAGTAAAGAATAGACTAATTGCCGTAATCGAAGAGAAAGCAAGTGGGAAAACATATAGATTGCCAAATGAAGAAGAACTCTCTTTAAAAGTAACACTTGACCAGCAAGAATTGCGTCCATCTGAAAAAATGCAGAAAAATTCTGCAGGAGGTGATACATTGTCTTGGGGAGTAACTTCTTGGGGCGATTTATATAGCGATAGACAAATTTTGATGTTAAATTCTTTTGTTAATCAGTTAAGTTTGCTATCAAAGTCATTCCCAAATGAGGATTACTATCAAGCGGTTGTTACCTATTTGGCTATACTAATCGATAGGATTGCGATTGCAAATACATCGTATGGTTTATGGCACACTGGACGAGAAACTCTAGAAAGAATACTTGGCAGACAAGCAATTTCAATTGTTTTTGATTATCCAGAATCCTATCCTTTTTGCGAAAGTTCAGGAAGTGCTGCGAATCAATTATCGTGGTTAGTAAGATACATTGAATCAGAAAGCACAAACATGTTCTCTGCTTCAATGACAAATGCATCAAGTGGAGAGAAAGAACAATTTGAAAGAAAAACTCTAACTGCAGTAGTAACAGACCCTCCTTACTATGACGCAATTGCTTATGCCGATATTTCAGACATTTTTTATGTGTGGCTAAAGCGAACATTAGGATTGTTGTATCCATTAAATTTTGCGACTCCACAAACTCCAAAAGCAGAAGAATGTACTGCATTGAAACATCATCATAACAATGATGCAGATAAGGCAAAATTGCATTTTGAGAATAAGTTGTTAGATATATTTAAAGCAATAGAGGAACAGACTTCAGATGTAATTAGTATAATGTTTGCTCATCAAAGTACTGAAGCCTGGACAACTTTATGTAATTCTATCTTGGGAGCAAAGATGAATATCATGGGTAGCTGGGCAATGGATACGGAGATGCAAGGAGCATTAAAAACAGACAAAGCTTTTTTGGAGTCTTCTGTAACAGTTGCATGTCGTCCAGCAGAACGCAATGGCTATGGTAGTTACAAAAAAGTAAAGAAAGCCATCCAAGAGAATGTCGCAGAAGAGGTTAGGACACTATATGAGCTTGGTTTTCGTGGAGCTGATCTTTTGACTGCTTGCTTTGGCAAGGCAGTTAGTGAGTTCGGAAATTACGAAGCTGTTGAAAAAGCGGATGGCAGTGAAGTAACCGTGGCAGAATTGCTTGATATGGCAAGAACTGCCGCATTTACAGCATTGCTTCGCGACTTTGATGGTGATGACTACACAAAGTTCTATATCGGCTGGCTACAGCTCAATGGTATGGGAGAGACCGACTTTGACGATGCCACAAAGTTTACACGTGTTGGTATGAATGTCAATATTAGTGAGATATTTTCTCATGGTCTGCTCGTAAAAGACGAAGAAGGCAACAAACAGCATCTGTGTAGTTATAAGGAAAGTCAAAAGAATAGTATGCAAGTTTTATCTCCCGAAACCGCATTGATTGATAAGGTACATCAGACAATGTGGCATTGGGCAGACGGCAACCGCCAACTTGTATTAAAAATGATCAACGAGTATGGATCAGATATAAATAATGAGTTTTGGCGTGTATTTGTAGTCTTGAAGGAACTCCTTCCTGTAGATTGTGACGATGCTCAGCAGGTTAATAGCCTTCTCAGTAACTCAGAAAATCTAATAAGAGAAAGTAAAGAAGCTCCAAAAGCACCAGTACAAGCAACTCTTTTTGACATGCTCGACGATTAACACCAATAAAAAACAATAATAGCAATAACGATATGAACGAGAAACTGTTTAAAGCTACCAGCACTTTCGTTGATGCAATGCGCTATTTCGAAGTGGCATTCATCGGTCAACAGTTCCCAAATAAAAAATGGGAAGATGTGCTTTATGACAGATTAAAGCCGCAACAGCAAGTTGCATGGAACAACCGTAAACAAATGCTCGATGATAATGCAGACCTACGTTGTCTCATCGACTTCGACAACATGAAAGGCTTCACGCTTGGATTAAAAACTGAGTTGTGCAACTCTGGCGTTCTTACTTTTGCGGATGTTAATAGCATGGCAACTTGGCTTGAAGATCTTCAGCACACTCGTAACAAAATGTCTCATCATAATCCTATTGATGAGGATGAGACTGCCAATGCGTTTTATAACATGAAACGCATTGCGAAACTTTTAGGAATGACTGAACTTGTAATGGAGTTGGATCATATCCAAAAGAAGACACAAACTGTGATTGCACCACAGGCTGCTGCTCCTCAACAAATGGTCACAACTAACGCATCTTCAACAAATGATGATGCACCTATACAGCCATGGTTTGAAACAGTCATCCCACACTTTGATATTCGTAATGGCTCTCTGGACGAATCTGTGTTTGCTGCAAATCTCGGTGAAGTTGCCCTTGGCACAGGACAGGAAGTGTACATCAATCGTACCATGTTCTTTGAAAAGACTTATGTGACGGCAGGTCTTCGTGATCTTGCTAATCGCGTAATTCTTGCGCTAAACGGTGAGGAAACAGAGAATCGTGTTATTTCGTTGCAGACAGGATTCGGTGGTGGTAAGACTCACTCACTCATATCTTTATATCATATTGCCAAAGCTGGTACTGATACATTAACCAGCTCGTATGCAGCAAACATTTTGAATGAAGGAGTAGAACCAAAATTTAATAATGCAAAAGTTGCAGTTTTTACTAATAACACTACTGATGTTGTTCAAGGTCGTCAACCAGAAAATGGTATTACTATTCGCACTATTTGGGGCGAATTGGCATACCAGCTCGGTGGTTCATCTTCATACGAGATAGTTCGTGAAAATGACAAACAAAGAATTGCCCCATCAGGAACTTTGTTTAAGCAGATTCTCGAAAATGCAGCACCAGCTTTGATACTTGTTGATGAGTTGGCAGACTACTGTACAAAGGCTGCCGGTGTGAAGGTCGGAAACTCAACCTTGAGTGACCAAACAATTGCATTCATGCAATCATTAACAGAAACAGTAGCTTCTGTTCGTCGTTGTGTATTGATTACTACTCTTCCTGCAAGTGCTACAGAAATTGCTTCAAGTGAAGTTGGACAGGAAATTCTTACTGCACTCCAGAATCGTGTTATTCGTGTTGGTACAAGTGTAACCCCTGTTGATGATGATGAGATCTTTGAGGTAATTCGTCGCAGGTTGTTCGAGTCTATAGGCGATCAAAGTACAATAAAGGTTGTGGTTGATCGTTACCGCAAGTATTATAATAAACGCAGTTCGGAACTCCCAACTCATGCCAACAATGGCACTTATGCTGAACTAATACGCAAATCATACCCTTTCCACCCAGAACTTATAGAGACTTTCCGTCAGAAATGGGGGCAAGACAGTCGTTTCCAGCGTACACGTGGTGTCCTTCGCCTGTTGGCATCAATAGTAAACGACCTTTGGAAACGTCGTCATTCGTTGGTTGGTGCTCATGGATTAATTCACACAAGTGATGTAAATCTTTCAAATGTAAAGACATTGACTGGTCAAATTACAAATTTGAAAGGTACGGCATGGGATAGTGTATTACATGCAGACATTATTGGTTCTTCAAGTAATAGTTATCGCATTGATAATGAGGATCCCTCATCTGACCTCTGCAAGTACAGCATTGCTCAAGGAGTTGCGACTACAATCATGCTTTCTTCCGTAGCAGGGTTGCAGAATACTGGCATAACCCAGAAAGAGTTGAAACTTTGCATGCTTCGACCAGGAGCGTATAATCATAGTGAGATTAACAATGCATTGAGCAAATTGGAGTCTGTTGCTCATTATATGTATGTAAGTAATCTTGCAGATAGACGCTATCGTTTCGAGTCACGTCCGAACGTAAATATCTTGTTGACTCAGGCTAAGAATCAAATAACTAAAGTTGCTATTGATGCTGAAATTATTAACCGTCTGCAAATGTTACACTTAAATAACAATACCTTCAATCGAATTGTTATTGATCCAAGTTGTGACATGCCAGATCAAAAATCTTTGACCCTCTGTATCATGGGGCCAGACTGTGTAGTATCGAATGACAATAAACTTTCTTATAATGTAAGTACTAAGATTAAGTCTCTCGCTACAGAGAAAGGTGCATCTCCTCGTATCTACCGCAATACACTATTGTTCTTACTCAGCACAGAAACAGGTTACTCAATGCTAACCGAAAAGCTTAAAAACTATCTTGCGTGCAAGAAGATTCAGGATGAGTACGGCACTTTAGAGAAAGACCAGAAAGAAGACATTCGGGATCGTAAGGCTACTTATGATAAGGAATCAGAAAAGGCATTGATTAATGCTTATACTATTGTGGCTAAACACACAGCAGCGGAAGGTGTTGTGGTGTTGTCGACTCATGTAAATACAACAAACTTCTATGACCACATATCTAACGACATACTTTCTGAACTTTATGAAGAGGAATGGGTAATTCGTAGCATTGGTAAAGGTATTTTAAAGTCCAATAATCTTTTTCCAGATATTGATAAAGCAATCAAAGTAAGGGATATATATGACGCATTCTTTCGCTACGATGATAAACCAATGATTACTGGTCCTCAGGCAGTTATAGATTGTGTAAACAAGTATTGCCATGAAGGCGCTTTCAATGTTGCAAATGGAGAACCTGGCAATTGGACAAAAATAACGGTCAAAGGTGAAATCCCATTCTTAAATGCTGATGATGAAAATACATATCTTGTAGATTCAACTGTTGTTGAGAAACCGTCTTCATCGACAGGAGGTTCTTCTGTTAGTGGAGCAAATTCTGGAACTACAACAACAGGAGGTACTGTCTCAGGAGGGACTGGTAGTGCTTCTGTAGCGATTAATGGTGGTTCAAATTCGGGTACTGGTATGAATTCAGGAACCGAGACTCAACAACCAAAGCGTTTCAAGTCAGTTTATATTGGAGGACAGATTCCTATGGAACATTGGACAGATCTGTTCGGTAGTTTTATAAGTACCCTTCGCAACAATGGGTTGAAAATAAAAGTTGAGTTTGAAGCAACATCAACACCATTAAGCGAGATTACAGAAAACTCTCCATTATATAAGAGCATTAAAGAGTCCGCGAGCCAACTTGGACTCACATTTACAACAGAAGAAGAATAAAAACATTTACTGAATATGTCTCTATTTGATACCATATTATCTAATCATCATCTTGACCAATGTCCGCTACCACTGTGGCGGATAAAGGTTACTGATGATGAATATGAAACTTTGAAATGTTCATTAGCTAAAGAAACACGAGCAATCGGTCGAATGCCATTTATGAGCGTAACCAGAGAATGTGCACTATTATATGCTGAATACTGGAGACGTGAATATAGCGAAGGAGCCCATAGTAAACAGATGGTATTCGACTCTTTGCCAGATGCTTTTCCTGACTTGGTGATTGCAGGCGAAAGAGTTGATATGTGTGAACAACTCTATCAGGCAGCCCGAAAAGGTGCGAAAAAACTTGGTATTGAAATTCTGTCGTTTGAAAACACGCACTATGTTGAGTCAATGCTCTATCAGGGAGGTTTACCTATGAAACTGATAGTCGGTTCAGATGCCAATGGTGTATGGGAGCGCTTTGTTAGAGGCTTGGTTTTTAAGAATGTTAACTTCGATGAGCTGAACCTTGGAACAGTTGCTTCTAATAGTACTTCAATGCGTCAGTATTGTAACCAGATATGTGATGCTGTAGATGCAAAACAATACTTACTTCTTCCTTTTTATGCTGAAGATGAAAATAATCTTTGGTATCAGTTCCTGCTTAATAGATTCAAAAGTGTACGCAGAAGAGAAAGAATGGTACACCCATTCACGCTTGACTGGGAATTTATAGTAAATGAAGTAGATAAGAAAATTTCAGCTAAGTACGATCTTAAAGGTGTTCAGAAACTCTCCGAAATGTTTATTGAGCAACAAAAATTGGGTAGTGCTGAATCTATATCTGTGAATGTCTTACGTAATGGCAAGGTTGTAGATGGATTTGACTACTTCAACTTATTCTGTCGATATGCAGTAAGAAGCAAGCGTCCATACAAGAATGGAGATGTAATCTCGCTAATCATCCATAACCAAGAGCAACCTCATATCTCAGAATCTTTGGATATGGAAACTCCTCACTTGATGTATAAAAGTGTGGATGGTTCATACCATATGGGCAATCAAATTGGAAAAGAAGATTGTTTCCTGTTGATACCCGAAGGCTGGGAAGTAGTTAACCCCAATTCTAGAATAGAAGAATACCTTTGGGACGATATATTATTCAAAGGTATGCATATCCCGTCAGATCAAACAGAAGAAATAAAAGTGTCTGGTCCTGATGGAACCATGACCTATGGAGGCAATAGTATCATCTACTGGACAGAATTGTACTCCTCGCCACTTGCCTATTTAGGCAATGTGGATGAACCTGTATATGATGTATCAAAAACACGTTTTGCTCTTTGCCACGATGGTTCTGAAAATGTTGTAAGACAATTTGACCGTCCAATTGAATATCGTAGTAAATGGGAGAAGCTTTGGACAAATGAACCTTCATATGGTGAGATATTTGTCAGAGTGAAGAGTACAGATGGCTTATTTGTTACCCCAACAAAAGTTTTGAATGTTGGTGAAGGACTGAAGATTAATTTCGTTTCGGCTAACGAATCTTCGTGTCAGATTAGAGTGGAATGGCCTTTTGGCAAGGTTGCTTGTCCTTATGGAACCAAGCATGTTAATGATGTCTGGGTTATCAAGAAAGAGGATTGTGAAGACAAACGCAAGATACCTTTTATTTTTACTCCAGAACACAATCACCAAAATGCTTTTACCCTCCATGTGAAAGCTCCTTTCAAAGAGTTCTCTGTGGATGATGAAAATGGTCAACCGATAAAACAAGGTTGTACCATACCTTATGCAGATGTAGATAAATACCAGTATCACTTAGTGGGAACCAACATCCGAAAATTGATATACGGAAAAGAGGAACGTGCTCTAAAGTGGATCGGGAATACACTCTATTTGCTTAATATAGAGCAACGAATACCAATGCCATATGAAGGAAATCTATCTCGCTTATTTGGATCGCGAGAGACGTTACGTACTATGCTCGACAAAACTTCGATGAGTATGCTTGAAGCAACTATACCTGTAAGGATTGAACTGAGTGATGGTCGTACACTGACTTTTACCATAAAGGAAGCGCCTTATCGTCCAAGAGAAGAGGAAGGAAAGGTAACTATATCTTGTAATTGGCAACCTGTTGACTATAAGCATACACTTAAACTATTGAGTTTAATTGAACCTACAATTCAACCGATTGACCTTCCGTATGATCATGAAAATGGCTATGTTGTACCTACAGAGATTCTTCAATGGGGTAAGACTTTGGTAATAGGACGTAGCCGTGGTCGCATTTGTCCAACCATGATTGACTTGACCCAAGAGTTGACACCTGAAGCACGTAAATCAAATCGAGAAATTACAATTGATCGCATCAATGACGAATTAAAGTCCGCGACTATTGGTGACGCTACTTGGTCAAGAATATTAGCATGGTTTGACAACTGTCAGAAGTATGATATTCCTGCAAGTTCGTTACTTGATCTTATGTGTGTTGGCAATAATCCTGACTATTTGATTCGATTTGCGTTCCAATTATGGACAATTAAAGAAGATAAAGACTTGCTGATTGATAGGCTTCAGACTTTTGCAAAAGATTTAGCCTTTCAGTGGTTTTGGCTTACACCTAGAGTTAATGGAGCGTTGAGAACCATAGAACCGTTTATTTCAGACTTATCTTGTCCAGCTGTTATCAAGCTGTTCAGCCAATGGGCTATTAACAAAGGCCAGATTGATTTAATATATACAATCAACACAGATGCCTATGTTATGAATTTCATGACATGTATACAAGAAGTTTTGAAAGAGTTCTCAGAATGGTTTAAGAAGCTATGTTTAACCTCCGCTTGTGATACATACGTTATCAGTAAGAGACAGGATATTGAGTATTATGCCAATCAGATAATCAATAACCCTAAGAGCATGTGTCATTCTGATGCGTATTCAGACGAATACGTAGAAATCAACCAAGATGAGCTTGATGACACCACCCGGCAATTCTTTAATGAATATGCAGAAAGCGGAAAGTCTCATAACGAAGCTTGGATGTATAAGAGAGTTAATGCTCTGTGCAAACATTTCTTAGGAGAAAAGAATATCTTTGAAATGCCATTAAAGGTGCGAAGAAGTATCTCGTTCTGTTATCAGGCAACTGCACATTTATTCATTGTAGCATTAAATAATAAACTTGTAATCAAAAATTACCGATGAAGTTTACAAATATATATAAGGAAACAGAAGAAAACTTACAACTCTCTCTTCTGTCACTATGGGCTCCAGGAAGCCATCCTATGAGACCCATAATCAAGCAATTGTTCAAAGATGAGCCATTGCTTGCTGAACCTGTGTTCCAAAGTACATTTGGATGGGAATCAAGCGTTGATGACACTTGGAAGCCATCGCTGAATACCGAAGTCTGGAATAAACTGGAAAAAATGCGAGAGCAAAAAGCTCTTCAAGAAGGAAAGAAATTTCGTCCTTTTGTCCCTTTTAAACATCAGGCTGAAAGTTGGAAGACACTACATAATGGTAAAAGTATTGTTGTAACCAGTGGTACAGGCTCTGGTAAAACAGAATGTTTTATGTACCCTGTGTTAAGTGATCTCTATGAGCATAGTGGAGAGAACGCCATTCAAGCATTGTTCCTATATCCATTAAATGCATTGATGGAAGACCAGAAGAAGCGTCTGGCAGAGTATTGCGAACCTCTTAATTTGAAATTTGCTGTATATAATGGAGATACACCCGAATTTCATGCAGATGGTCGTGATGGAGAAGATTACAAGGCTGAAGTAAAAACTCGTGATGATATTCGTGACCCGAAGAATAACGGCACTCGTCCTCAGATTTTGCTTACAAACCCAAGTATGTTGGAGTATGTATTGGTTCGTCAAAAAGATCAAATACTCCTTAATAAATCAGCTGGTAAACTTAGATGGATTGTAATCGATGAGGCACACAGTTATTCAGGCTCCGCTGCTGTAGAATTGGCTAATCAGATAAAGCGTATTCTTGATGCATTTCAGGTAAAAGCCGAGGATGTGCGCTTTGCTTGTACAAGTGCCACTATTGGCGGTGAAGACGGAACAGCTTCTTTAATTAAGTTCATTAAGGATATTATTGGTCAACCTGCTGAACAAATTCAAGTTATAGGGGGTAATCGATTGGTTCCAGAAATTAATGATAGTTATCTTCGTACAGAACTATTGAACAATGGATTACATGTAAAATCAGAATTAGTTCGCTCTCTTCGTGAGAAGATCAACGATGTCGCAGGTATGACATTGCTGCAGATGTGGCAGTGGCTATGCCCTGGTGAAACCTATAATCTTCTTACTGCTTTAGAGTTGATTGATAAACTTTGCGAACTTCAGGTTGAAGGCAATGTCGTACTATCACTTAGAGCCCATTTCTTTATGCGCGCAATAAGTGGCTTGTATGCTTGTGCCAATGATGAATGTAAACGAACAAGTGGAACTCAATATGGTCACTTGACAACATACAAGGCATCAGTATGTCCTCATTGTGGCAAACCATTGCTTGAAATTGTCCAATGTAAGCGTTGTGGTAGTTTTGTGTTAATGGGATCTTCTGATAGCCAAACTCATAAAATATATCCATGTGAAGAAGGGCAGACCCATGATGACTATTTTGCAATTGATGACGAAATAGAGTTGGATATACAGGATGGTGACGCACAACAAGAAGAAGGTGATGATACCTTCTATGTAATTCCTTATGACAAAGATAAGTATCATAATCCTTTAAGTTCTGCACATGCAAGTACTCTGAACATTAAACATACGGCATCAGACTCTATTTTGGAGAATGCACCTTTCAATAGTGGTAAATGGGTTGACCTAAGAAAAGATGCAAAACAGAAATATTGCCCTTGCTGTGGTCGTTTAGCAAAAGGTAGGCGCTTGAACCTCAAGTATTTTCGTATTCCTATCAACTTTATAAATCAGACTATTTCCCCTGTATTCCTACACGAATGTGCTCCTAAAGACAAGTCTTGGGGTAAGTATATTGCGTTCACGGATAGCCGTCAGGGTACTGCAATATCAGCAAAGACGTTCAATATAGATGTTGAACGTCGAGTTGGTCGTGAGAAAATCGTAAAGGATTTAGCTACAAGAAAAGCTGCCCAAGGAACAACTACTATTGACGTTAATCTTTTGCGAGCCCAAGGACTTCCACAAGAAACAATCAATCAGATTATTGCATTACAGTCTCAGGCTACTTCTGTAAAGAATAACATTTCACTTCACGATGCTGCAAACTTGCTCTTTGATGAAAAATTATATGAGCATATCGCAGGAAAGAATAATGATGGTGATATAGATGCGTATAAGGCAGCTTTGATTCGCCAGTTTATTGGTGGTCATCCTATGTATGAACAGTCTGCAGAGAATATGGGGCTTATAACAGTTGAATACCCAGCATTGAAGGATGTTCAAATGCCAGACTCTTTTGACAGTTTTGCACGTGAAAGAGGAATCATGGTAACAAATGAAGATTGGCGAGATTACTTAAAGATTTGTCTTGACTATTTCATGCGTGCTGGTAATCACATCCAATCTTTGATACCAGGTGAAAGTAAATTTGTTCGTGACACCAACAAAAGTACCCCAATCTCAAAATGGGATGATCATCGTCCAGGAACAATTGCATGGCCTCAAGTAAAAGCAGAAGATTCTAAAAAAGCTTCTTCGAAACAACCTCGTCTTGTAACGTTATTGTGTGCAGTATTTGGAATAGATACTGTAGATAAACTCGATTTTGCAAAACGTCAGATTAATCAAATACTTACTGATGCTTGGAATGTTCTTGAGGAAAAGAAACTATTGACCAGAGTAACAGCAAATGATACGGAAGGATATAACCATCCGAAGTATTATAAGGATAACCAATATGTTGATTGCTATTACCTTGATTTGTCCTCCAAAGACACGAATACAAGAGCAGTTATTAAGCATCCATCGAGCGCCTGGGAATGCCCTGTCAGCAACACATTGCTTGACACGATATTTTGTGGCTACAGTCCTCTTATGACTGGAGAGCTATCTAATGAAATGTTCAATAAATTCAAGGTAACCCCAATTCAGATAGAATTACCAAACAGACCTGATGATTTAGCAAAACTTAGTGCATGGTATGACTCAGACATGACACTTCAAGAGTTTGAGAAAAAAGGTTTCTGGACTGACCGTCATAAGTATATTTACTTGGATGCTCCTGCTTATCTTGCAGCAGAGCATTCTGCTCAACAATCCAAGGAATTGCTACGCGAATACACAAAGGCTTTTGCACAGAAAAATCCAGCTATCAATGTTCTCCATTGTTCAACAACCATGGAAATGGGTGTTGACATCGGTGATATTGATATTGTGATTATGGATACTATTCCACCTACAGCGGCAAACTATTTACAGCGTGTCGGTAGAGCTGGTCGTATGGGACAAAGTAAAGCTGTTGCATTCTCATTATGTAACAACACACCAGTTGGTCAGAATGCGTTTGCCAACCCAATGTGGGCATTGCAAACATTGAATCATATGATTCCAGTTCGTCCAAGCCAAACAATCATTCAGCGACACATAAATTCTTTCTTCTTTCGTGAATTTATTTGCGGACAAGGAGAAGGAATCCAGGGTACAGCAACCGTAGGAGAGTTCATGGAATCACCTTGTGATGAGTTCATAGAGTTCCTGGAAGACATGACTACAAACCCAGAAGAGCAAAAGAGGTTCCACAAGGTCTTTGGTGAAAATGAAAATTTCACCATAGTGAAGACTAAGGAACTCATAGTTGATGTTCAGAAAGGCTTCAAGGAAACAATTAAAGAACTTGATGATGCTCTTTCTCAGTATCAGAATGATGATAAGCGTAAGATTGCAATTAGTAACCAGATCAACAAATGTAAGCAAGAAGGTTTGCTCAATTATCTATCTGAGCATCAGTTCTTGCCAAATGCAAGTATGCCTACTGGTGTGGTTACTTTCGATTTTACCGACAAAGATCAATCTAATCGCTTATTTAAGCTTTATAAAGAAGCAGAAAAACTTAAAGAAGAATTGAAGGGAGCTGATAGTGAAGCAGAAAAGATAATTGTTCGTCAAAAGCAGAATGAAAATCGCAAGAAAATTCAACGAATCAAACGTGATTCTCAGGCAAGCAGAGATATTCATACAGCATTAAATGAATATGCACCAGAACAGACTGTAGTAGTAAACGAAAAGAATTATGTATCTGCTGGTGTCTTGCTTTTTGGAGCATATAATGAAAAGACTCAAACTAAAGCTATTTACCACTGTCTTCACTGTGGTAAAACTGAGTATTTGCCAATACTTGATGAAAATAGAGTTTGTCCTAATTGTAATAATCCATATCATAGCATTATCGACAGGCAAAATGGCGCATACACATTAGCTTACGAACCTATAGGTTTCCGTACAGATCAGAATGTAGATAGTACTCGTCAGGAACGTACAGAAAAGCATTTCTATGACATACGTCCTGTATTGCTTAAGTCAGATTGGTCTTCACCAATGGGTGATGTAAGTATGTGTGAAGTAAAGACAAGCGGAGAGATAGGAGAGATTCTTTTTTATAACGTTGGTAATGGTCACGGTTTTGCTTTCTGCAAGCATTGCGGAAGATCGGTTGTCGAAACCATGGCTCATAATAAGGAATTACCTAATGGAATTAGATTAGGTCATAATCGCTTGTGGGGTGATGCATGTGATGCAAATACTGGTGACATAGCCCGTCATGTAGTTTTCACTGGTCGTCATCAGACTTGCTATTCGGTAATACGTGTAAAGCCAAGTGTTGACAGTGATACATATGAAAAAGATGAAGAATTGGCGTTCTCGCTCGGAGTCGTCTTGAAGAGAGCTTTAGTTAAGTTCTTGGGCATTGATGAAACAGAAATAGAATTTGGTATCAAGGACGAACAGAACAACATTGCTTTATTCATCTTTGACACTGCGCGAGGTGGTTGCGGTTATTCACTTCATTTAAGTAATCCTCAGGAGTTATCTAAAATACTTGACATTGCACGTGAAATAGTAGAGTCATACTCTTGTAATTGTCATGTTGATGGAGGAGCTTGTGCTCGCTGTTTAGTCGACAGAAACAATTATCGCTATGCACACCTTTTGTCAAAGAGCAAAGTTATGGAGTGGTTGGACAAGCAGAAAGAGGTCTCAAAACCAGTTCCGGTAGATATACGACAGATTAGTGCAAATGCGAAGGTGTCGCACCAACCGCTAAAAACCATAGTAAAGGAAGCTGTCAGGTCTGCGGATGTAAAAGAAATAACTTTATGTGTGTCTGATATTGTTGGAAACAATTCAATTAATGATTGGAGCAGCATCCGTTCTGAGATGGGAAAACATATTAAGCGTGCAATTGAACTTGGTAAAACGGTTAATTTAATAGTTGAATATCATCCTGATTTGCATCCTGAAAATGCAGATAAATTCCCATATGTTGATTTGGTCGGAAAATTCCCAGACTGCAATGTTAATCTTGTAAAGGACTTAGGTAAGAATAAGACTGCTCTAATCGTTAAGGAAGCGAATGGCTCTGTTACACGATACTTTACGCAAGATGATGGTATGCTTTCATTCTCTAATGAATGGGGATGCTCGGATGGTCGCGTATATTTCGATGCAACACAACCTGAGTTTAGAAGTGAGGAAACTCCAAAATTGGAATTTAATCCTGATGAAATTATCAGAGAAGGTACAGCAAAAGTCGAAAATTTCCGAATTGGGAAATACTTTTCAGAGGTAATTGCTCCGTGTACAATGAAGCAGTCGGATATAATCCTGTTGGAAACTTTATTTAAGGGCAAGCGTGTTTCTGTTACTTTCAGTGATATGTATGTAAATAGTGCCTTGGCAAGTTTAATGTTGGCTTACTTGATTAAAGAAGTCCGCGATTTGTTCCAACTTAAAATTGAAGACATCATGCTTCAGTTGGATTCTCCAAAGCGTAAAGTAGTAAATGACAGATTCTCTGACTATACGTACATCAATATGAATTTTGGAAATAAAGATGCAGCTGATAAGTATACGGATAATATTATTGATGAAGTGTTAGACATAGAGCCTGATCATTCTTTGTTTGATGCAGAACATCACAGATGGTTACGCTTTACAAATATCGAAGGTGACGTATTTGAGATTCGTCCTGATCATAGTATCAGTGGTGGCTGGATTTCAAGCAACACGTATATGAATCTTGATAGTCTCGATGGTTCCACTATTGTCAAACGTAAAGATGATGACGTTTTGTATTATGCAATAATTAGGAAGCATAAGTCATGATAAAAGAAGACTTCGATATTACACATAAGGATTTTAGAAAGTTCTTACGTGAAGACAAACAAAAGAACTCAACATCGCTTAACTCTCTTATCAAGGCTGCAGAGGATTCTCTGCAGACCTTGATAAGAAATGAGATTGATGAGAATTTTGATTGTCTATACGCTTGTACGGATATTGATATACTTATTTCGTTTCAAGATATTATTGAACAGCATCAAGAATGGCATGTACAACATAATGGTCATACATCAATGAAAGTGATTGGCTACTATATTGAGTATATAGCTAAGAAGCAAGGTGTTGATTTGTCCTTATATAAACCGGCGAAACCTTCATATTATTGGGAAGGCGATGTCATCGAATCTCATGGGACTCGTTATGAACGTGATCCGAAAGCAAAACGTGACTGTATTGCAAAATATGGATGCAAATGCTATATATGCGGCTTTGACTTTGAAAAAGTATATGGAAAAGATGGTTCTGGCTTTATAGAAGTGCATCATCTTAAACCTATATCTTCATATAATGGAGAACATAAAGTCATTCCAACAGAAGATCTTCGTCCCCTTTGCTCTAATTGTCACTCAATGGTTCATCGTAGAAGACCTATACCTTGGGATGTTGATGAGGTCAAAGAGATGATAGAAAAGAACAAACAAAATAATTAAATCCAGAAAAGAAGTTTAGTCTAAGACCACATATGGCTTTGAATAACTGCATATTTGAAGAGTTGCTGAAGGCTGCACATCCTAAACGCGGTCTATTTGTAATACCATTACCTACAGGTTCTGGTAAGACTTATAATTCATGCCTATTGATGGCAGAAGAATTAAAGAAGGAAGATGCTCGTCGTATTTTCTATGTTACAGATGCGAAAAAACAGTTGGATGCTACCGTAGAAGACATCAAGAAGAATTTGACCAAAAGCGGTATCAAACTTCAGAAGCATGACATTCTTCGTGTTTATTCGCAAGAAGAGCAATGGGAAAGAGCGTTTACCGATCCTGACATCCTTCAGAAGATGGAGGCGAATCCTTTTTTCCAAGGAGATAAGGCTTTTGTCAACTTGAAGCGACTTTATACATATAATGACGTAACAGAAGGAATTACTGAGGAGATTGCAAAGAATCGTTCGCGTCTTATTGATAAGGTGCGCAAAGAAGCCCTTACTCCAATTCGTCAGAAATATAAGAATGAAACAGACGAGGTTATAGCCTCTCACATCCTTCGAGAATATTCAATACTGGAGGAACTATATCCAGAATTACTATTTTATAAGAGCAAGATCGTTGTATTGACTGCATCCAAGCTGCACACAACAGCTTCTCCAAAATTGGTGCGTAAGGGCACACAGCCTTATTGGAAGCATATTGAGGACTCGCTTGTCATTGTTGATGAATCCGACCGCGTAAAGGAAGCTGCTATGAAACGTCTGTTCGATTGCGAATGTGGCAGAAGAAGACGTTTCAATTTCTGGGGCTTGTGCTATTTTATCTGCGAACATTATGAAGAAGTTCTGGATATGCAAAGAATGCCAGAATGGGTCGAACATAAGGACAACATACAGGCAATGCTTCAGGCAATTAAAAAGAAGAAGGAATATCTGATTGATGAGATTGCTCCTCAAAAGATGCTTAGCGGCTTGGAATTGAACGAGAATGTAAATCGTGGCAATTTTATCTTTTATGACGAAGATCAGACATTTTCAGCAGAGAATTTCGTTTTGTCCATTCACAACAAGAAGGAGGAAAATGTCTCATACCTTCAACCAAAACAGATGTTGAAGAGTCAGAATGACAACACCCTTTCATTCGCGGCAAATCGTATCATTCTTTTCCTGAAGAATTTTGTTCAGATAGTAGATAAACATGCGGAAGAGTATGCTCGAATAGAGAATGAACTCCGTAAAAAGAAAAGCTACGAGACTTCTGTAGATCTTGAGGGTGAGCGTGCCTTTGACCATATTATTAAATATATGGGTATAAACGAAGGTAATACAGAATACCGACAGGCTCTACAAGAGTTGCGTTGTGGAACAAATTTTGAAACTCCTCACTCAAAAGCCCAGGAGGTCGAGAGTAGGTCTATCTATGATAAAGGTATAAGTTTCATAGAGGTATACTCTCTTGACAATGATCGCTATTCTTGTTGTTTCGATTATCACGAAATGAGGTGTATGCCTGAGAACGTGTTGCTCAACATAGTTAACCATAACCGAGTGATTATGTGTAGTGCTACGGCTGACAGTCAAAGTCCAGTACATAACTATGACTTCAACTATATTGCTAAGCAAGAAGTAAAGGTTGAGAAGATTGACAATGAAGCATTAGAGAGAATCGAAGATTATATAGCCCTAAATTATGCTAATCCTGATGTAAACTTTTCCATCTATAAAGAGGAGAATACCAATCCAAAAGAAAAGATTGAAGAGTTTCTTGGCAAATGTAATCAGGCTGTCAAAGATTGTCTTGATTTCGTTTCTACAGAAAGGAACACCTTTGATAAGAACAATTCTGCCAGAATGGTGAATATGCTGAGTCACTATATGGATTTCATAGAAAATCCTAACGCAAAGGCTTGGCTCTATTTTCAGCCATTCTCATATTCAGGTAAGAGTAGCATCGGAATAAAGAAGGCACTGAACATTCTTCAGCAGGCAAGAAGAACCAAACGTGGTGAAAAATTCGATGAAGATTCAATGGATGAACATGCCATTGATGATGGGAAGACCCGCAGACATGCAGATATATATCCGAAACTGAATGTGTGCTTCCTTAGTGGAGAGTACTTCAAGAAAGACCTGGAGGAAGTAGAGAAGCTTTTGAAGGAAGATCCTAAGTTAAAGATGTTCTGTTTCGTATGTTATCAGTCAGGTGCAGTGGGCGTAAATTATCTGTTTGAAACGGATAGTAAATACAGAAAAAAACATTGTCTGGAAGCCCCAAATACCAAAGATCGTAAAGATACACGATGTAATTTCGATGGTATCATTATGGATAAGCCTACAAACTTTATCCCTTTGATTGAAGTAGATGACTACCTGAAGGCTTGTATATCATTGAGTATATTGGGCACAGACAATCAATTAGAACTAAAAGAAAAATCTGACTTCCAACGTGCATTGCTTCGACGCAGACACCACCGTATTGTGGATGAACTGAGCGAAATCATGAAAGGTCGTGAGATTCAAATCAAAGCAGCATTGAAAGAAACTCCAGCTTTTGATGCGTTCTGCCTACGATGGGCTGTACAAGCCTTGGGGCGTATAACTCGCTCAACCATCTACAATAAGTCAATTCATGTTGCTATTGGTGAGGATATGGCTTACTCTATGGTGACGGCAAAGAGACCAGAGGTGCAGACAGACCTGCTCAAACATGTTTTGAAAGCTATCAATGAAAATCAAAATATCATTAATCGCTTTGAGGGCAATGAGGAGGAATCGGATATAACTTTCAACAATGATGAGCATCGTAGAGATAGATACATCAGTGAGTTAGTCGGTATAAGTTTCAAGGGTACGGATAAGTATGCCTATCAGATACGTGAAAGATTACATTCGATACGTGAGTATGTAATGAAAAATCCTGAGTTTGTCGATAGAAACGATATTGACCCGTCAATGCGAATGTTTTATATCCAGTCTGTTGAAGCACAAGCAAAAAATCGAAGTTATTCAGATGCGAGTGTACATCTAGATGCAATCATGAAGCAAGGGTTTATTCGACAATACTTTGAGACTAATGGATATTGTACGTCATGGAAAGGCAAATCATGGGTTATTTCGCCACAAGTTATCCAACAGGTATATATAGGTTACTTTGGAGAGCAAGTGTTTAAAGCAATTCTTGAAAATGCAGCCTGTAAGGTAGGAACACTTCCTGAAAAGGTCTGGGAGCGTGCAGACTGGGTAGTCAATGAAAATTTGTATGTGGATGTGAAATTTATGTCTGATAGTGACTTTAATCAGCATGTCAATGCTCAATCATGGGATAGAAAGATTCGAGAATGTGGTGGCTGCTATGTTGTAGTTAATGTTCCTCGATATGCTGGTAACTATTCATACACACATACCATACAACTTGAAAGTGGTGCGAACCTGCCAATCATCAATGGTCTCATTGATGTTGAGACTGGTGCAGTCCTTGACAAAAACGTTCTGGCAATCCTCGAGAAGATAAACATCGTATAAACTACAATGGAAAAGATTAGAACCAATCATATAAAAGTCGATTTCCTCTGGAATGAGTTCCTGGAGGATTTCGACTTGTACAAGATAGAATACTCCGATGCCTATGACTTTGACAACAACTTAGGTATCTATTGTAAATTGGAAGGACTATGCCCTAATAGTTCTTTCTGTGCGTTCAATAAGATGGTCAAAGAAGGAAATGCAGATGCCCCAACCAAACATCGCATATTCCTTTTTGCATCGGCAAAAAAGGAAGGTATCACTACAACCGTGCTTCAAGAACGACTTGAAAAGGTTAATGTTAAGATAAAGCAAATCTGTTACAACCCAGGCTATAGGGAAGGAATTTATCCACACAACATGCTTAACCTGCTGCTATCCATGATGCCAAATAAAGACAAAACTCTAAGTTACGCACATGGTAAGCTCATCTGTGGTACTTGCAGTAGCCTGTATAATAAAGGAAAAAAGCAAGGTGAAGAACTTGGCTTGCAGTTAGAGTTTGCTTACGGTGGTTTGCTTCAAGCCCATACTAGCACATTTGCAGAGGCTGATAAGGTAGAAAATTCCAAGAAGAAGGATTCTTTAGTTTATCATCTTGAATTTGATGATGAACGCATTTACTTCTCGTCTCAAAAAAAGAAAGGTACTAAAGAGTATTATAATCATCCTTCCATATTCAGAAAGAACAATAAGAATCGAATCCCATTCTTGGATTTTAGTGATATTGGCCATTTGGAGGAATCACAGGCTTATATTATTTCTTCTGTACTGAATGAATTTCTGTGTACTTACTCTAAATATATTTCCGTAGATCCTATTGTTTATCAAGCTCCTCATTTATTGCAATCACAGGAAGCTGAGTTCAAGAACGAAGACGAATTAGTTCGTAATATGCTTTCCTCATCCTGGATAGACATTTCCTGTCATACCAAAGAAGAGGGCGTAGAGGAACGTCGTGCTTTGATAGAGGAGAAGTCAAAAGCATACATCAACAAACTGTTTAAGACTGGCTTTGAAGGAACATTCTCCAAGACGAAAGGCAAGGATAGAATATGTATTCGTATCGTTGGCGATAAGGATCAGGAAGCAGAGTTGTCAACAGCAAAACGAAAATCAAAAGATAAACATCGCCTTCAGGAGAAGTTGGATCTTATGGAGAAACAGATTCCTGTGCAAGACTCAATGATAGGTTCGGAGATAAACGATGCGACAATCAAAAATATCTTTCGCCAAATTCTGATTAAGGAAAATTGTCTGCAATCTACCTTACCTCAGGCTATGATTGAACGTTTCAAAGGCTGTGTTATTACTTATGCAGAAAGTAAAGTTAAAAGCAAAGATTACTACTTTGCTCAAATGACTATTGATAATGATGGTCAACTTTCTTATAGGGATATTGAGAAAAAAATACCTCAGGAAGGTGTTATCTCAGTACTGGATGCAAACTTCGAGATGCACGAATATCAAATACCTGATTTTAGGAAGGGATATAACAAGGATTTTATCTATTGCATTGAGAAGGATGGGGTCAGGTATAGCATTTATGATACCGAAGAGTATATCTTCCCTGAATTAGATGAGATGACTCGTGCCTTGAAAGAATTGAAGGACACTATTGTACCAGTCGAAGCATACCAATTATTGATGGATAATGTACAGTCAGCAAGTGCAAAGGCATTATGCCAGCAACGTATGCGTGAATACAAGAACGGCGTTCAACACAATTCGTTCTATAAGGATATTAAGGTCATAGGTAAAGAAGACGGAGTAACAAGGGAACTCATGCGTTTAGTTACTAAAGAATTTGACATTAAACAAGGTCAGGACTTTCGTACAGCCGCTCGCCGTGAGGAAACATTGGGTGCTTGCGTCAATGTTCATTATTGGAAGTATTCATCCAATACGTGGATGTATTGTGCAGGTCCGAATCCAAGTGGCAATTTTAGTTCTATCGACAATAAGATTCACGTTCGTGAATTAGTTTGCGATCAGAGTCCTGATGAAACTTTCGTCAATGAGTTGATTTGCTCTTTGGGTGATGGGTGGAATAAGATAAATGAGTTCTCCGTCCACCCTTCAATTTTCAAGTTCCTGAAGGAACGCTTGGAAATATACAAGGCGAAAGAACAACTCGATGAATTATCCAAAAAGGATTAAAGAAATGAATACATACTTGGTTGAACTCATTAGCGATCTCGACGAACAAGTCTCGGCCTATGTAGAAGCTAAAGATGAATCTGAAGCAGAAGCCATTGGAATCACCATGCTTGAAAATGGTGAACTCAACTGTGCTGGTCAGATATGTGCCGCTGCAACAGCGGTATTGGTTTAATAGAAAATAATCATTCTTCCTTATGCCATCAATAATAACCGATACATTTGACTATAATGACATCATCAGGGTTCTTGACCAGGATGAAGCCTTTGTGCATCATCAGGTTGATGACCTTCAGCCAAAATACTTTCGGATTATGCAGAAGGCTAAGACGAAAGGTATGAAGGTGTTTGCTCCTGTGACAGTGAAGGGAAATCGTGGCATTGACTACCTGATATACATGGTGAGTCGTGATTGGTTAACAACAAAAAAGCAACACATGCTTGACTATATGTATTTCGGGGTGTATCGGCAGACGGACGGATTCCATCTTGTTGGATTCCTCTATCTCGACTCCAATCCATTGGCAAAAGCGGAAAAGTGTTTCTTTATCCCTCACTTCTTTGACAGATACAGAGAACGTGCAGATCTTCCGTTAGACATGCCGAAGATGGATGTTATCAAGGATTGGATAAGCAAGAATCAGCATCTGAACTCTGACGTTCAAGGCAATGAGAAATATCCCGATGGCATCTTTTGTACTTACCCTACAGGTGTGGCATTAGGTCGGGAACTTTCTGATGGCAACAGTGAAATGAAGACCTTCGTTACTTACGAAATGCTTCGTGGCGAGCAGATAGAGAAGGGCGAAAGTCAAAGCAAGGCAGCCATAGCGCAGGAAGAACAAGGTCACAAAAATCGTGACGAGATAGTTGAAAAGCTCGCACGATACAAAAAAGCAGGTTTAATAAGCTATTTATGAGAATACTGATATTCGATACTGAGACAGGAGGAACCAATCCTTACTATAATGACATTCTTCAGCTGTCATATCAAATCATTGACGGTGAAACTTTTCATGTAGTACGAGAGGCAAACTATTACTTCCCATGGCCAGAAGACAAACGTCGAGTGCAATGGGGAGCCATTCAGGTTAATGGCTTGACTGAGGAGTTTTTGGCGACTCAGGATTTGTATGACCGATATGAAGTCCTTAACGATTTTATAGACGAACTGATTGAGTGCAACCTTTGTATTGCGCACAATGGTGACTTCGATAAAGGATTCATCAATGCAACAGCCAGGCGAGAAGGAATTTATTCCTTTCAATGGCCACCGATGATTGACACAATGAAGACAACGGCAAACTTGTGTCGTTTACCTGCTCGTGGAGGAAGGTCTGGCTACAAATGGCCTAAGCTCATTGAACTGGCAGAATGTCTCAGAATCAAGACAGATGACATCAACTTGCATGATTCGTCTGCGGACGTAGAACTGACGAAGCGATGTTTCCTTTATTTGTTGGAAAAGAAATACTATAAGATATAACCGATTAAAAAAAGTTGTAACAGAAAAAATAATAACTATAATGAAATCAGAATATATTATTCCAGAGAATAACGAATACCCTTGCCTTTACACAGACGAGAAGATTGACCGATTGTTTCAAAATGAGATTTTTGTCTTTGGTAGTAATCTTCAAGGACACCATGCTGGTGGTGCAGCACGTGCTGCAATGCAACGCTTTGGTGCTATATGGGGTCAAGGAGTAGGTCTTCAGGGTAATTCGTATGCAATTCCTACCATGCAAGGTGGTGTTGAAACCATCAAACCGTATGTTGATGAGTTTATTAGATTTGCTGAGGAACACAAGGAACTTCATTTTCTTGTGACTCGTATTGGTTGCGGTATAGCAGGTTTTAAAGATGAAGATATTGCTCCCTTGTTCACCAAGGCACAAATGTTGAGCAATGTATCACTTCCATGGAGTTTTATCGACATAAATGACTTGTTTCCCACAATCCCAATGCCGACATACCAGAAACTCAATAAGTATGGACAAGCAAAGACACTTGTTGACATTATCAAGGTTCTCAATGAGAGAAACAAGTACACAGATGTTCGAGTTCTGGAGAATGATTTTCATAAAGTCATTATGGACTATGAAAAGCGAGGCACAGTAGATCAAAGCGTATGTTATGAGATGATGCGTTCATTGCATGAATTACCATTGATGAGAGATGGATTTGTGGATATTGAACAGCTTGCAAAATACTTCGAGGAAGATGAAGAAACCATTTATGGACGTTCCTCAGACCTTTCTGCTGTTTTTAGTCGTCGTGAAAAGACAAAGATCATTAGAATCGCCAAGTTGATTAATGATGTCAAGCATTATACGGATTCTGAGCAATTCATATACGAGCTGACTGCTTTGTGCTCTGGAAGGTGGAACTGTGGAGATAACCATTATATGAACGATTCCTTCCATTATCCTCTGTATTTCGTAAGAAGAGGTTTGACTGTACTTTGGAACGAACTAACGACAAATGGCGTACTGGACAACAACAAACTGGAACAAGTTATGTTCACAGAGCATGAAAAGCGAGTTAATGAACTTGGATTGCGCAGAGTTATAGAAGAAGACTATCAGCAAGATGGTCCTTGTCATCCTGAGGTTTACTTCCCGAACAAGATTGGTACAGCACCTGTGTATGTAGTCGATAGACACAATCGAGAACATTGTACTGGTAATGAGCTATATGTTAAGTCATGTGGCGAGGGTAAAGGTCCAAATGCATTTCCTAACCGTTACGAGTTCGCAATCATAAGACCTATTATTGAGCAAGAAGTTGACCGTGGTAATTATGTGAAAAAGGACGGATATTATATTCCGACTTCAGACTGGAGAACTAAACCTATTTTCCACGAGTGGGAAGGACGAATTGAAATTAAGGGTCTTCGAGAAAAGAGACGTTTCATGCAGATAATCAGAGAAGGAAAGGATGATCGATGGTGATCTTTGATAAAGATATACTTATCAAGTCGCATGGGTGTAACATCATGGATGAGCCTGGGCGGCCTGTTGTTCCATCTGTCAACTTGTTTGTCAAGGTGACGAATGGGTGTAATGCTCGTTGCATGTTTTGTAGCAATGCAGATGCAAAGGCGACTTCAAAGCCTTTCAATATCGTTAAGTTAATGGATGTGATACATGAACTTAATGCAAAAAGCATCTGTGTGAATAGAGTCAACATAACAGGAGGCGAACCGTCAATTGTTTCTTCTTTGGTGCAAGATATTATTGAAACCATGCATCAGGAGAACTTTGACAATATTCATTTGCACCTAAACACAAATGGTCTGCTCTCACAGTCACAGGAGTTGATGCGACATCCACGATGGGATAGCATCAGTATGTCGCTTCATCATTATGACATTGAAATGCTTTCAGAACTGTACGGATGTAAAATCCCCCAAGACGCATTTTTGTTTGAAGGAGTCAACAAACAGAAGCTCAATGTCAGTTGTAACTTAGTAAAAGGCTACATAGATAACCCTGAGGAAGCTCAAAAGATGCTTGACTTCGCCCTTGAACTGGGTATTCCACGTATAGGATTTGTCGCTCTAATGAAAGTCAACGACTATTGCAAGGAGCGTTTTATAGATCTGGAGGATATTCATATCGATACTATACCACATGTCTATTTTACCAAATCAATGAATCAAGGTAAAGACTGTAAGTGTAGCAACTACCTATATAATAAAGATTTGAAGATACTGGAGATATACATGCGTAATTACGCTAATCCTCAATATTGTGAGTCATCTTTGATGTTTGATGGAGAATACCTCAGACAGGGATTCCATGACAATAATATCATCTACTGATGAGCATAGAAGAGACATACCTATTGCGAAAGGATAACCCAATCTGGAATACGTCCTATCCGTTATCTCCAGAAGATTGGTCATCCTACCGTATTGAAAGGAATCTGCCATTCGATAACGAAAGGGAGATGTCTTTCTATGTCCATATACCTTTCTGCCGCCAACTGTGTTCTTTCTGTGAATATACAAGGATGGTTTGCCCTGACGAAAAGGCTCAGGCTGCTTACATAGATACGTTGTATTCTGATATTAGGAAGTTCAAAGAGGCATACCCGAATATTCTGTTGCGTGGATTTGATATAGGTGGAGGTACGCCAACTGCATTAACAGAAGACAATTTCGTAAAGTTAATGGACTTATATCGGTTTGCCATTTCTGGCTTGGATTTGTCTAATGACTACGAACCAAGCATAGAAGGAACTTTTGACACACTTTCAGAACGTAAGATTGCGTCAATGGTTGATACAGGAATACACAGATTGTCTCTCGGAATACAGAGTACAGATAATCTTGTTCTATGTCTTCATCATCGTAAGGTCAATGAAGCATCTACAATGAAGAAGTGGATTGCAGAAGCATTGAACATAGGGATTCACAAGGTTAATATTGACCTGATGTATGGACTGAAAGGACAAACCAAACAAAATATTGATGTTGACTTGAACCTTATTTCAGAACTGTGTCCTCAGCAAGTAACCTTGTATGAGCTTAGAACAAATATGATTGCCAATAAGGACATTCCAACAAAAGCAGTCCTGTATGAACAATACAGCTTGTACTATGATGGATTGATGAAGTTGGGGTACAAGGCAAGATTTGGAGAAAATGCATTCTCCCTTGATGATAATGACAGGGGGCTTTCTTCATATCTCCGTAGCAGAATGTTGGAAGGTGTGTCGTACAAAGGCTTTGGTATTTCAGCCCAGAGCATGAGCAAGCATGGTATATCCTATAATGTAGGGAAAGGAAATAAAGACATAAGAACTCTATTGCCATTTGCAACTTATGAAGGTGGCGACACTTATTTGTTACCATCAAAGGAGCTTGCATCAAAATACATAGCAATAGGTGCATACAATGGATCTATATCCATGAAACACCTATCTGATATTATTGGCAAAGATGCGTCTGTAGTATATAAGAATGAGATTGAACATTGCTTAAATAACGAACTCTTGGTAAAGGAGACTGACAACCTTGTCATTACGCGGAAAGGCTTTGAGCATTATGGAGCAGTATTCTCTCTCTTCTACTCAAAAATGGAGGTATGATATGTGTGGTGAGGTAACCTGGTATTCTGTTTTGCAAGTCTTGCAAAATGTTTTTTCTTGGGAAAGCGACGATTGCAAAGTAACTTTGCACCGTCAAAAACAAGAAGTTCAACATTTTAAATCACAGAATTATGAAATCTCAGAAGATCTACAACCTCGTTATCCTCGATGCATCTGGCTCTATGGAGTCTATCTATTCACAGGCACTTTTAGGTGTCAATGAAACTCTTGCTACTATTCGTATGGCACAGGAGGAGCACCCAGAACTTGAACAGCATGTAACGCTTGCTTCATTCAGTGCAGGAGAACACTTCCTTAATCGTATCTATTCAGCTTTGCCTATTGCTGAAGCTCGCAACATCACAAGAGAAGATTATCCTCTTCTTGGTTGTACAGCACTCTATGATGCCATGGGAACTTGCATCAGTGAACTCCAGCAAAAGGTGAATCACGATGATCGAGTTCTCGTTACAATCATCACCGACGGCTATGAGAATGCCTCACGCACATGGAGCGGCAAGCAAATCAGTAACCATCCGAAATCAGCCGTCCTATGCGGACAAAAAAATCTCACGGGTTATCCGTGAGATTTTTTGTAATA
>NZ_JADYUH010000034.1 GCF_021531665.1 Prevotellamassilia timonensis
TGGCTTTTTTTGCCTGCAAAGTACGAAAGCGCGAAGAATTTGAACAAGACGGTTGATTTCGGATGGTTACAATGTACTCACTCCCTGATTTTGACTATTTCTTGGATGAACTTACATGAAAGTTCCCCAATCGGGATGTTCTTTTATGGGTACTCCATTGACTGATACTCTGTCAGGTGAGACAATGGTAGTGATGTAATCACCAGTACCAATCTGGATTTCTCCAATCAGTCTGCTGCCAACGACATCCTCAATAGCATTCCTTATTTCAGATATTCTATTCACTACGTTAGGATAGAGGGGACTGCGATGTGTTATCGTTTGACAATTGGACAGATGTGAGCAAATCCATTCATATTGTTCTTGAAGCCTATCTTGTTCTTCAGCATTCAGAGTGTTGAAGACCTTTTTCATAGGCAATCCTTTCTTGTCACCAAAGAAAGATCTGCACAATATCATAATATAGATGGCCGTCTTGCCCATAGCCAGTGGCAACTTGTAGTCATTGATAAACACAGCACGTAGATTCGTGCTTATATTGATGTTGTACTGTTGTGGATTGTTTTTTGCCAACGCCACCATCCTAAAGAAGGCTTTATGAATGCCATGGTACAACAACTTATCCTTCGCAGGATTAAAATCAATGTGGAAGTTAAAGGTTACAAACTTATTGAAGTCATGTATCAAATCTCCCACTACGTTGACCACCTTTTCCTCTCCAATATTGATTTTTAAGAAGTTGGCATTTGTCTCATAGACAAGCCCCTTATCAGATATATTCTTGCCAATGACACTCGAACGGCCAAGCATCACCATCAAAGAGGGACGGGCACAAATGATGTCAAAGCCCAGCTTTTCATTCAAGTAGTCTTTAACGAAACTCTTGGTGTCCATCTGCATGATGTTGTTATAGACATCCTCCACCTTGTCTTCTGGTATATCGGGGAAGATATACATAGACATAGCTTTGAACATCTCCAATCCCTTTTTCTTATATTGTTCTACAATCTTAGGGATATAGATAAATTGGAAGCCGATGCTTGCGAGCAAATTGACAATCAAGTCGTAGTTTTGCTCTACTTCAAGGCTTTTGCTGCTTGCATTGTTGTCAACATACAACACAAAGCGTTTACCTATGAAGATGTCAGTAAGTTTGAATGACTGAATATCATATTGGGTGTATGTCGCATTGTTCTTTTTGAGGAAATAGTCTATTGCCAACAGTAAGATAGCCTCCGCTGGAGCACAGAAGCCATCACTGCTTGCAGTCTCACTGACAATGTTTGCTGCCTTTTCTGCTTGTCTTCGCCGTTGGTCGGCATGAACTTTTCTGATGACTTCATTGTCGTTGTTGTCATCCGAGGGTTGCGTCAACAATTTGATTGCCTTTGCAAACGTCAGTTCTTGTGCCTGGTGGAAGAGAATACGGTTGTTCTCCTCACCAAACAGTTTGGCAAACTTGACCACTTCTTCATCGTCGATAATCTTGTCTGCCATAATAAGGTCATAGACTATGCGAGCCAAAGCTATGCGCTGGTCTTTCCCCAAATCTTTAATGCGACTGTCCATATCTTCTATGTTTTAATTCTGTTTATTATAAATCTTTTAATATCTGCAATGATGAGCACTGGCGATGTGATTAGCAGTAGCCATCCCCAGTCTCTTATAGAAAGAGGAGACACACTAAACATTTCTCTCCCAAAAGTGACAATAATTATTTGTCCCACCAAAATCACCAATGCAATATATATAAAACTTGGGCTAAAAGATGTCTTCACTTCCTCGTCCTTCTTGAACACTCCGCATATATCCTGTATCAAACTGCGAGAGGTCTTGAAATACTTCGCATTAAACAGATTCCAGAATTGCAGGAGTACAAAGAAGGTGAAGAACACACTCAACTCATACGGACTTAGATGTTGCTTTGTCTTGCTGAGGTCGAAAATACCTGTGGCAAACAGGGTTAACTTTTCGCTATTAAACAATTCAGAAACCTCATGTATGTCACAATGCCATAATAACTGCCACATGCCGACTAAGATTACAAAGAACAATATTCCGACTCCGACAATCTGTGTCCCCATACCTTTATTTATTATATGGTTGTTGGGGTCACGAGGCTTGTCATTCAACACACGTTTGTTTGCAGGCAATGAAGATAGAGCCATTGCGGCAAATGTGTCCATGATAAGGTTCACCCAAAGCATCTGTGTCACATTCAGAGGTGAGTCAAGGCCTGTAAATGCGCCTATCAGCACAATAAGACATGCACAGATGTTGATAGTCATTTGGAAGAGGATGAACCTTTGTATATTCAGATACAAAGAGCGTCCCCAAATAATGGCCCTTACGATACTACCGAAGGAGTTGTCCAAAATAGTAATATCGCTTGCCTCCTTGGCTCTTGATGTACCATCGCCCATAGAGAGACCAACCTGTGCCTTGCTGAGAGCCGGAGCATCATTTGTTCCGTCACCCGTAACAGCGACAACTTGGTTCTGTTTCTGAAGCAAAGTCACCAATCTGGCTTTGTCATCAGGACGGGCACGCGAAATAATCTTAAAGTCCGGATTGGCTATCAATTTCATTGCTTCCTCATCCGACATCTTCTCGAAGACATCACCAGTCACCGTTTGCTGTTTCTCGTTTCTCTCCAAAAGTCCAATCTGCCTGCCTATCTCATTAGCAGTGCCTTGGGTGTCACCTGTCAAAATAATCACTCTGACCCCAGCCTTCTGCGTACATTCTGTTATGGCATCCTTCACCTCGTCACGCACGGGATCGGCTATGCCTACAATACCGTCAAATGTCAAGGGACTCCAATTTCCATTGCTCTCATATTGTGAAGCAAAAGCCAATGTACGCATTGCTTTGTCCTGATATTCTGACAATTTTTCGAGGACATGATTCTTGTCTGTATTACCGGCAATTACATCACACATTTCTAGAACAATCTCTGGCGCACCTTTCACATATCTGACATGACGCTCTTCTTTGGCAAGTTCTACACCAGTCTTGGCTTCAAACTCCATCTTCATATATTTCTTCTCTGTCGAGAATGGCTCACCATGACCAATCTCATATAGGTGACGCTGTTCTTCATAGTTGAGGCCTTTTGTCTTCTGCCAAGCCAACAATGCGCCTTCTGTCGGATTGCCCAATGGCTTTTCCTTTCCATTGTCATCAAGCGATATTTCTGCCGTTGAGTTAATGGCAATGTTCCTTTGAATCCTTTTCTCAGCATCCTCTCCATAGAAATCATAATCTACAACCGTCATCTTGTTTTGGGTCAAAGTGCCTGTCTTGTCGGTACAGATAACAGTCGTTGCTCCCATCGTCTCACACGCGTGGAGCTTTCTGACAAGGTTGTTCTCTTTCAGCATCCTTCTCATGCTGAGAGCAAGACTGACAGTAACACTCATGGGCAATCCTTCAGGAACGGCTACCACAATCAAGGTAACGGCAAGCATGATTGAACCGAGAGCAAACTCGGCTATCTCTAACCATGAATGGTTGTTTGCTGCATTTCCGTCAAAGAAGAAGAAATAGACCATTCTTCCGATGACAATCAGGATGGCAATAATGAAACTGAGCTTGGAAATCATGCTGCCCAGTTTGTCCAACTGCTGGTTGAGCGGTGTCTCCACTTCTCTTCCTTCTTGGGTTTTGGCTACGCCCTTTCCCTCGATAGTGTCCATACCTATTTTATCCACATGGAATATGGCGGTACCACCAATGACGGTAGAACCTCGAAGTACCATATTGGTGGGGAAGGTCGTTTCTTTTGCAAACTCCTCCTCGTAGGCTGATTTTCGTGCGTATGGTTCTCCTGTGAAGTTCGACTCATCCACGATGAAGGAATTAGTCTCGTCCAAATATCCGTCGGCAGGTATCTCGTCACCGTTCTCCAAATATACATAATCTCCTATGCAGACATCATGTTTCTTGACTTCCCTTATCCTTATCTTCTCTTTCCCGTTTTCCATAAAGCGACGGAACACCTTGATAGGCCTTCTATCCTTTACAGTATTCAGAACTTCAAACTCCCTTTCCGCCTTTACTTCAAAGATGAATCCTACTCCTGTAGCCAACAGCAAGGCAGACAATATACCGATAGGGTCGAATAGGATGTTCTTGCCTTGCCCCATATAGAAGACTTCATACAGGGAGACTATCACTGAAAAAAAGAATACCACCAATAATACAATTATCAGTGGGTCCTTAAATTTTTCTAGATAGGCTTTCCACAAGGATTCTCTCTCTGGGGGCGGTATCAGATTCTTACCCTTCCCATTAGTTACTTGTTCAGAATTGTCATAAAGACACTGATGTAAAAATGATCTTCTTTTTCGCATTCTATTTTCAATTTTCTATTTCTTTGAATGCAAAATTACAATACTCATGTCATAATAGACGAAAATTACAACGTTGGAAACGAGGATTCCCCTTTGGGAAGAATGAAAGTCACATACTCTTTTGGGGCTTTTATCCTATAGAAAGACATCAAACCACATTTTACGTGCTCAGGAATGAACATTTCCGCATTTGCCAATCCCGACATCACCTTGATTCTTGTCTTGATATGATGGGTTTGCGTTCTGTCTTTATATTTATTCACGATATTGCCTTTCCCTATATAGCTGTAAATATTATTGTATTCACCTAACAACTTTTTCTTTTCTGCCTTTGGAATATGCTCACGCCAGTCGAGTCCGTTACCTTCCAACGATTTCCGAACTATCATCATATATAAGGCGGCCTCTTGGGGATTGAGTTTTAGTATGAATCTCTCATCACAATCCATAGACTCAAAGTAGACCTTTGCCGTATGCGCAGAGAAATCAAATACAAGCCGGCAATCTTTTTTCTCTTTGCCGTATGCAATCAAGTCAAAGAGCGAACGATGAAAGCCAAAATATAGAAACTTGTTGCTTCTGGACCGTCTCTTTGCCACAATATCGGCATTGATCATTTCTCTATAGGTGTTAACCAACCGATGTATGGTGTTCATCACATCATCGGTCAACTCAATCTGTAGGAAATTGCTGAATCTCGTCCGTTCTGCATCATCATCGCCAAAGGGATCGATAATGTCCGACTCATTTATTTTTATGAGTAATGAGGGTTTGGAATCTATAAGGTTTACACCAATCTTCTTGTATAACAAGTCTCTGCAAAAGCGTGAGGTACTAAGAGTGCACAGACTATAGCAAATCTCATCTATGCGAAGAGTAGATGCAGATGGTATCATGTATTTCACCACCTTATGCAGATATTTCTTACCCAACGCCCTAAAATCATCTACAACACTGGGTATATAGATGAAGTCAAAGCCTGCATTGGCAAACTCATCCTCAATCTGTTTTAGTTGGTTGCGAATGGCAGCATCTATATCTGTTCCTTCTGTGTTTTCTACATATACGGCGGTCATGTTCTCCATGTTGATACCCTCAGACGGCACAGAAAAGACATTAGCATTTTTAGTCAAAGCCATGATAACGCAATATATTAAGACTGCTTCCAACGGCACACACGTTCCATCTGACAAAGAGAGGCGTTTCAAGGTCTCTACAAGTTCTTCTCTTGTCTCTCCATCCAGTTCTTTGAGAATAGACATGGCTTTCGCAAAATCCATCCTCTTGGCTTCTACAAGCATGGATTCACTGATGTTGAAACCATCCTTAGAGATTGTCTCCTCAAAGAAGTCCATCTCTTTTTCTTCTACGATAAAGTCAGCCTCAATGAGGTCTGACAATATGCGAGCCAAGGCGATTCTTTGTACTCTTTCCAACATCTGTTATCTGCTACAAACCTCCATACCCACAATACCAACAAGTATCAGAAGGGCAAAGAACATCTTCAATGCGGAGAATGTATCTCCGAAGAGCCATATCCCTATCACAAAAGTCCCTATGGCACCAATCCCTGTCCATACGATATAGGCGGTACCAATTGGAATGGTCTTTTGTGCAAAATAGAACAGAACTCCACTCAACAACATGCTCAATGAGCCAAGAGCGATATACAACCCGAATTTCTCAGGATGCAGGCTCGACATCTTGAAGCCTACTGGCCATCCAATCTCAAAGAATGCAGCCAATATGAGTATCAACCAATTCATTCTTGCTTAAACTTATTCAGTTCCTCCGCATAACAACTATCTAAAGCCAAACGGAAACCTAAGTCATCGTCTGTATCTGTATCAATCCAGAAATTCACGCTCGTATTTCTACAACTTTTGGCATCAAATCTGAAGCTACCACCTCTAAATGTGTGGGCTGCGTAAGATTCATCCTTGCATACAGGGTCCGTTATATATCCCTTAGTCCTGTACTCATCCTGTTTGCCTTGGCTTGCAATATCTCCCTTACCTTCAATGCAATCATTATAGAAATCGGTCTGATAAAAGTCCTCACACCATTCCCAGATATTGCCAGACATGTCATAAACGCCAAGTTCATTAGGCATCCTGTCTTTTACTCCTGCAGTAGCTGAATGAATATATAAATCTAAATCCATTGCATCATCCGTACCGCTGTACATGGAGTACTTATGACCTTCCCCTGACAGATAAGTATATGCTGCTAACCGTTTCTCGTCAACTGTCATGCTTTCGTTATCGAATATCTTTGATAACTCCTTACATATTTCAGTTTTATGTCCACCTTTGGCAACGTATTCCCATTCTGCTTCTGTCGGAAGTCTGAATTTTAACTTTGTCAGTTCTTCCAGCTTAGGCAGGAATTGGTATTTTATCATATCCCAACTGATATTGGTTTGTGGCTTATTGTCTCCTAAGTTATCACTTGGGTTCATTTTTGCCTCAATACCCATTACGGCATTCCATAATTTTTGAGTTACAGGTGTCGCTGAGATATAGAACTTATTGATTTTCACGAAATGATGGGGAGTCTCTTCTTCGTCTGCATTCTCGTCTATCCAACTTTCCGGGAAAAGCGGGTTCTTGTACTTGCCAATTGTATCGTCGTTCTCAGTTCCCATAAGGAAATAACCAGTCTCCACAGGTATCATCCCCATGAGCTTAACAATATCATTTGCAGACATTGTCTTTGATTCAACAATTGGTTTGGTTGCTACCTTATCTAATAAATCTACAATCTTCCGCTCTTTGTCAGCTTCAATATTACGCATGTCAAATCGCCATACCATTCTGAAACCAATATCATCAGATTTTAGAATTGGCTTCCAGAATGAATACCAATAGTTGCCTTTTATGTCGCTATGTAGCTTACGGAAACGCCAACTACCACCGCAGAAGAAATAGCAACTGGGATTATCCTCAGGGGACTCTTTTGTCCATTCCCATACATTACCCATCATATTATATACACCCAAGCTGTTTCTCTGCAAGTCTTTGTTGCCGTCAACCAGCCATGGTCCTTTTCTGTCTTTTTTCCCTTCTTTCCCTTTGTTTATTCGGAAAGCATCCTCAATGCGTGTTTTCTCAGTTATTTCTTCCGCTGTGCATCTCGCCACATATTCCCATTCTTCTTTAGTAGGCAAATCAAAACGGAGTCCTGTCATCTTTCTGAGAACCTTCAGGAAATCTTCAATGTCATTTTTAGAAACATTGATAACAGGTAGATTGCTACCAACATATTTCTTCTCTTTTAGACTTTCGTCATCCTGTCCTTTGTCAGTTCCATTATCCTGTGCAGGATTATTGCCCATGATGCTTTCCCATTGTTGCTGAGAGACAGCAGTTTCCATCATCCAAAATTTCTTGACGCCGTTTTCGATTAGTTTGAAAGCGAAATGGTTGCCGGCATCACCTTTGGAAATGACAAAATCGCCAAGCAACTTGCCAGCTATGGAGTGGCGGGACTTTTCGTCAGCCAGTCTCATAACATTTATCCACTCTCTGTATTTCAATAGCTGTGGTATATAGCAAACTACATCAATGTCATTATAGTGTACACCTGGATCTATCTCATTCAATGTAGTGTTTGAGCAAATATCCAGATGAGCACGGCTTTTCTTTTTTCTGAACTTCTTTTCTTTCTTGCGTTTTTTCTCATCCAAGTCCTTATTCGTAAATAGCAACCATTCAGCTTCAACATTATCCAATGGCCTAAAATTCATGGTAACTCTTTCAGTTAGCCATCGGGTATGTTCAGCCTTTGCCATTAGTTCCAAATTGTTCCCTTTTCTCAATTCGGATGTAAAGTCACTAATGTCATCTATAGTTGTTCCCAATGAACGTAACTTCATGGGAATACTATCCACCATATCTATATTGGAAAGTTTATCGACAATGCCCTGCTGGTTCCACAGATTGTTAATTTTTCGTGCGAAATCAAAATCTATTTCTTCGTATGAGCTTATATCTTCTATTTCCTGGTATTGATATGTTACCTGCTGATTATCGCCATGATTTCTAATTCCAATCTTATTGTTAGCATAAAGGAAATGAAGAATCTTGGCCATAGAGTTATCAAATGCATCTTCCGTATAGCTTCCTTCTATCATACCAAACGGGCGAAGCTTTTCATAACGCTTCCATACTTTTTCTCCATCAGCCACTTTGTTGGCCAAGTCAAAGCAGTTCTGTTGATAAACCAATATCTGCAATGCCCTGCGATATACCATCTCAGGCAGATATAATGCTGCAGCTATTGAACGCTGTGGGTGATTGAAGCATATTGCAACTGTCGTAATCTTGTTTTTGTCCTGTGCAACATCTACCAAATACTTCCTGATTTCATCAGAAGCCACATTGCCTTGAATAAACTCCCACTCAATGTCCATGAAGTTCCCATTTTCACCAAGATGTTTATATCTGCCGTCGCCATTTTGATTCAAAGGGTCATACCATTCTTTCTTGCCACAAACATCTTTGCCAATCTCAACCACTCTATAACGACACAAATCAAACATTGTGGCAAATCTTCCTCTAAAGTATTCACCTTCTTTCTTTGCCTGATCGTCAATGAAGGTAATTGTTGTTCTTAGATTCTTGTCTCTATGAGCATTGGGGAAATGGGCAAGCAAAGCCGTTTGGACTCCAAGGGCTGTACCCATTTGGTTCATGCCTACTATAACAATATGAATCGTTTTGTCATCATCGGCTTTTATTCCATCGTATGAATCGATTGGTATATAATTCTGAACCTTAACCTCGCCTTTTTTGCCCACTGGTACTATAGCAAAGTTATCAACAAGAATTTTCTTAGCCCAAATTGCATGTATATTGAATGGGAGGAATTCGACATTCTTGTCCAAGCTTTTGTATATGTGTGTTGACTTGAAAGCCGTAAATGTACTTTGATATTCAAGGCTTACATGAACCTTCTTCTTGTCTTTTAATATGACATGCTTAAAGTATTCGGAAATGTTCTCCAAACAGCTGATATTGAATACATCGTGATCTTCTTCATTGTCAGCATGTACATCTTCACCCAAGATATAGATTTCTTTTGCTTTCTCTAAATGCAGAGCCTCTATGTCTTCGCGAGATGTTCGCTCTGCAAAATAAAATACAAGTCTATCTTCTTCACTCTTATCAAGGTCAAGGTCGAGCCTCATTCGCATTTTCTCAACATCCTGCCTTGTTTGTATCAATATATATTTGACATCTTTTCGTTTAAGCGAGAGTTTGACAATATTTGCCGTCTGTTCATTGCATCCGATGATAACCACATAATCCTTAAAACAACGGTTGTAATGTATCATGCCTTGTTTCCATTTTAGAGAACGACGAGACAGATAATTAACGATAGAAGAAACCAACAGACCTGACAAGCATACGATGCCAGATACGGCACTAATAAAGGCTATTATCCGCCCTTTTTCATACGCAGATGGCAAATTGCCTGGGTCTGTAAATTGACTGATTACCGCCCACCAATGTTCTATAGCTTCTTTTTCCTGACCATCATCACGCCAATGTACGATTTTGTCACTGTTAAAAAACTCTCCTACAAGGCATAATGATAATGCAAAACAGCAAACAAATGCAGAAATGATTGCAACCATCACCAATGGTTTATTACCATACATCCATCTGTCTTTCTCAACAGGCTTGAAAATCCATATATAGGCAAAGAATAATAAGCCAATGGTACCAATAGACTCAATAATCAGAGAGGGGTCAAAGAGTATTTTACTTAACATATCTCATTCTATAATAATCGTGACCAAAAAATTCCATTTCACCAAATCGTTCAAAGCCCATAGTTTGGTAGTATGCCTCCAGCTTGGGCTTATCCTTGTCCACTAAGAGGGATGAATAGGCGCAGCCTAATCTCTTGCCCTTCTCGATGGCATATTCTATCAGCATCCTGCCGATACCCATACCTCTATATTCTGGACGGATGGCCATTGAGTCAAGATAGAACTCACCATCACGCGCTTCGGCTTCCACCTTACTCAAATAGTCTTTGTCCATATCGTCCCAAAGACTATCCCATGTACGATGCCTCAGTTGATGGTATCTCCGTCCATCATAAGCTATAAGGCTTCCGACAGCCACACCATCTACAAGGGCAACGATGGAGTTTTTCCAAGAGTACATGGTACTTTCATCCGAACAGGAGTCGATGAACTTCTTCATTTCATCCGTCTCCATGTCCAACGCAGTCAAGACAGTCCATGCTACTATCTCAACGTCCTCTATTTTAGCGTCTCTTATTTCTATGTTCATTACAAATCAACAAATTGCATCCAAACTCGGCACATAGCTTTGCTGGATGGATTCCGCAATGGCATTGGCAACTTCGATTTTGCTCAGCCCAATGCTTTCACCAAAATTATATAGCAGTTCTACTTCGTCCTTGGCTATAATTTTGTCTGACATGACAATAGCTATCATATAGCGAAGCATTCCGTCCCTCATACCCGGATTTATGCGAAGCAGGTTGGTCACCGCATCATTGAATGTCTCCATCACGTCGCCCTTGGCTATCTCGTCCAAGAACTGTCGAGGGAATATCTTCAACGATGCCAACTGAGAGATAATAAGGTCTATCTCATCTTTCGCAATGTTGTCATCCGCATTCGCAACAATAAGACCGGCGGAAGCGATGAATTTTGCCGTATATTCGTCCTGCTCGCAGTCGCCCACTTTCAGTAAGATGGCTATCAGTTCTTCCATGCCCTTATCCAAATTCTCTTTCGATTCCGACTTGGCAAACAGGTTGAGGGCTTGTACACGGATTGGATTGACCGGGTGTGAAGCTCTACTCATGCCTTTGTCTTTCAGGAAGTACTCCAACCTGCGGTTATTGTCTGCAAGCAATGCTTCAATGCTCACATTCATCTTCACCAAGTCAAGACCGGAAGCCATCTTGAAGAATGCGGTCACGCATACATCGAGGCTCTCCACTGCCATATAGCCATAGCGGTCAGCCACCAATTCCGCCAACTGCTCATGCAACCTTATCTTGTATTGCAAGGTTACAGGCACTTCCGCATTAGGTGGAAACACAAACTGAATCAGACGCGCCAATGCTGTATCTTTATTGAGAAGGTGTCCAAGCTCGTGCCCAACAACAAATCGCAGCTCATCGGTCGTCATCAAATCGAAGAGGGCCGAGTTGATGTTTACAATATGTGGCTCTCCTTCGCTTTCTGCAGCAACAGAAAACGCATTCACTGATGAATCACCTGTGATGTAGAAGTCAACTTTATCTTTTACACCCAACTTCTCTTTCACTTCATGGCACAGTTGGTAGAAGTCGGGGAGTAGCTCCTTCTCGACCTTCAGACTGTGTCCTTCCATATTGCTTCGCCAATAGGCATCGCTACTTGATGAGGTCTTTATCTCACGCAGCACCTCCTCTACAATGTTGCCTTGCAGGGCATTGTATATCTGTTCACCAATCTGTCGCTCTAACTCTATGGAGAGAGGGTGGCTGTTATCTGTTGTCTCGTCCTTGGAGGACTTGAACCAATTCCAAAGACTGCTTTTGCTGTTATTATTCATTTTGTCATTTATTCTTTAATTTCAAAGTATCTAAGTATTCCCTTCATTCCATGCCACTCGCCAGGTGTAAGGTCTAAAGGCTCATAGTCGTTGATGTAATGAACTACCCCATCTGCTTTCAAACTGGTAGGCAACATAGTGTATTCTTCAAACTGCTCTGTTGCATTCTGAAGTTTATTCAGCACATCATTCCAGAATATATAAGCATGTATTTCAACATATCTCGTGAATTGACTTTTTCCTTTCCAAGTCGTGAAATGACTCAATCCTGCGGGGTTGAAAGTGATAGCTTTTGCACCTAAATGCAAGGCGCAATATGCAGCTTCGCCTCCACCTTGTGAATGACCGACAAAGGCAATTGAGTAATTCGGGAATTTCGTCTGAAGCATCTTTCCGTATTCCAAAGCCTTATCATATTGAGATGACATTCCAAAGGCTTGGGTTATGTTATTTGCCCAGTCTTTTAGATTTCTTGTTCCAGCAAAGGCACATATTGCATTTTTAGAATCTAAGGTATAAAACGTTGCTTTTAATCCTGTCTTCTTGTCATCAATTTCATCAAGGATTTTACAATTTGATGGCAATATATTGTTGGAGTAACTGCCATATACATGTGCTGCTAATCTCACGCAAGTCTCGATATACTTATCCTTTTTTGCAGATTCGCCCTTTGAACACAAAAGATTCTCTCTCGCTTTCGCTTTTTCTTTTGCTTCTCGAAATACAATAAAGTCATCCACATTGTATTTCTCCATGTGAAGGAAACACATTCTAAGATTATCACTAATAGGCAACAATCTTATTCCGTCGCATTCTTTAGCAACACGAAGTGGCATATCCTCAACATTACAGAAGAAATATTTTGTTTCATCCCCAAATCCAGTTGGTACGTCTCCATGTATTTGGGCCATCACTGAACTACGGTTGATTTGAGTATAGAAACTATCATATATACGATTGTTCAAATGGTCTGAAATTCTTAGATTCATTTCCTCCGAAATTCGATTGATAATCTTAGCATTCAAGTCACTTGACATTTCGTATAAGCCAATATCACCATGTATAATTTTTGAAATGGTATCTGACAAATCTGAAATCAAGTTAGTAATACCTGAAGTCTTTAATTTCGCGACTATGTCATCTAATGGTATTATTTGCTTGATTTCTTCAATTGCCTTAGCATCTTCTTTGTCTTGCTTTTCTATGCGTAGAGTTTGATCTTTATAATAGTCACTAAGATTTCTCCTGCGTATGCTTTCACCTACACAATCTTTATTGATGTTCTTTAGACCATTAAGAATTGCAAGACGAATTCTGTATTTGCGCTTCTCGTCGTCAGCATAATGGTCAAGGCTTTCAAGCTCACTCTCAATACGTTTCTTCTCATCATTGTAAGAGTGGTCTGCATTATCCTTCTTAAAGAAATTAAAGAAGTTTTTCTTCTGTTGCTGTGGTTTTGCTTGTTCTGCATCGATGACAATCTGTTTCAGCCTTTCCTCTAATTCTGCTCGTTGTTGATCTGTTTTCTCTTTTAGGTCCTTAAGAGTTAACTCAACGTTAGAATAATCACCAATCTTATTGAATAGTCTGATGTATTCTTGACGTAGATTGTCAAGGCGATTACGATTGGAATCCAACTTATGGCTGGTTTCCAAAAGCATATTTTTGTAGATAGAGTATTGAGCATTAACATCTTTACCATCGAGTATGGAATCCACGGCAGGTAATTGTCCTGCTTCAAACCCTTCTATATTCAATCCCGTTACAACATATGCTTGATTAATAGCATTTGGTGTCCTAAAATACTCGTACGGCAAATAACAGTAGCCATTATCCCCGAATGCCGTTCCCCATGAGTTCCTGACAATAAAGAATCCCTCTCTATCTGTATATCCACAGATAACCATCGCATGATTCTTCGTTTCATCTTCAAGTTCCTTGTCGGTAGGTGTTCTCAACACGCCATTGGCATTTGTCAAGTAAGTATCAAACGCTCTCGCTGAAATGACAACAGGAAACCCCTGCGCCAAAGCAGATTTCACATCATTGACATTTATTCCTACGTTCTTAGCTTCTGTTATTTTTCTTCCAGTTGCTTCCGTATAGGCTTCTTCTGATGGTTTTTCATTATATACATCGGGATTATATGGGCATAGCTCCTCAATACACACGCCGTTATCGCGTATAGATTGAATTATGTCGTGGAAATTGGTGCCTTCGTCTTCATCTGTTGCATGATTTATATCTCTTGCATTATAGTAAACGAAAGCCTCACTCAAATCTGTTTTTTTCTTCAGTATCTTCGATAAGAAATACTCTATAACCGAAACTAAGCTAAAGGCAGAACAAGCCCCTTGATTACCCTGATTCCGAATGGTAGAGAAGTCGTTCCGCAAATCTACGGAAGGGGGTAAGATAAGGTCTTTAGGTGCTTCGTAATTTGCATCTAAAGGCACATCTTGGCATTTGTATGGTTTGAAAACCTCATTACCTATTTTGAAACCTTCTTCTGTAATCTCCCCATTTGCGGGATAGTCGTTATCGATCTTTGATTGAAGGTCTCTAATGGTGTTTTCTAACTCTGAAATTCTTTCATTTGTTTCTGTCAGTTCCTTTGAACATCTTTTCAGCCGATGATATGCATCTAACAGATTAGCATCACCATCTAACTGTTCGAGCATCATTTCCTCCAACTGCCAGATAGCATCATCAAACTCTTTGCTCTCAAAATTTGTGTCAACTTTTATATCTGAGAATAAAGAGTAAAGATATTGCTGCTCCGATACATTGAGGTTAAATGATGATATATTGCTTTCAATAATGTTCTTCAGTTTTGCTTTGACCTCCTTAGAAAACAGGTCATCATACTCTGATTGTGAAGCCAAACCAGATGCAAGTGAATCCTTATAATCACTTATCAGTTTCACCTCTTCTTCGAGGATTTTCTTATATGCATCTTTTACTTTCTCTTTATCGATGGAATTGTCATCAATCACATGGTCATTTGCAACACCACTGAAAAGATTTCTAAAAATGTGATTAACGGCAATATACAAGTCTATAACCCTTGACTGTATGTTGATTGCGTAAATAGGTCTTGCTCCCTTATAGTTGAGAGACTTTTCTTCTTTGTCATTCCATGCAAATGTGTCCCATGAGTAGTGGCATATTGTATCGTAGTATTGCACCATTGCCAAAGAAAGATTGGCACAAATATCTATCAGTTTCTTTGTTGTGAATTTTTGTGACCAACCACTTATATTGTAATTCTGGAAAATGAAAACGTTACGAAGAGTTGGAATTAATGAGTTATTCTCAAAGTAAGTACGTCTGGTTATTTCCTGAATATTTCGCAGCATAGATGCATTACATGACTCCTTATCTGTATCAGTCGGAAGCATTTTACATGACCATGCCACATCGTAGGTAATTCCTATTACATTGACAACGAATTTGTGTCCAACAGGAAGATTATCTATAATATAGTGTATATGTTTATATATCCCAGTTTCGTATAACGGAACATAGAATACAATATGCATCTCAGGATCAATATCCTTTTCCTCTACAATTTTATCAGAATACTCCCTTTCAAAAAACTCTTCAATGTCATTTTCGTCTTTCAATGATTGACAGGAGTTTTTCGTCATCCATCGCAAAGGGATTCCATTGAATATTTCTAATGCAAAAAGCGAAGTATCAGCAACTGGACAGTTTTTCTCAGGTCGCTTCACTTCGATAACGCTATCATCAGAAAAATCAAACAGAAGAGGATTGATATAATCTGCTGAACTACTACCATACTTTTTGGCATATTCGCAAACCCGTAGGAGAATATCTCCTACAGGCTTACTAAATGCTATTTGAAGAGTATACTTCATTGTTTAATCAATGTTTGTTGAAGATTTCAACTTATTGCAATACTCCGATAAACTATTTCCGTCACAATTAGAAAGTGTTTCATTGAGAGACTTGGTCTTCATTTCTTCTGCATACTCAAGAGCACGTTTGTCTAGTCGTGTCATCTCTCTATCAAGTATAATAAAGTCTTCATCTTCCTTTTCCAACTTACTAATGTCACCGCTATACTGACTTAGTTTAGGACTGCCCTTAATCCCCGTTCCAAGATAATCACATGAGACAATTTGGTACGCGTTCTTTTTAGGGTTCTCAACAGGATAGAAAGGATTCTTTACGTCATCTTCATAAGTTTTCCACTCCTTGATTAATTCGCCACAATAACGCTGGAACGTATTGTATGCTTCAGTACGAGTTTTACCTAACACTAAGACATGATTTCTACAATCAAGCTGATCAGAAAGACGTTCACCGCATTTCTCTGAGTCTATGCAATAGGTCTCATCATCGCCACTGCCACGTACAACAATCTTCTGGTATAGTATAAAATTCAGCCAATAATCAAGAACCTTATCATCTTCAACAGTATCCATTGGTTTGAGTGCACATACTTTGTTTTCAAGTAAAGAACGTAAGGTCTCGTGCGAGAATGGCGTGTAGGTACGCTTAGTTTTTTTCAGTTCTTCATAACATCCTTCAAGAGTGTGACCTCCTTCGGTACTTTCGCATACTCCATCCACAAAATATGCGGGAACAGCGCTGTCAACACGATAAACTATAGCTTTGTGATCCCAACCGGGAACATGAACGAGGTTTATCTTTGCATCTAATGTGTTTTGTTCAATTAACAGTTTCAATAATCCACCAACTGAAGCAGTCTTAGAATTCTCATCGCCTTCTCTTGGCTTTTCTGCCACATTTGCCTCAGGACAGTCCGTCATAATATACCAAAAATGATCCACCTTTACTTGCTCTCCATAGCCATGAGCGTCAACCTGCATAGTTGGAGAGGAAAGATCTATTAATCGATCAATCTTTTGCTGGCACTCGGTTCTTTCAACTTTTACATGTCCATCTTTAGCAAGAGTGTTAATCTCATCTATTCCTGCAGCCAAATATTTTTGTAACGAACCTGACTTTGTCATCAACAATCTGCTTATTGCAGTAAAGATGTCATCTGGAGATGTAAGCCTTCTTCCGTTCTTATCCTCGGCTAGAGTTTTAAGATCTGAATACTTAATTCGGAAGCCTCCCTCAATATCAACCATCTGTACCTCAACACGATTTACCTTCCTCTCTGTATCCTCAGAGTGACCTTCTGATGTTGTTTTCTTTGAAACGCCAGCGGAATGTCCACTTCTAAGAATCATCTTCCAATTATTCACTTCAGCAATTTTATCAGTAGAATAATTGAAACAATCTTGTAAAACGTCTATTGTTAATTGATCTCTTTCGGCTAACAATTTGTTCTCAATGGCATTAACCTGTTCAGAATGAATCTTGTCAAGAGAATAACCATGCGCAGGTTGAGGAGTTGCCGGAATTTGTTGAGGTGTATTCTTGTTTGTTCCAGGAATAGGAATACCTAAGAAAGTTCTTCGCTGAACAGGAACTGGAGTCGAAGGCTGTTGAACAGAAATAGATGTCATGGTTGTAATTTCTGTATCTGCTTTCAGGACATTTTTCTTATGTACTTCTTTTTCTTCTCCGATTGCGTTAAGCGAGGCTTCAAGCTTTTCCTGTATTTTTTCAATGATTCTTCTAACCATATCTAATGTTAAGCCTGTTCCTTGTCCGGTATAACCTTTTACAAGTTCATTTCTTGAGTCAGAATCATTGTCAATAAGATTAATCAAGAGAGATGTTAGTTCTTTCTTGAACTGTGAAACAATATCGTCTTTTACATTATTTACATTTCTACCTTTTTTATCAAATACAATTTTCTCAAGAGTAAACGTAATATCATCAGAAGTCGCTGTGTTGCTACCAAGCTTTTTGATTCCATCAACACATGCCATATGTAGAGATTCTAAATCAATGAATTTACTAAGTATTGGATCTTTGTCATCTTTTCCGCGAGATTCATCATATTTATATGACATAAAATCTGTTGCAATAGACTCAATGACAGAAGTCTCCAACTCTTTTTCTGAATCAGTCCTCCCTTCAATTGAATTAAGACATGCATTAATAACTTTAGGATTATCATTGTCTAATTTGTTAAAGTACAATTCTGCTAATCCCATACCAGAGACCCACGCAAATTTATCACTAACGTCAAACTGACCTTCCATTATCTTTTGACGTACATTATCTACAGTACCTGTGTGGGCTGAAATAATATTGGTTGCAGCAAGATGCATTGCGTCTGCAGTGTTTTCTCGTAGACGGTCAATTTCGTTATATGAAAATTCTACAGAATCTGCAGTTGGGAAACTTGTGTGCTTATCAATGTAGTACACCTCCTCAAATGGGCGATTACTTTGTTCCATGTGTTGGTTCTCTGATGGGCCAAAGTTGAAAGAGATATTTTTATGTCTCTTTTCGTCTCTTCCGAAATGCATCATGTAATCCAATTCACAAAGAGCCGCATAAGCATTCTGCATAACTGAGTATTTAGCACTATTCTCTACTTTCTTTGAGAAATTAGTCGCAGAATAGATGTATGCTGTTAACTCGCTATGTTTGATAGCTGCTCTCAAAATAGTAGCAATAGGAAGGAAAGTGCCACTGCCAGTACCACCAGCAATAGAGAATACCAAACGCACCTCTATTTTAGGGTCCTTTTCAAGAGTGCTAACTTTTACATCAATATCCTCAAGTTCATCAGCCCTTTCTCTAAAAATACGCATCAGTTTATTTGAATACTGATTCTCAATTACAGCGAAATGGCCATTTGAACGAATCTGTCCCGCACCTCTCTCAAGTGCTAAAAGTGAGTGTGCATTTTGCTTTGGAATAAACTCATGTGTTGCAGAACCCTTATCATGTGTATAACGCTGGTATGGTTCTCTAACAGCAATGCAAATTTTCTCGCTACTATCAAAATCTCTAAAATTTGATAGTTCTGTCGCGTTTGTGTCTATTAGCAAGAACTTAATTTGCTTGGGAACCTTTCCCTTATTAGCATCTTGAATTCTTTTTTTGAGGATTCTTAGTGTCTTTGCACCAGCTCCTCCGAGACCTACGAACAATGTGCGTTTGTAACGCTTTCCTTGTACATGTTCCATAAAGAAGATATATTAATGATTGAATATGTTGATTGAAAATTTTATGACTTGATGTAAGAAAGTTCTGTGGATTGCATGTAATGGACTATTTCCAAACACACAAACAGAGTTATTGGTTTTTTCTATAATAACATTAGGGGTTATTGGATTCGTTGGAGTTATTGTATGAATTGGCAATGTTATTGACTGTGGATTTATGAATGTGGCATTTTCTGTTTGAAAATTAATAGTTATGTTTATGTCTTCCTTGGTTAAAGTTCCAGAAGGCTTAATAACAAGATGATTAATTGGGTAATTAGCAAAAGTGCCATTTATAAAAATCGAGTCACCATTCCAAATTCGATCCCACCAACCTTGTGATTTTGGAATATATGGAGTATTGCAATTCTGGTTTATGATAACGATTTCCTTTATATAAGAATTATTGAGCAACTCTGTTAATATGGTATCAGATCCACCTGGCGCAACTATTTGCTGTTCTTTAAAATTGCATCCTAAGATTTGAATGTTTTGAGCATTACCTATAGGAGTAAAGACAGCTCTTCCCTCAGTTGGAAATCGAAGAGAGAATGTTCTATGATGCCATATTATATATAAGAAAATAAGAAGTAAGCATAGCAGAGCAAACAATATCCATAGAAATTTCACAAAGAGAGGATTCCAATGATTGTCAATATCCACCTCCCATTGCATTATATTGTAAGACGAAACATTATCTAATTTTTGTCCACATGCAAAGTCCAAAGATTTATTATCAACGAGACGTAAGTAACCAGATATTGATCCTTCCTTATACAACTCAGGGTCAAACGTAATTATATAATCTCCAATAAAAGAATCTTTTTGGATTAAAATGTCTTCTAAGATATTCCCATTAATATCTGTTATTCGTATAGATTTATTATCAAATAGCTTATTGTTCTTGTCTACGAAAACCAATCTTGCAATAGAATTTCTATCAATTGCATCTTTATTAAGGTTAAATTTAAGTCTCACCTTGACTGGAACTATTGAATCGCCAGAAATAGTCTTCCCAAATAGTTTCCAAGATTCGTAATATTCAATGTCTCCTAAATCATTAATATAATCTTTATTGACCTCAATGTCTTTCTTCTTTTTAATCAAACAAATGTTGAGAGATCTAGAAAAATTATTGATACAATTTAATTTAATCGAAGAGTTCAAAAGGAAAAGTAGGTTATCTCTTTCAAAATCTTCGTCAATCGAGCAAATAACCTCTAACGGCTGTTGAAAAGGTTCCTTTGCTAAATCATAATTACTAATCTTTATCTGAATTGTACTATCGTTAAATACAGTATGAGACAGATTGAAATGATTCTTTGATTGGAATTTTAAGTTTCCAATAAACTGTAAAGCTCTTTTGGTGTTTGAAGATATATTGATATTAAATGATTGGGTTTCTCTAATATTTATCGTATCAACCGAACAGTTAAACGAGATGAATTTAAAGTTAAAATCGTGCTTATTAGTTCTTCTAAGACGACCTTTTGATTTCTGATCATCTATAATACGGTCCATTCTTTTTTTTGCTGCTTTCTCGTTATCATCCACGGGAGGGCGTAATTCTACAACAAATCCATAACTATTATTGCCAGTAGACTCATGCCATTTTCGTAAGTGCCCTTCAAAATCGTCTGGTGTTTCATGTATTCCATCGGTTATAAGAATCATAACATTTTTAACATTATTATTACCCCCAATATTACTATTGATAAAATCCATCAATGGTTTGTCAAGATTTGTAAGGGTCTCATATCCAGCAGGTAGTCCTTCACCAGGCTCTTTAAGGGAATCAACAAACCTGCATAGCTTTTCTTTTCCCATTTCATCAGCTTTAGTAAAAGGGCAAACTGAAAAAACTCCAGATTTTTGCTCTGGACTATTTGATGAACCTCTTTTATGAGCATCTGCAAAGACGCATATCTTTACTTCAGTATTTTCACTGTCTTCGATCAAATTGATTGCATCTTTTAAGCAATCTTTACTTTCTTCCCACAGATTAGGTCCTGTACGAGGCTTCATTGACTGGGTTGCATCCAAATAGAATGTTAATCTAACTTTAGGAAAAGAATTTGCACGTATAGTTGATAAACATGATACCAATATGCAAAATAAAAAAACTAGTTTTTTCATATTTAGAACGAGTATTTATTTACATTTTGAATAATCCCTCTCCATCCGCTCGTTTCATACTTTGCGAACACATATCGAAAGCCATTACCATAAATAGGATCTGGACTTTCTTTCAGATTCTTGATATAGTGTTGAGCGATTGGAGTATTTTCTATTGAATATATAAGGTAGGAACCCATGTTACAGAGTCCTTCACATTTCATTGGTGGAAGTTTAATGTCATGCTCGTTTTGCCAAACATGGAGAAGTTCGTGGGCAAGTGTTCCGAGAAACTCCAAACGTGGTTGGTCGGAGAGCATGTAAATCTTGTGGGTGTGACCGACAACCTTCATGTTATCGCGAGAGATTCCTCTCATCTGTGTTTCGGTAAAGGTGACACCCTTGTTGTTAGTTGAAATTGGAGCTTTGCGGATTTCTGCAATCTTCTTTGCTGACACAATCTCAACAGGAATGTTGTTGATATTGCAAGTGCCAAAGTCGAATCCGACACTTACAAGCTGATTCTTAACATAGCTGAGGCATTCAGCTACTTCACGATGTGTATTGATGACTGTTGACTTACAGTCCTTACACATACATCTGCCATCAGCTATTGGGCGCTCTGTCGTAAAAGCACCACAGGAGGTACACAAAGTTACCTCCTTTTTATCCATATGTGAGGCACAAACATTGTGTCCCCATTGGTCAATATAATACTTACCGTTTATTTCTTTATGGCAGAAATGACATTTCATTGAAATACATGATTACAGAAAAACCTCAATATCTCCTTTCTACCTTATAAACCCACCCATCACTATCACAGTTGTCACAAGTGGAATAACCCACGTAACCAGTGCCTGCACATGATGCACAACTTACTTTTGTGAACTTTACACGCGCAACATCATCAGCGTAACGCTCCAGATGTGACTTTTTTGCTCCGCTCACTGTCTTGCCTAAGTATTCCTTGGCAAGCTTTACTGCTTTCTGACCGCTGCTCCCTCTGCAAGAGGAAAGACCGATTACGCAAGTAACCAACAGAGTGATATAAAATACCTTCTTCATAACGATATGATGTTTTTTATTTTCCTAATTTAACTTATTGCTTGTTTTGATTTTCTTCATTTGTTTTCTTATTGAGTTTGTCTTGCCATACTCCCAAGAAGAAACTTGCAACTCCCAATAATACAAAAGGAGCAACAACTATAGAACCAGCCATTGTTTCGTTTCCAATTAAGAAACCAATGAGGGGAATGATTATCGAGACCCCAATAGAAACCTTTAGGTTCCATGTACCTTGTTTGCGTGAATTTTTCTTCCAACCGTTTCGTGTTATTGCTGATAATCCCAGAGTTCAATATTACTGATACGTCACTACAACTCTGTTACCGCCACATTGAGGGCAATAGACTACTTGCGGATTTCCATAATAGTCGTATATCAAGTTACCATACATATCCGTTGCATAAACCATTCCGTTGCCTTGGCAATGTGAACATGGAATGGTGACAGGCTGAGGTGTCGTTTCAACTTCCTCATCCTCCTCGAAGTAGTTTTCAATTCGATCTTGCCACTTCTTTGCCTTACGATAATTTTGGTAACTGTTGTAGCTGTTGTATTCTTCTTCTGCGGACTTGCCTGCTTTGTTCGCATTCTCTTCTACAACCAATGCACCACGTTCGAAGCGTCCTGCATTTCGTTCAAGACTGCCTGCTTCTTTCTCGATGAATTCGAGGGCCTCTGTCGCAACTTTTTTCCCTCCAGAACCTCTGCAAGAGGAGAGACCGATTACGCAACTAACCAAGATGGTTATATATATTACTTTCTTCATAACGGTATATTGTTTTATTTTCTTATTTCTGATGCAAAATTAAGCGTTTTGGATTTGTATTACAATTATGCACACTTATTTACACTGCCATCTTCACATCTGTATTCAGGAAGTTTGTAACTCAGTGTTATAGTTCTGATAGCAGTACAAAAACCTGAGCGACTGTTCTTCCTTGACTTTATACCCACAACGTTCCAATACCTTTTGAGAAGCGATGTTGTTCAAATCCACTTCGGTATGAAGTTCGTTGGTGAGCTTTGTGTCACATATATATTGGGTGGCCAACCTCACGCTTTCTTGCATGTAACCTTGATTTCTGTACTTGGGGTGCATGGCGAAGAAGATGGTGGGATTGGTTGACAAGTCTATTGTGGCAACGAAACCGATAAGGGTGTCGTGCTTCCTGATTCCCCACAGGATGCCTTCGTTCTTTGACAGATAAGTGCGGAAGGACTTCAGTATCTGTTTGATGCCATCGTTTGTTTGGGCAATGTCACAGAGGTAGGGCAGGTATCGCTGGGTGTCTGCATCTGAGAATATGCTTCTCAGTGCTGAGATGTCTTTTCTTTCTATCTCATTCAATGTGCAATGTTCTGACTGCAATGTCGGGACGGATGGCTTAGTAAGCATACTACGCTCTGCCATTTCGCAGAACAGGAACATGTGCAACTTATGGTAGAGCCTCTCGTTGTGACAGAGGGTGTCCCATTGGTCATCCGTGTATGCGATAGAGGTCAGACACATATTGCACATTCTGACAGCCGGGCAATAGGTGCATCGATTCTTACGCTTGCGGTAATACTCCTTGGTCATCTCATTGGCTTTCTGCCAATCAATGCCATCGTTGATGCTACCAATGCGGAAGCGGTCGTTGAACTTCTCGCATACTGCCAACTGGAGAGTGGCATCAATGTAGAGTTTGGTGTTGACAGGCATACAGGTGGAGAGTGGTGTACTTTCTGAGACTTCAAACACTGGTCTGTTCTTCCAATAAGAGACAATCTCATCAAAGAATGTCTGAAGTACCGACCATTCGGGATGCTGCTCGTAAGCATCGAGAAGCTGGATGTATTGTGCCTTCAGCGTTTCCCAATCTTCTTTTGCTACTACTTGGAAGAAGTTTGGGGTCAATCCGCTAATGTGAGTTGGTGCATAATGCTGCAACACTTCGTCTTTATGCCATGCTTGCGCAATGGGTATCAGCGTAGAGACTGACGGCAATGTCATCATCAATACGACCTTAGGGTACTGATTGAATGTGTTGTTGTGCAGATACGCCAAAGCATTCCGTACTTTGGTATATGAACCATTGCCTTTGGCATCCACTCTGTATGCATCGTGGAATGGCTGTGTGCCGTCAATGGAGATTGCAAGTTCCACACCATTGTTTACCAACCAATCAATGCGTTCTTCTGTCAACAGCGTGCCATTGGTGGAAACAGAGAAGGTCACATCGTCTTCCCATCGTTGCTGTCCTGCTTGTATGGCATACTGAACGAGAGGATAGTTAACGAGAGGTTCGCCTCCATAGAACGAAATGCGTATGGGCTTTGTCTTTGCTGTCTTGTCGATAAAGTCGTAGATGGCTTGAATGTCGCCCTCACAGAGTGTCCGACTGTTGTGGCTGTGGTTGCCCTCATATTCGCCAGAGTAACAGCAATAGGTGCAGCGAAGATTGCACTGCTCTGTCGTGGCAATGATGAACATATAGACCTCCGGCATCGAGGAAAATTCGCTCGGAGGCGTAAACGTCCAGGCATAACGGCTGTCATCTACGACACCCTGAACGATTTCGTTGGTCTGCCGTAGATATGAATAACTGTTATTATGGAGCGTCGTGATATTCATCTTTGCTTATCTGTTACCGCATCGTTGAGCTGAGCAATGTTCACATCTGAGGCAGCGGGCTTGACAGGCTGCCATGCCCATAGCCTTGACGGCTTCTCTCTTCAGGTCATTCGCAATCTTGTTGAAGTTGAGAATGGCGAGGATATTATCGTTTGCAGGAAGTACAATGGTCTGTGTATTCATACAATGCTATATTTTAACTGTTTACTATCTGATTATAATTCCCATGCTCGTACCAGTCAAGGAGCTTGGCGGCACGGTCAACCAACCAAGGGAATTCGGCGGAACGGATGGTGAGGTTCTTTACAATGACATTGAGCGTGCCAGTGTAGTTTTCGTTGAAGTCCCGAGCTTGCTGGATGAAGCCGTCGATGTTTATCTGGTCGTAATACTTCCTCGGAAGTCCGGCTTTCTTGATCATGGTGCTGAGTGCCACGTTGATGTCCTGACAGCAGAGCAGGCCAATGCGGTCGGCGGTATAGTCGGACTTGCGATACCATTCAAACAGAGGGAGTTTGACAAGCGAAGCCCATGCCTTGAAAGTCGGGTCGGACATGAAAGGCAGGTAGAATGACATGATGAGCATGTGGTACGGTTTGTGACCCGCAGCAAAGTGGCCCAGTTCATGTCCAAGGGTGAACATCATTTCCCCCTCAGTGAAAAGGTCGGCACTGCCCGACATCATGACGATGCGACGGTGCTTCTCGCCATTGGAGAAATGGTAAGGTCCGTAATACCAATCGGTGGAGTAGGCAGGAATGTCTTCAATGCCAAGTATAGCACAGGCTTCGATGAGCTGTGCATACATCTGCGGCAGGCTCTCGGCAGTGATATTGATGCCTTCGCCCTGATTCTCTACTTCGTTGTATGCCTCCTGATACTTGCTGGTGGTGGCAGCGAGGAAATCCTTGAAGGTATAGTACTCCACATCTGCCTTGAATATCTCGTACCATGTCTTCAGGTCATGATCAAGCGGGTGTTTGGCTATCTCACGTATGAAGTCCCACTTTGACAGGTAGGGCACCTTCAGACTGTTCAGCCATTCCACCTTCTTCTTGTCATCGGGATGCATGACAGAAGCGAAGTCGATATTGTGCAATCTCTTTCTCATGGGCTATCTGAGATAACGGCGTGTTACGAAACGTCCATATTCTCCGCTGTCAATCCACTTCAACAACTCGGCAGAGCGCATAACTGTCCAGGGATGGGTCTCGTCGGCTATGGAGAGGAACTTGACCACCTTGTTCATTCCCTCATAATCGAGCATCTTGAAGTCGCGTGCCTGTTGGATGAAGGTCTCTGGACGGATGTTGTTGAACTCCTTGATGGGGAGACCTGCCATCTTAATGAAGGCTCGAGTCATGGCATCGGTGTCCTGACAGCACATCAGACCAGCACGGTCGGCTGTGAATTCCGACATTCGGCTCCAATAGTAGAGGGCGAACTGCAAGCCGCTGGCTACCAGACTGCCACCGGGGATAGTGTCTATTCCCCAGTTGATTACTTGCGCCATAAGATGATACAACATGTGCTGCGACTTGATGTGCCCGACTTCGTGGCCTATGATGAAGAGTATCTCGTCATCGTCACAAAGGTCAATCAAACCGGAGTTGAGAACGATGATGGGATTCTCAGCTCCAATGGTACAGGCATTGATGTCATAGCCCCAAGTGATATACAGTTCGGGTACTTGCTGTAGGTCGAGGATTCGACAGGCTTCCACAAGATACTCGTATATCTTGGGATAGTTGTCCTTCGTGATCTTCAGGTTACTGCCCGTATATTGAATGTTATACACTCGCTCGATGAGGTTGGATGTCACCCATTTGCAAGCCGTGGTAAGGAACGGGATGCTTTCCAGTTTCTCCAAGGCGGCTCTGTCTAACGGGTGCTCGTACTGACTATGGTCGAGACCTGTGAGTATCTGCTTGTTGTGTATCATAATGCTGTCTTTTCAAATTTATTATATTCCGTCAACACTGTAGAGGAGTGGGCAACTATCCCTGTTCTATCATTCCATCTTCAATTTTCTCCATAAAATCACTGGGAATGTAGGCAGTGAGCACATATCCGATGCCGTTCAACTCTACAGCAATGCGTTGCTGACCTGCTGCTCTCACAACCTGACCGACAACGCCCTTGAAGTCGCCACACACAACTTTGAAATAATCACCGCTCTTGAAATGGCAACGGTCTTTCGATGTGGCCAAGATATGTTCATTCTTTGTTTCCACGACGTCGATGAATGACTTCATCCTGCCATCGGGGATAGTGATAGGTGGATTGAGCTGGGTGTCTGGCTCAATGGGCTTGGTCTTGTCGGTATAGTATTTCAAGAAACCTGCTGTCTTGGCTGGCTGCTTGACAAAGTCGTGAGTCCGCTCACGGGTCATATAGGCAAAAACAAGACCGGGAAGGAGAGACTCCTTACGCAGCCTCTTCTTCCCAGCTATTTCTACTTTCTGATAACGCTTGGGGATATAGTACAGTATATCTGCCTTCTTGAAGGCATCAACAACATCCTTGGTGTGTCCGTACAAGATACGAAGTACAAACCACTCGTGATTTTCCTTAGACACAAAGTCCGAGGTGACCCCTGTATGGGAGTTCTCTGCCTCTGGGCTTTGAACTTTGGGGGAGACGTTGGAGGTAAGTCCAGCGTGAGAGGGTTTATTCCCGCCTCGTCGGGTGTTCACATTAGGCAATGTGTCCATCTTGCAATACTTCGTTAATTTTCAGTTTATAGATTCAATTATAACATGTTACGTCATATATACAGCACCTCTGACAG
>NZ_JADYUH010000035.1 GCF_021531665.1 Prevotellamassilia timonensis
GACCCCCATGTGCGGTGCATCAGCGCCGCAACAAAGCCCTTCCCTTTAGGGAGGGGTTGGGGTAGGCCCCCTCTCTTTGTCTCTTAGTCTTTTAGTCTCTTTGTCTTGTTTGTATAATGATTTTACCCTATTTTTGCAACTGGTTAGAATGCGTAACCGCATTTTGACGGAATCGGTGGCGGACACGCATTCGTTCGTGTCCGGTTGCTACCTGAGAGAAATCCCATTGACTTAGGACTTTAGACAAGCCAATGAATGGTTGCACATCCTAATATTTATTCACATGAAAAAATACTTTTTACTTCTTACCCTTTTATGTCTTTCCCTTTCTGCCCGGGCTCATGACGCAAAGGTAAATGGAATCTTCTACAATCTGGATGCAGCCAACAGGACGGCCACAGTCACTTTTAAGGGATACTATTATGGCTCGTATGATAATGAATACTCCGGTGACGTAGTGATTCCTGAAATAGTGATTTATAATGGCATCACATATTCCGTCACAAGTTTGGGAGATGACTGCTTCTGGAATTGCAGCAGTTTGACCTCCATCACCATTCCCAACTCCGTCACGAGTTTGGGAGATGAATGCTTCTATGGTTGCAGCAGTTTGACCTCCATCACCATTCCCAACTCCGTCACGAGTGTGGGAGTAAGGTGCTTCTATGATTGCTACCGTTTGCCCTCCATCACCATTCCCAACTCCGTCACAAGTTTGGGAAGCTCCTGCTTCTCTGGTTGCAGCAGTTTGACCTCCATCACCATTCCCAACTCCGTCGCGAGTTTGGGAAGCTCCTGCTTCTCTGATTGCAGCAGTTTGACCTCCATCACCATTCCCAACTCCGTCAAGAGTTTGGGAGGAGGCTGCTTCTCTGGTTGCAGCCGTTTGACCTCCATCACCATTCCCAACTCCGTCACGAGTTTGGGAGATTACTGCTTCGCGTGGTGCAGCCGTTTGTCCTCCATCACCCTTGGCAACTCCGTCACGAGTTTGGGAGGAGGCTGCTTCTATTATTGCAAAAGTTTGACCTCCATCATCATTCCCAACTCCGTCACGAGTTTGGGAGATGAGTGCTTCGGTGAATGCTACCGTTTGACCTCCATCACCATTCCTAACTCCGTCAGGAGTTTGGGAGAAGACTGCTTCCGTAGTTGCAGCAGTTTGACCTCCATCACCATTCCCAACTCCGTCACGAGTCTGGGCTATGGCTGCTTCTATGGTTGCAGCAGTTTGACCGCCATCACCATTCCCAACTCCGTCACGAGTTTGGGAAATAGCTGCTTCTGGGGTTGCAGCAGTTTGACCGCCATCACCATTCCCAACTCCGTCACGAGTTTGGGATGGAACTGCTTCGAAGGTTGCAGCAGCTTGACCTCCATCACCATTCCCAACTCCGTCAAGAGTTTGGGATATAAGTGCTTCGAGGATTGCAGCAGTTTGACCTCCATCACCATTCCCAACTACGTCACGAGTTTGGGAGATTACTGCTTCTATGGTTGCAGCAGTTTGACCTCCATCACCATTCCCAACTCCGTCACGAGTTTGGGATGGAACTGCTTCGAAGGTTGCAGCAGTTTGACCTCCATCACCATTCCCAACTCCGTCACGAGTTTGGGAAGATATTGCTTCTCTGGTTGCAGCAGTTTGACCTCCATCACCATTCCCAACTCCGTCACGAGTTTGGAATATATGTGCTTCTATGAATGCAGCGGTTTGACCTCCATCACCATTCCCAACTCCGTCACGAGTTTGGGAGATTACTGCTTCTATGAATGCAGCAGTTTGACCTCCATCACCATTCCCAACTCCGTCACGAGTTTGGGAAATCAGTGCTTCGAGGGTTGCAGCAGTTTGACCTCCATCACCATTCCCAACTCCGTCACGAGTTTGGGAGATGACTGCTTCTGGAATTGCCGCAGTTTGACCTCCATCACCATTCCCAACTCCGTCACGAGTGTGGGAAATCAGTGCTTCTCTTATTGCAGCAGTTTGACCTCCATCTATATGCTCCCCTCCACACCTCCCAGCACAGGATCCTGGATATTTGATTACACTCCGTTAGAAACAGTCTATGTGGTGGACGAGGATGCCAAGACTGCCTATCAAGCTAAATACCCTTGGAACGCATATGAGATTGTGGTTATGCCCACCGGCATAGAGGAAGTGGAGACAGAAAAGACTGCACCCACCATTGTCGGCTGCTACGACCTGAATGGCAAACTAATCAGCGGCAAACAACGCGGCACGGTCATCGTGCGCTACTCCGATGGCACTACGCGCAAGTTGCTGAAGTGACTGCGCGAAAGGACAGTCCGTCACACAGACCGGTGCAATTATCGTGCTCAGAAATACACACCGACATTCAATGGTTCATCCGTTCAAATAAGGAGAATTTCGGACACGCACATGAAAATAAACAGTAGGAGGTAAATGCCAATTCCCAATGCACTTGCCTCCTACTTTCCTTTGTCTCCAACTCTCATTTTGCCACCTACGTTCACCTTTACCAACCTCTCACGAAGCGGTGTTCCGGGTGTGCTGTTTTGAAACACGAATCTCGCGAATGGGTGAAAGATAAAGAGTCAAAGAGACTAAGAGTCAAAGAGACTAAGAGTCAAAAAGACAAAGAGGCGAAAGATCCTTTTTTTGAAACATTAATGTTCATGAATTTGATTCATTAAAACGCCCTTAATTTGTTTCGGAACACGAAACGCGAGAAATGTTCAGAATTAATGGGGCAATTAATGAGAAAATTAATGGGCATTAATGGAGAAAAATTTCTGTTTTTGGAACATTAATGTTCAGAATTTGAACGAATGAATGAAAGACAAAAACCGGAAAAACCTTTTCCCGGCAGGAACCAGCATCTTATCTGTGCATTCATCAAGTGCAGAGCCGCAGCGACTGAGCCGCAGTAAGGCGGAGTAGGTGGCGAATTCATCGCGCTACCATTGAACGGTTTATTTCTGTTTCTATCGGGGGCAAAGATACCACCTTTCGGCGAAGCTCCTGTGTACTACAATTCAGTTTTGCAGGATGCCATTACTGATATACAGACAGTTAGTTCTACAAACCCCAAAAATAGTTGAAAAATTTTTTATGGCATCAAACTTGGGTTAAATGAAAGAGCCGTGACGAAAAACTCAAAAAAATGCGCAAAAAAGAGAGAAAGATTTGTTGTTTGAAAAGAAAAACGTATCTTTGCAGCCGATTTTAGAGTCCGAAGGGGCTAAAGAAGAGATTGCAGTTGCAATCCGCCTCCCGGAAAAAACCGTTTATACAATTAATAATAATGTACGCAATCGTAGAGATTAACGGTCAGCAGTTCAAAGTCGAAGAAGGCAAGAAAATCTTTGTGAACCACATCAAAGGTGCCGAAAGCGGACAGACTGTTGAATTTGAGAATGTTTTGTTGGTGGACAACGGCACCATCACCGTGGGAACTCCCGCAGTGGCAGGCGCTAAGGTTGTTTGCGAAGTGGTTGAACCGCTTGTGAAAGGCGACAAAGTGTTGGTGTTCCACAAGAAGCGCCGCAAGGGTTATCGCAAACTCAATGGCTACCGCCATCAGTACACTCAGATTTCCATCAAACAAGTAATTGCTTAATCCATTTAAAAAGTTTAGAAAACATGGCACATAAGAAAGGTGTTGGTAGTTCTAAGAACGGCCGCGAATCAGCTTCAAAGAGATTAGGCGTTAAGATTTGGGGTGGTCAAGCTTGCATCGCAGGCAACATCATCGTTCGTCAGCGCGGCACAGTTCACTATCCTGGTAAAAATGTAGGTATGGGCAAGGACCACACGTTGTATGCCCTCGCTGACGGTAAGGTGGAATTCCACCGCGGTCAGCGTGATCGCAGCGTCGTTTCTGTCGTACCCTTCGCTGAAGCATAAAAGGGACGATTAGTCTCGTATTTAGAGTAAAAAACTTTTTTTCATTACAATCAGTCGGGTTGTGGCCGTGAGGTTGCAACCCGGCGCTTTTATTCCCCCTTCAAGCGTCCTCCACGTCACAATTGTTCAGCGTGTGGTGACTGTCGCGGCGCTGATTTTGGAAATCAAGACGTTCCAACGACAGGTTCTCTGCAGCTCATCTATAGGTTGTAGATAAGGTCTCTATAGGTCGTAGATAGCGTGTAGAAAAGGTTTTTGTTGTCGTGAAGGCTGCAAACTCACGGGAAAAGCACTAAATTTGCGCCAATCCTTCATGCTTCTCATTCGTTAAGAAGTGATGACGTAACGTTCATTACTTGGTTCATGGCTTACTTTTCCTCGTAAGAATCCTAATTCCCTTAACCCTTTTCGCTCATGCAAATCCTCATTTCTTGTTCCAAGACGATGCAGTTCGGACAATGTGGTCCGGAGGAGAAGGAGTACGTGCAGACCGTGCCTCGCTTTCTCAATGAGGCGAATGAAATGGCGCAGCGGTTGATGCAGCTGACGCCGGAGCACATGGCGAAACTCCTCAAGGTGAGTCATCCAATTGCTGCTACGGTTTGTTTGAACTATCAGCACTTCTTTGACACAGAGAATCCGAAAAGGGCTGCTTTGTTTGCCTACGATGGCGTTGTGTTCAAGCAAATTGCCCCCGAGACGCTTGATGCCGATGCCTTGGACTTCGCTTCCAAGCATTTGTTCATCACCTCTTTCCTCTATGGACTCCTGCGTTCCGGCGATGCCATCTCCCCCTATCGTTTGGAAGGCAGCGTTGCCCTGTCCGGCAGTGCCAATGGCGACGCCCAATCCCGCTTTGATTTCTGGAAGCCTTTGCTGACAGACTTTCTCATTGAGAGCGTGAAAGCCGATGACGGTGTGTTGGTCAATTTGGCGAGCGCAGAAATGAAACGTCTCTTTGATTGGAAACGCGTCTGTCGCGAAACGACCGTCGTCACGCCGGACTTCAAGGTTGTGGAAGGCGAACGCGAGAAGAACGTAACCATCTACGCCAAAATGTCCCGCGGACTAGCGGTGCGTCACCTGTTGCTCCAGCGTCCCTCCGGAGCCGAGGCTTTGAACGGCTTCCAACCCGACATTCCCGGCGTGGCGATGGTCATGCATCTCCAACGCTCGTGATGAATCCACACGTGAAAGATTACAACGTATTATTTATATACCTCTAATTTCACAGAAACTTGTACACTCTTCGTCCCTCCCGCCATTTCACAGAGCCTGTGCTCATTTTCCTTCTTTGCCTTGTGACGTTCTTCATGCACAACGGCGTGTTGCAACCTGACATCATGGAGTCGCGAAACATCATCACGGCTCGCGAGATGGTGGCTGACGGCAGTTGGCTGGAACCCACGATGAACGCTGAGCCTCGTTTGGAGAAACCTCCTTTGCCCACGTGGCTTGTGGCGGTGACTTTGCTGACGGGGACGGACAGCCTTCCGCTTCAGCGAGGCATGGCGGCGGCAGCAGCGACGCTTTTGGTGTTCTATTTCTATGTCTTCGCCCACCGCTTCTTGCGCATGAACGCCTATTTGGCGACTTTGGTTTTCGTGACCTCCTATAATGTCGTGCTCACGGGGCGCACGGTGAACTGGGACATCTTCTGCCATGCCTTCATGATGGCGGGCATCTTCCATTTGGCGCGAGCCTTCAAAGCGCGGGCGGACCTTCACCGCACTCAGTTCAAACACTTCACCTGGGCGGGCATCTGGCTTGGTCTGTCGTGGATGAGCAAAGGTCCGGTTTCGTTCTATGCCTTGCTTCTACCCTTCCTTCCTGCCTGGTTCCTCACCATGAAAACGCCGTTGCGCGGTCATCGTCGTGGACTTTTGTGGGCGATTCTGCTCGCCGTCATCGTGGGCGGTTGGTGGTTTGCCTATATTCTCCTTTACGCTTCCGACACCGTGGGTGCAGTTGTGCAGAAAGAGACCGTCGCTTGGGTGAATCACAATGCTCGCCCGTTCTGGTACTATTGGCAGTTCTTCCTTGAAAGCGGCGTGTGGAGTCTTCTGCTGCTCACCTCGTTGATTGCTCCTTTGTGCTATGCCGTTGCCGGCGAGAAAGGAAAGAACCGTTTGCAGGCATGGGGACTGCGGCTGCGAAGCCTTGACCGTGCCTACGCCATGCCTGCGCTGTGGATGGTGCTCAGTCTTTTCCTCTTGTCTTGTATGCCCGAAAAGAAGCCGCGCTATCTTTTCCCCTTGCTCATTCCCGCCGCCTACGTCATGGGCTATCAACTCCAGCGTTGGATTGACGTGTTCGGTGAGTTGGGCAGCAAGCATCGCCGCGAGCGCGTACTCTTCCGCGTCAACGCCTGGCTCATCACGGCAGTCATTCTCATCCTCCCTGTGGCGACTTGGATTTTCTTGTATGAAAAAGGTTACATCAACATTTGGGAGGAAATCGGCGTTGCGCTGTTCTGCCTCGCGGTGACGGCGTGGCTGGTGAGAGCGATTCGCGGTTTGCGAGTGAGACGGGTGGTTTATGGTGTAGTCATTCTTTTCCTCTCCGTTGAAGCCTTCGGAATGCCCTTGGTAGATAAGTTGTTTATGAACCAAGAGCGCCACAGCATTGCGACCGTGAACGCTCGCTCCGAGGTGAAGGCATTGCCTTGCTATCATGGTGCTTCAGACCCGCTGCGCATTGAGTTGGTCTATGTCATGGGGCGTCCCATCCGTCCGTTGGAAGTGACGAATGCCGACAGCCTGCGTGCCGCCGCTCCCTGTCTGCTCGTTTTGGCGCGTCCCCTTTCCGACTATCTTTCCGAGGAGGCGTTGCAGCAGTTCAACGTGGAAGACCTCGGTCGTTTTGACGACAATCCGCGCCCGAAAGAAAACAAGCGGCGCTACGATGAAGTCTTTTGTTCGCACCTTTATGTGGTGAAGTAGGGTAGGTATATGTTGGGGGACTATTCCTCTTTGTCTTGCGTTCCCGTTGGTCCGGGATATTGTCCATGCTTCTTACTGTTCCGTCCGAGCCGTATGGCGTGAGCGGGGCAGTGGTGGAGGCAGCGCAGACAGAGCGTGCATTTTTCTTTTGTCCAAACCGGAAGAAGTTCGTCCGTGCGCATTTCGATGCACCTTGTCGGGCAGTTTGCGGCACATACGCCGCAGTGTTGGCAAGCCGGCGGCTCCACCGAGAAGCGTTTTGTGTGGCGTGCACGTTCGTAGTACTTATATTGCCACTTCGCCATCCAGTGTGGCATCTTCCCGTTATTCATTTTTCGTCCGTTTGTCTCGTTTTGCAGACAAACGGCTTTTTTTCGGATGCTCTCGGCGATGCGCGGGATGAGTTTTTCCGCCTGTTTGAGAATATTGTTGTTTTTCTCCGTGTTCGTCACATCAAAGAGCGGCACGTAGGTGTCCACCATCTTCACGGGAAAGGTTGCCGTTGCCTCCAGACCGCAGGCGTGCACCGCATCCCTGAATTGCTTCTCCCATTCTCCGACGGAGGCGCCGAAGGTCACCACACCATATACATATAAAGGAGCATCCATTGCGTGCCGCACCTCCATCTGCGACATGAAGTCGTGGACGAAGGCAGGCATTCCGCCGAAGTGAACCGGCATGACGAAGCCCAGGTCTTCGTGGGCTCTGAGTTCGATTTTCGGACTGTGTTCTTCCCAAAGACTTTCCATGGAGACAGCGCGGTCGCCGAGCAGTTGGGCAAGTCGGAGGGCAAGGTGGCGGCTGTTGCCCGCTCCGGAGAAATAGATAATCATAGGCTAATCTTGGCGGGAGAGTGTCAGTCGGTGGTCAATGCAGGAGGGCAATTCTTCATCGTAGTGAGAAACCATGATGAGCGTGCGGTCCGGGCGAGTCATATAGGCGTCAATGATGCTTCGGGCACGGTTGGTCAGTTCGTCGTCGAGTCCGTGGAACGGTTCGTCGAGGATGAGGAGGGCAGGCTGTTTGACGAAGGCACGCACCAGCAGCACCAGTCTCTGTTCACCGTCGGAGAGTGAGAGATAGTCCCGCGTGGCGAGGTCGCCGGCGCCGAAGCGTTTCATCCATTCCAGACAAAGTTCCCGTTCCTGTTGTGAGGGGCGCACATAGAGCCCGATGGTGTCGCGCAGTCCGCTCGCCGCAATGTCAATGGCGGGGAGCGGCTTACGATAGGTTGAGAACATTTCCGGTGAAACGAAACCGATGTGTTTCTTGATTTCCCAGATGCTTTCGCCTCGTCCCCGTCTTTTCCCGAAGAGGTGTATGGGACAGGCATAGCCTTGCGGGTTGTCGGCGCAGATGAGCGAGAGCAGGGTTGATTTTCCCGCGCCGTTTGGTCCGGTCAGCGCCCAGCGTTCGCCGCAGCGCACGGTCCAATCGAGGTGATGGAGAATGTGCCGACTGCCGTAGGTCACCGTCACGTCGCAGAACTCAATCATGTTTTCCCCTTGCGGCACTGGGGAGGCTGTTGGTGGAAGGGGCAGGGGAGCGGGCTTGGGTGTCAGCGTTTTTTGTTCGTTTTCTCTGCGTTGGAAGAACTCCTCTCTGGATTCCGTGTGAGTCAGGGTTCGTTCGCTGAGGCTGACGACTTTGCGGATGAAGGGCGGGATGTCCGCTTCGCGGCATACAATCAGGATGAGCGTGAGATCCTTGGCGAGTTCCTCCAGCAGGGCGGTGAAGGAGCGGCGCGCCTCTCTGTCCAGACCGATGAAGGGGTTGTCAATCATCAGCACCTTCGGGCGGGAGAAAAGCATTCGTGCCGTTTGCAGGCGTCGGAGTTCTCCGCTTGAAAGGAGGTTGATGGTTTTGTCAAGGTGTGCCGTGATGCCGGTTTCTTCCACCCGGCGCAGTGTTTCCTCCGACACCTCCTCACCGACCGGTTTCGCGCGCTCCAGCATCTCCGCCACGGTGGGGAAGACTTGTTCATCGGCGCGGTTCCAGCGTTGTTGGTAGTAGGCAGGTTCGTTACCGCCGTAGATGTCTCGAAACGAAAGACAGCGGATGCCACCCTGTGTGTGCTGTTCGGAGGCGAGATTGTCCGTTCTGGCTTCACCGAGGAGTGGGCATGCTCCTGCGATTTGTCGGGCGAGCAGCGTTTTCCCCGCTCCGTTCTTTCCGAAGAGCACGGTGTGTTCTCCGGCGTGAAGTGTGAAGTCAAAGGGCGCACGAAGACGATAGAGCGGATGGCGTGCCACCCCTTGTCGGATTTGAATCAGAGGAGTCATGGGTGTATTGGCATTTTGACAGTTTTCTGCAGGAGTTTGACGGGAGTTTGACGGGAGTTTGACGGGAGTATGAAAAGTATTTGATTGATCGCTGCCCTCCCTATTTTTTGTTTTTCAGACACACGTCGCAGCCGCCGCAGTCCGGTGCATCGTCGGAGAAGTGGTGAAGCAAGACTCTGCTGCGACAGAGTTCGTCCTGCAGGACATAGTTCGCCATGGCTTCAATCTGCTTTTGCATGTGTGCTTTGCGGATGGAGTAGATTTCCGGTGGGAAAGTCACATTCTTCGGGTCAAGACGGCGGGTGAGGAAGGTGATTTTGGGTATTTTCTTTTTCGGAACATAGTTCACAATGCCCCAGCGGGAGAGTGAGCAGAGATGCTGATAGACCTCCTGTTGTGTCATGTCGCAATGTTCTGCCAGCATGTCTTCTTCTACGGTTCGATATTCGGCAAAGATGCCCGGGATGCGTCGCAGGACGGCGTCGAGCACGAGTTCCGTGCGTTCGGGCAGGTAGTTCACGCTGTAGAGTTCGTTGCGTTGCATCATCACCATGAGCCGTGAGGTGGCGTCTTCTTTTTCGTGATACTCAAGATAGCCTGCTCGGCTGAGGATGTTGAGTGCGCTTTGCAGTCGGATGGGGAAGTGTTGAAAGACGCGGCAGAACTTGGCAATGTTGAACTCAAAGGTTCTGCCCTCCGCTTCTCCCTCGGCGATTTGAAGGAAGTAGCAGATTTCCGCATAGACCCTCCTCAGATAGTCCGTTGGCGGGAAGGAGTCCTCCACCCTTCGGAGCAGGGTGCGTTCAACGAAGGAGTTGTGGATGAGGACGGCATAGGCAAGTTTACCGTCTCGTCCGGCACGTCCCGCTTCTTGGAAGTAGGCTTCTATGCTGTCCGGTACGTCAAAGTGGAGAACCAGTCTGACATCGGGTTTGTCGATTCCCATGCCGAAGGCATTGGTGGCGACCATGACGCGGGCTCGGTCTTCCTGCCAGGCGCGCTGGACGGTTTGTCGTGTCAGTGCCGAGAGACCTGCGTGATAGTGAAGTGCGGGGATTCCTTGTTCCGTCAGTGCCTTCGCCAGATCCTCCGTTTTTTCTCGCGAACTGGCATAGACGATGGCGCAGCCGGGGACGCTTTGGAGAATGTGCACCATCTCTTCAATCGGTGTCTCGGTGGCACGTACGACATAGCGCAGGTTCGGACGTTCAAAACTCATGCGGAACACCTTGCCCGTGGCGTTGAATCGGAGTTTCTGGCAGATGTCCTCAACCACCTCTTTCGTAGCAGTGGCAGTCAGCGCCAACACGGGCACGCCGGGGAGCACGTCCCTCACGGTGGCGATTTGAAGATAGGAGGGTCGGAAGTCATAGCCCCATTGTGAGATACAGTGGGCTTCGTCGATGACGATGAAACTGATGTGGATGCCTCGCAGACGGCAGATGAAGTTGGGCGAACCGAGGCGTTCGGGGGAGATGTAGAGGAGTTTATAGGCGCCGAAGTGGGCATTGTCAAGGTGGCGCGTGATTTCATCCCTTGACATTTCCGAACTGATGGCAACGGCAGCGACACCGCGGCTCTTGAGGTTGGCGACTTGGTCTTTCATCAAGGCGATGAGTGGTGTCACCACGAGACACGTTCCCTCCGCCGCCAGTGCCGGCACTTGGAACGTAATGCTCTTTCCGCCGCCGGTCGGCATGAGTCCAAGTGTGTCATTGCCTTCAGCGATGTGGCGAATGATGTCCTCTTGAATGCCTCGGAAGTCGGGGTATCCCCAAACGTCCTGCAGAATCTTTTTGTAGCGTGCGGAGTTATACATGAAAGAGTCAAAGAGTCAAAGAGACAAAGAGTCAAAGAGACAAAGAGTCAAAGAGTCAAAGAGTCAAAGAGTCAAAGAGTCAAAGAGACTAAGAGTCAAAGGGACTAAGAGACAAGGAGTCAAAGAGACAAAGAGTCAAAGGGTCAAAGGGTCAAAGAGACAAAGGGTCAAAGAGACGAAGAGACTAAGGGACTAAGAGACAAAGAGTCAAAGAGTCAAAGAGACTAAGAGACAAAGAGTCAAAGGGACTAAGAGACAAAGAGTCAAAGAGACTAAGGGGCTAAGAGACGAAGAGTCAAAGAGACGAAGAGTCAAAGGGACAAAGAGACAAAGGGATTAAGAGACAAAGAGTCAAAGAGACTAAGGGAGAAGAGCCTCGGCGGGAACGGGGAACCAAGGTCTATTTTTCCGTTGTTCTCGGTCGGATGTCAATGATTTGAAGTTGGATGTCTCCTCGTTTGTGGGTGTTTTCTTCGATGGTGTAGCAGATGTCGAAGGACTGACGCGTTTTGATGTAGCGTGCCTGCGAGCTTTGACCGAAGGCGATGCCGTTCATGACGTGGTTGCTCTTGTCGTCCACGAGTTCCAGTTTGATGTGCTCCTGTCCTCTTCCGACCACCTTGCTCGTGCCGTAGTCATAGACCTTTTTGGTGCAGAACACCGGTTTCTCGTTCATCGGTCCGAAGGGTGCGAAGCGTTTCAACTGCTGGTAGAAGCGGAAGTTCACGTCCTTGAAATCGAGGATGGCATGGATGTCAATGCTCGCCTTGGTTTGTTCCTCGAGGATGTGGGAAGCCACGTAGGCTTCAAATCTTTCACTGAACTCTTCCACGTTTTCGACTTTCAGCGTGAGTCCGGCGGCGTAGGTGTGTCCGCCGAAGTTTTCAAGCAGTTCCTCGCAGCTCTGCACCGCTTTATAGACGTCAAACCCTGAGACGGAGCGCGCCGAACCGGTCGCCATGCCTTCGCTGCAGGTCAGCACCACGGCGGGACGATAGAACTGTTCCGTCAGTCTTGATGCCACGATGCCAATCACGCCTTTGTGCCAGCTCTCGTTGTAGATGACGACGCTACGACGCTCTTTCATGTGTGGAATTTTCTCGGCTTGTTCCATCGCCTCCTCGGTGATTTGTTTGTCGAGGTCCTTGCGTGCTTCGTTATAGACATTGATGTGGTGTGCCTTTTCCAGAGCGACGGGATAGTCTTTCTCAACCAGGAGTTCCACAGCCTCTTTGCCGTTCTGCATTCTTCCCGAGGCATTGATGCGTGGTCCGATTTTGAAGACGATGTCGTTCATCGTCAGTTCTCTTTCCGTCAATCCGCAGACTTCCACGATGGCGCGCAAGCCGATGCTCGGGTTGGAGTTCAGACAGCGAAGCCCGTGATAGGCAAGGATGCGGTTTTCCCCCATCACGGGGACGATGTCAGAGGCGATGCTGACGGCACACAAATCCAGCAGCGACGTCAGTTTGTTGAACTCGATGCCGTTGTTGAGGGCAAAAGCCTGCATGAACTTGAAACCCACGCCGCAGCCGGAGAGTTCCGTGTAGGGGTAGTGGTTGTCGTGGCGTTTAGGGTTCAGGATGGCAGCTGCCTCAGGCAGCACGTCGTCGGGCACGTGGTGGTCGCAGATGATGAAGTCCACGCCCAGCGACTTGGCATAGGCGATTTCCTCCACCGCTTTGATGCCGCAGTCCAGCACGATGACGAGTTTCACGCCGCTCTCCGCTGCCATCTCAATGCTTTTGTGGGAGATGCCGTAGCCTTCGTCGTAGCGGTCGGGGATGTAGTAGTCAATGTGGGAATAGTATTGTCTGAGGAACTTATAGACGAGTGCGACGGCGGTGCATCCATCGACATCATAGTCTCCATAGACAAGGATTCTTTCCTTTTTCCCCATGGCTTCGTTGAGTCTGTCCACGGCTTTATCCATGTCGTTCATCAGGAACGGGTCGTGGAGCGTGGTCAGTTGCGGACGAAAGAATTGCGTCACCTCCGCGGGTGTTCGCATTCCCCTTTCGTGGAGCAATCTGCCGAGAGCCGGATGAATGCGTGCCGCGGCTGCCAGTTCGGCAGCCTCTTCCGCGACTTTTGCATCGGGCTCTTCGTAGTTCCAATTGTAAATCATGGTTTTATATGTCTTGTTTTGTTTGTCTGAACCAAGGGGAGTCATCGCCTGTTACGGATGGGACGAGGCGAACTACTCCAATTAAGCGGTAAAATTACGCATAATTTATGGATTTTCCTGCTTTTTCCTCAATTTGCTCGTCAAACAAAGCGGAATGCGGGGTGAAAGCGGTGTGAATTTCAGTCTTTTTCTGCTCCTCTTGTCGGTTCGTATGGGGAATCCTGTGTCGCTGAGAAGACGAAGAGAAGAAGAGACAAAAAGTCAAAGGGACAAAGAGACGAAGAGACGAAGAGACGAAGAGTCGAAGAGGCAAAGGGACGAAGAGAGGAAGAGACAAAGGGACGAGAAGACGAAAACCGCGTCACCTCCTATTCACCTCCTATTCACCTCCTATTCGTGTCCTCTTCACCGCCTCTTCACCGCCCAATTCGTTCAAATCTTATTCAATTCGTGTCCAAAAACATTCGAGAGATTCGTGTTTCAAAACAGCACACTAAGGAACACCGCTTCGTGAGAGGTCGGTAAAGGTGAACGTAGGTGGCAAAGTGGGAGTGGGAGGCACAGGAAAGGAGGAGGCAAAGTGAGAGTAGGTGGCAAAGGAAGAGGCTGCGCCGTAAACCTTAATTACAACACAGCCTCGTCAAATAATGTTTTTGTATGTAATCCACACATATTTATATTTCACATGACTATTTTTATGTAGATTGTAATTCTTCTGTAAGATAACTATATACATAGCCAGAGGATTGAAAGAAAAGGCCAGTCTTTGGGTCGTTCAATTTCTCAAACAGCCGAGAGGTGTAAACAATATCAAAGGCTTGCTCCATAGAAAGACCACGCTCGTCCATCAGCCGGGAGATAAGGTCTTTGACTATCTCCTCTTTCATATTCTGAAATTCTGCCTGCGATACGTTCATCTGCTTGTTTGCTTTATGAGTTTGTCAATGGCTCTCTGCGTACAGAAAGCATACTGGAATGTGAGGCCCTTGATATACTGGATGCGCTTTAGAAATTCCTCAAAGGAAATGTAACCTTGTTTATAGCGCGTTATCTGGGCACCGATGCGGTCGTTTGCTATAGGGCCATACACGATGTCGTAATCATGTAGTGTCCTGCCGTTGGGTTCTGTTCGATGGTCATAGACGAAGTGTGCCCATTCCTCGGTATAATATTCGAACCGCTTGATTTGGAACTCCTCAAAAAGAGCCTCGTCAAACTCATACACATTGACGATGGGAGTAGAATCCTCAAATTCTGCACGGAACTGCGCCATTTTCAAGGCTTGCTGTTCGTCATCAGACAGATAGAAAGCCCTGCCAAAATCCTTGTTGGGTTACGACTTTGCTAAGTCAACATGAGGGATGTCAACAGTTGAACCATGATAGAGTGTCATAGGTTTCCACCCCTCCTTTGGCAGTATTCCCGCAAGGTCTGGATGTTCTCTTCTACCGATAGCGTGTGCATCACGTTGTAATGCTTGTTGCAAAGTGCCAAAGCGCCATACTGGTTGAGGTAGCGGTAAGCCATCGCCTCCGACACCCTGCAGCGAGCAGCGAACTCCGCCACCAACAACACAAGATACTCTATCCTGTCCATTACCTGCTTTGACATAAGCAAATCTCTTCCTTTTAGTCCGCACAAATACCGTGTGGCATGGCGCGGCTGATGTAACTTTGTTTGCAAAGTTACTCATTTATTCAAATACACCAAGTTTTTACAATTTGAAGGCATCATTTTTAGGGGTGTTCTATAAATTACGGGATAAGGAACGTTCAAAAGCCCGTAATTTATAGAACACCTCCTTATTTGAACGGATGAATCATTGAATGTCGGAGTGTATTTCTGAGCACGATAATTGCGTCGGCTGTGTGACGGACTATTCTTGCGCGCTGTCACTTCAGCACCTTTCGCACTGTCACTTCAGCACCTTTCGCGTAGTACCATCGGAGTAGCGCACGATGACCGCGCCGCGTTGTTTGCCGTTGATTAGTTTGCCATTCAGGTCGTAGTAGCCGACAATGGTGGGTGCAGTCTTTTCTGTCTCCACTTCTTCTATGCCGGTGGGCTGCATAACCACAATCTCATATTCGTGCCAAGGGTATTTAACTTGATAGGCAGTCTTGGCATCCTCGTCCACCACATAGACTGTTTCTAACGGAGTGTAATCTAATATAGCAGATCCTGTGCTGGGAGGTGTGGAGGGAAGCATATAGATGGAGGTCAAACTGCTGCAATTCTCGAAGCAGCAATCTCCCAAACTCGTGACGGAGTTGGGAATGGTGATGGAGGTCAAACCGCTGCAACCATAGAAGCAGTATTCTCCCACACTCGTAATTCCTTGATATTATTTGTAGTTCCGTTATTTATTGAGTATCTTTGCACTCAAAAAATAACAAATAACTACAGAACTATGTATTGTAAATACTGTGGTAAACTTATAGATGACGATTCCATATACTGTAGGTATTGTGGAAAGGATGTAACGGCAAACGGTCATAATTTAACCACTATATCTACTGACATTAAATTATCATCTTTTACCGAGAAGATAAAATATAAGGAAAGGAAAGAAAGGTGTATTAACTACTTAAAGCCTAAACTTATATTTTCGTGGAAGGTACTAAAAACTGTAGTATTTGCTATAGGTGGATTATTTGCGTGGATAGTAGTAGGTTTTATCTATGCACCATTTATAGCGTTATTTAATGCCGATATACCCAAACTAGGTATCTTTGAAGAAATAGAAAAGATATGGAAGAAGGAAGAAAAGCCCAAAGAAGAAGAAAAACCTTTAGAAGATTACTTTGATTTCTAATAATATCCCACCTATCAGAAGCGGTAAGTGGGATTACTTATTATTTAGGGATTGCCGTTTAATCCCTAAATAACGAAACTTTAAAATATCATCCAACTTTTGTGACGGAGTTGGGAATGGTGATGGAGGTCAAACTGCTGCAATCAGCGAAGCAGCCATATTCCAAACTCGTGACGGAGTTGGGAATGGTGATGGAGGTCAAACTGCTGCAATAAGAGAAGCAACATTTTCCCATACTCGTGACGGAGTTGCCAATGGTGATGGCGGTCAAACTGCGGCAAGCAGAGAAGCAGTATTCTCCCACACTCGTGACGGAGTTGGGAATGGTGATGGAGGTCAAACTGCTGCAATATGTGAAGCACGCCCATCCCAAACTCGTGACGGAATATGTGATGCCATTATAAGTCACTGTTTCAGGAATCACTACGTCACCGGAGTATTCATTATCATACGAGTCATAATTGTCTCCCTGAAAAGTGACCGTAGCCGTCTTGTTGTCTGCATCCAGATTGTAGAAGATTCCATCTACCTCTGCGTCATGAGCCCGGGCAGAAAGGGAAAGACATAAAAGGGTAAGGAGTAAAAAGTATTTTTTCATGTGAATAAATATTAGTATGTGCAACCATTCATTGGCTAGTCTAAAGTCCTAAGTCAATGGGAACGGGCGCGCACCATGTTGGACTATAGGGAGGCTTGAAGCCTCTGTCTAAAATCGTTTGCCTTGCCGTCGCACGATGAGTGACGATGCGAAGGCTTGTGCGTGCGTATTAAGTGCCTGTTTCGTGGAGGCGATGCTGCTTGCTTTAGGGTTGCGACAGCATGGCGAAGAAATATTATTTATGGTAAGACATAGCATTCTCTCAAGTGGCAACCAGAAACGAACGAATGCGTGTCCGCCACCGATTCCGTCAAAATGCGGTTACGCATTCTAACTAGTTGCAAAAATAGAGTAAAAGCATCATACAAACAAGACGAAGGGAGAAAGAGACTAAAAGTCAAAGAGTCAAAGAGAGGAAGAGTCGAGGAGTCAAAGAGACAAAGAGTCAAAGAGAGGAAGGGACAAAGAGAGGAAGAGAGGAAGAGACGGAGGGCGAAAACCGTTCCTCTGTGCCATAGAGGGGCGTGACCTTTGCCACCTTACTGCGCAGCCATGCTGTGGCAAGATAGAGTGCGCCGAAGGTAAAGCCATCTCTTCCCTCGTCAAGACGTTGCTCGTTTGACGACATGCAAAGTTGCTTGAGAATGTGCGAAGCCGTTTGAGAAATTTGTCCTTACACAATGAGGGCTTACAGCAAAACTTGTGCCATGATGCACACAAAAAGGAAGACGGCAGAAAAATGTAAAAAGGATACGCGCGCCTCGCGCGCGTATTCACCTTTCACACCTATACGTTTTTCAAGGCTACATGCATTTCCTTCAAACCCTACACAGTTTGGGTTTAAAGCTTGATAATCATAGGGGTTAGGTGTGTAGGATTTGGTCTTAAAATCCTACACAAAACCCTTCATTGTGCAGGGTTTCGCGGCGGTGTGTGTAGGGTCGTGGTGAAGCAAAAAATATAAATGTAGGATTGGGCGGAAATATGCAAAAACGTGGTTTTATCCTACATTTTTGCTCTTCGAGGGAGCCTGTGTCGCTGAGAAAAGTTTTGCCTACTCGGCACGCAGTTTTACTTAGGAGCGCTCCCAGTTTTACTTAGGTGCGCTCCCAGTTTTACTTAGGTGCGCTCCCAGTTTTACTTAGGTGCGCTCCCAGTTTTTCTTAGCCTTCCCCTAGTTTTTCTTAGCCTTCCCCTAGTTTTTCTTAGCCTTCCCCTAATTTTATTTTCCCTTCCTGAAATTTTATTTTGCCTTCTTCAAATTTTTCTTTCCCTTCTTCAAATTTTTCTTTGCCTTCCTCAAAATTCGTGTTCTAAAATGTAGGGTTCAGTGTATGATTCCATGTAGGATTTGTGTAGGATTTTCAATTCAGACCCTACACAGTGCAACGAACGGATAATCAGTGATATACGAGGAAAATGTAGGGTTTTGTGTAGGGTTTGCAGGATTTATATTTCTCTATAATATACGTATAGCGAGACGAGTGAGTCACGCTGCAACCCTACATTCCTCTTCTCTCCCTCTTCGTTGACGGTGTAAGTAAAAATGAACGGTTGCAGTTCTGTGGGATTTTGGTGATTGAGTGGTTTCCCGTGGGTTTGTGCAGCACGCGTTCAACTTATGCGTTCTACAAGTTCTTAGAAAAAATGTTGCCACGGCGGACAAGGTTGTCAGCCGTGGCAAGCATGATGGAAATTTTTCCCGAGGCAGGAATTGCTTTGTTGGGGAGGTTGGGCTCAGTCGAAGCGGGAGCGACCGCAGAGGATTCGGATGCGGTTCTTCACTGCTTTGCCAATGTTTTTCAGTTCGCCGTGGCGGAGACTCAGCCAAAGTTGTTCAAAAGAGCGTCCGATTTTAATCCAAGGATGTCCCCAGCCTTGAATGCGGAAGAATCGGTGCTTATAGTCCACGTTCTCAATGACGTAGCGCGGATGGCGGAGCGGGAAATCCAACTCGTGAGACTTCATTTCAAAGATTCGGCGATAGGCATGTGGGAGCGTGGCGTTCGTGCCGCTGAGATGTACGCCCTCGCCGCAGGCACCGAGGTTCTGGATGAGATTGACGCGCGGAACGATGGACAGCCCGTTTTGGAAGAACATCGCCGCGTGGAAGATGGTTTCGTAGTAAGCCTTTCCCAGTCCCTTGTGGTAGCGACAGAAGTCAATGAAGTTGGATTGCTGTTTTCGGTCGCGAATGTAGGCATCGAGTTGATGGAGGTTATACTCGTCTTCGAGGAAGCCGTAGTGTTCGTCCCATTGGTCGATGACCCTTCGCCATGAAGCCCATCCCGAGATGCTGAAGACGGTGGAGAAGAAGTAGTCGTAGGGGCAGTCTTTGGTGGTCTCATCGACGTTGAGTCCGCAGACCATGCTGATTCTTTGGTCGTCTTCGTAGCGATCCAGCATTTCTTTGCAGAAAGAGAAGAAACTAAGGCTCGGTATGTCATCGTCTTCGAGGACGATGCATTTGTCGGTCAGTGAGAACGCCCATTTCTGTGAGAGAAATTCGCTTGGGTCGCAGCCTCGATTGACTTCTTGAAAGTTTCTGTGTACTTCGCAGGGCCAATCGATGTTTTCAACGACGCGTCGGCAGGCTTCAAGTTGTGGCACGTCGGCTTCGTTGCGCGGTCCGTCTTGATAGAGGAAGAGTCGTGCCGGTTTCGCCTTTCGTACTTGTTCGAAGACGGCGGCGAGAGCGTCGGGGCGATTGAAGAAAAGAATGAGAACGGAAATGTCCATGAGCAGAGATGATGAGGGGTGAAGGAGTCAGAGTTTCAGGTTTTCAAGATAGAAGACAGCGTGTCCACCGCGTTTTTCGGGCGGTGGCGGTGTCATGTAGTCTTTGTAGAGGTCACGGAGATAGGCGTCGGAGTCGGCGGGTGCGAGGAACTCCTCACCTTCGAAGTTGATGCGTGTGAGCGGGAAGACCACTTCGGTGCGGTGCATGATTCCGTAGCCGTTGTTGTTCAGCGTGTTGGAAAAATATTCACCTTTCATTCGCGTCAGACACGCCAGATTCCAAAGCGTTTTGAAGAAGAGGCGTTTCGCGGAGAAATAGAAGAGTTCCGCCGTGGCTCGCCAAGAGTAGTAGTGCTGACTGTTCAGAATGGCGTTGCTTCGGCAGTAGCCTTTTGTGATTCGTTTGATGAAGTCGCGTGAGACGGAAGGGTAGGGCATCATGGGGAAGACATCCACGTAGAGTCCTTTTTCGTAGGGGCGTGTGAAGTCGTCGGCGCCTTCGACGAGGAAAGAGTTGTTGTCGCGTACCTTATAAATGGGCATTCTCAACTCTTTGTTCGTGGCGGGCGACTGCAGTTTCAGTCCTTCCGGCAGATCCTTCCGGCAGGCTTCTTCAAAGCGCGGAATGTCGGTGAGTCGGATGGCGATGTCGATGTCGTCGTCCCAGGGGATGAAGCCGCCGTGGCGCACGGCGCCCAGTAGCGTGCCGCCGTCCAGCCAGTAGTCAATGTTGTTTTTGAGACAGACCCGGTGGATGGCGCGAAGAATTTCCAGTTGTCGGAGTTGCACCGCGCGGCGGTGGCGTTCGAGAAAGTCAGAGAGTGGAGTGGTCACGGTGAGGTGGAATGAATGTCGCAGAGCGGCGTTAAAGAGAAATAGAGGAGGAAGTAGAGAGGTGTGGCAGAGGTTTGGTGAATTCTGAGCCTCTCTTCAAGGAAGTTTGTTGGTTTCACAACACGTTTTGTCGTTTGACGTCGATGACCTGCCCGGTGTAGTCCGCTTTCAGGCAGCGGACGGTGGCTTCCGCCACGGTTTTCGATTGCAGCAGCGTGTCATCCGGCTCGACGCCGAAGTTTTTGACGCGCATGGGAGTTTTCGTTCTTTCCGGGTTGATGCAGTTGATGCGTATGCCCGCGGGTTCCCATTCTTGTGCCACGGCTTGAACGAAGTTCACAATGGCTGCTTTGGTGGAAGAGTAGATGCTGTAGAAAGCGCGCCCTCGGGTGTAACTGCTTGAGGTGAAGAAGACCAGCATTCCTTTGGTTGCATGCAGGAAGGGATAGGCGGCAAGTGCCACGTTCACCGTTCCAAAAAAGTTAGTGCGCACAGTATTTTCAATCGTGACATAGTCCATCGTGACCAGCGGTTCTTTGTTCAAGATTCCCGCCGTGGCGATGACGAAGTCAATGTGTCCTTCTTTTTGGTTGACTTCTTGGAGTGCTTTTTCGACGTCTTCTCGTTGTCCGACGTCGGTGCCGGTGAGCGAGCGTGAGAAGCAGTGGACGGAGCAGCCTCTTGCTCGAAGTTCTTCGGCGGTGTCTTTCCCGATGCCGTAGGAGCCTCCGAAGACCACAGCCACCTTTCCTTCAAAGTCATTTTCCGACGTTTCCTTGTTGGCAGGTGCGTTCATGCCTCTCAGTTGGAAAAGTTTGTCAAGCAGGAAGGTGTCCTCTTTGTAGGTCAGTTTCATGTTGCTTTCTTCGCCTCGCACGAGGAAGACTTCTTCTTCGGGAAGATATTTCACCACCACGCCACAGTCGTCCGTGACGCGGAAGTTCGGGTCTTGCAGCGCGAGTTCGTAGGCTCGTCTGATGGTGGAGAGTCGGAAGGCTTGCGGTGTCTGTCCTCGTTGCAGCCTCGTTCGATCCGGTATGGCGAAGATGTGGTCTTCCTCCGCTTCGATGATGGTGTCAACGGCTGGCACGGTGACGTCAATGGCAGCGTGAGTCAGCAGGGCTTCACACACGTCGTCGATGATTCGCTGACTCACCAGCGGTCGGACGGCATCATGGAAAATGAGGTTCACCTCTTCTTCCCCCTCATAGGCTTGAATCGCGCTGAGGCTGGAGAAATATCTTTCCTTTCCGCCTTTGAGAATTTTTTTAACCTTTTTCCAGCGGTTTCGTAACACCATGTTTTCCATGTCCGCCACAAAGAAAGGGTTGGAGACGAGGGCAATCTCGTCAATGTGCGGATTGCTCTCAAAAGCGTCCACGGTGTGTTCCACAACCATTTTCCCGGCAACCTTGAAGAACTGTTTGGGAGTGCTCAGTCCCAAGCGGCTGCCGGTGCCGCCTGCAAGGATGATGGCGATGTTTCTAATCATGTCGATGAAGGTTTGCAGTCCCTCACGAAAAGGGGATGGAGTTCCTCAGCATAAGGACTAATTTATCCTCAAAAAAGGACTCTTCTGTTTGTCAGATAAGGCAAAGGTAGGGTTTTTCGCTTACTTAAACTTGCTTTACGCAAAAAAACCTTACCTTTGCTTCCGTTCCAAACAGAATTTGGTGGCGGCGTGCGTCGAAAAGGTGATGAACGCCTCTTCATTTTTGAACGTTCCTTATAATCTTATGAAACATGTTCTTTCTGCGGCAAGCGCCCGCATCCAAACAACGCTTACCGCTCTCTTCCTTTCCTCCTTCTTTCTCCTTCTTTCTGCACAAACCACCGACCTTGAGCAGATGGACTATCAGCCCAAGCGTGAGTTCCGAGGCGCCTGGATTCAAGCCGTCAACGGACAGTTCCTCGGCATGAGTCGTGACGTCATGCAGCAGAATCTGACGAATCAACTTGACGAACTCCAACGCTGTGGCATCAACGCCATCATCTTTCAAGTCAGAGTCGAAGGCGATGCGCTCTATGCCTCGGAGAAAGAACCTTGGAGTCGCTTCCTCACCGGGCGACAGGGCACGCCCCCGAATCCCTACTGGGATCCCTTGCAGTGGATGGTTGAGCAGTGTCACAAGAGAGGCATGGAACTCCACGCATGGATCAATCCCTTTCGAGCCAAGACCAAAGGTACAAAGGAGTTGGCAGTGACGCACCAGTATGCCAAACACCCTGAGCGTTTCTTTGAGTATGATGGGCTCTATCTCTTTGACCCCGGTATGCACGAAAACAGAACCTACATCTGCTCCGTCGCCGCCGACATCGTGCGCCGCTATGACGTGGACGGCTTTCACATCGATGACTATTTCTACCCCTATCCTGCCGCAGGCATGGAGATTCCCGACGAGGAGACCTACAAGGCAAACCGCAACGGCATCACCAACCGCGACGACTGGCGACGCTACAACGTGAACCTCTTCATCAAGATGTTGCAAGACTCCATCCACAGCGTCAAACCTTGGGTCAAGTTCGGTGTCTCGCCTTTTGGTATCTATCACAATCAGAAGGAGGGCAGCAACCTTCCCGGCTCCAAAACATCCGGACTGCAGAACTATGATGATCTCTACGCCGACGTGCTCTATTGGATAAATCAGGGGTGGGTGGACTACACCGTGCCGCAGATTTATTGGGAGATAGGTCACCGCGCTGCGGACTACGATGAACTCATTCACTGGTGGAGTCGCTTCGCCGGCGGGCGTCCGCTCATCATCGGGCAAGACGTTGAACGCACCGTGCGCGCCGCCGACTTGAAAAATCCCTCTGTCAACCAGATGCCCGAGAAATTCCGCTTGCAGCGCACGCTTCGCGGCATTCAAGGCTCCTGCCTGTGGTATTCTGCCGCCGTTGTGCGTGACGAGGGCAACTATGCTTCCATCTTGAAGAGCAAATATCACCGCACGCTCGCCCTGCAGCCCCTCTTCCCCTTCCTCGATGACAAAGCACCGAATAAACCTCGCAAGGTGAAAGCCGTCTGGACCTCCAAAGGCTACTACCTCTTCTGGACCGAGCCCAAGGGAAAAACCGAAATGGACAAAGCGAAGAGTTATGTCGTCTATCGCTTCCCCGCCGGGGCAAAGATTGACCTCTACGACGCCTCTGCCATCGTCGCCATCACCTCGGACTGCCACTTCCGGCTCCCCTACACCAAAGGCAAAGAGAAATACACCTACGTGGTCACTGCCCTCGACCGACTCCAGAACGAGTCCAAGCCTGTCAAGGTCAAAGTGAAGTTGTGAGGCATATATATATAGGTATATAAGAAGACACTTCCTCTTGGATGCTCCTTATGCCATGATTTATAGACAACACCATAAAAACGATTAGACATTATCAAAATGAAAGTACTCAAATTCGGAGGATCGTCCGTTGGCTCGCGTGAGGGCATCCTTCATGTCAGAGATATTGTCAGCCGGACGAAACGTCCGGTGGTTGTGGTGGTTTCTGCGCTCGGCGGAGTGACCGACCGTCTCATCGCTTTGATGAAACAGGCTGCCGATGGCGATGAAGCCTACGTGTCCGAACTCGAAGCACTTGAGAAGCGTCACCGCCAGATGGTGAACGATGTGATTGCCGAAGTAAAACGCCCGGCGTTGCTCGAACGCTTGGAAGTCCTTCTCGTCGAACTCCGCAGCATCCTTCACGGCGTCTTCCTCATTCACGACCTCACGCCCAAGACCTCTGACGTCATTGTGGCGTATGGCGAACGCCTCTCCTCGCTCATCGTCGCCGACCTGCTGGAGGAGGCGTGTCACCTTGACTCGCGCCAACTCATCAAAACCACGCGACAAGGCGAAAAACACATCGTTGATTTCAACGAAACCAATCGGCTCGTCCGCGAGCACATGAAACAACTGCCGCCGGTGACCGTCATGGGCGGTTTCATCTCCTCCGACACGAACTCCGGCGTCACCACCAATCTCGGACGCGGCGGGTCTGACTACACCGCCGCCATCATTGCTGCCGCCCTTGACGCGGAAGCGTTGGAAATCTGGACGGACGTGGACGGGTTCATGACGGCAGACCCTCGCATCATTCCCAACGCCTTCCCCATTGATGCGCTGTCCTACGCCGAAGCCATGGAACTTTGTAACTTCGGCGCGAAGGTGGTCTATCCGCCCACCATCTACCCCGTTTGCAGCAAAGACATTCCCATCCTCGTCAAGAACACTTTCCGCCCCGACGCAAAAGGCACCGTCATCAGCATCAAGGCAGAGCAGAGCAACCGCCCCATCCGCGGCATCTCCTCCGTCGCAGAGACTGCCATGGTCACCGTCAGCGGTCCTTCCATGGTGGGCGTGATTGGTGTGAACCGCCGTATCTTCACCACGCTTGCTGCGGGACACATCTCTGTTTTCATGGTGGCACAGAACTCCTCCGAGACCAGTACCTCCATTTGCATGACACCCGGCGAGGCTCGCAGAGCCTGCGAACTGCTTGACACAGAGTTTGCTCGCGAAATTGCCGACGGCTCCATGAACCCTGCAGCCTTGGCTGACAACCTCGCCAGCGTTGCCGTCGTCGGCGAGAAAATGCGCCGCTGGCCGGGCATCGCCGGAAAACTTTTCTCCGTTCTTGGACGCAACGGCATCAGTATCTCCGCCGTCGCCATGGGCGGTCAGGAATTAAACCTCTCTTTTGTCGTTGAACGTGACAATTTGAGAAAGACGCTGAGTGTGCTCCATGACAGTCTTTTTCTCAGTGAGCACGAAGACCTCCACCTCTTCGTGTGCGGAACTGGAACGGTGGGAGGAAGCCTCTTGTCTCAAATTGAGGCACAGCGTGAGAAACTGATGAAAGAACGCGGTGTGCGTCTCCTCGTCACCGGCATCAGTGGTAGCCGTAAGGCGATTTTTGACCGTGAAGGCATTGATCTTTCAAACTTCAGAAACCTTCTTTCACAAGCCACCGAGGGTGGAGTGGAGTGCATGGTTGAACACATCAAAGAGATGAACCTCTTCAACTCCGTTTTCGTCGATTGCACCGCATCGCCGGAAGTGGCTGCGCACTATGAAGAACTCCTGCAACGCAACGTGAACGTCGTTGCCGCCAACAAAATTGCTGCATCCTCGGATTTTGAGAATTACTCCCGTCTCAAGCACATCGCTCGCGACAAAGGCGTCAAATTTCTATTCGAAACTAATGTCGGTGCCGGACTTCCCATCATCAACACCATCAACGACCTTCTTAGTTCCGGCGACCACGTGCTTCGCATCGAAGCCGTCTTGAGTGGTACGCTGAACTATGTCTTCAATACCCTCTCCGCCGACATTCCCCTCAGCCGGGCTGTGCGACTTGCTCAGGAGAACGGCTACAGCGAACCCGACCCCCGCATTGACCTTTCGGGAAAAGACGTAGTCAGAAAATTGGTTATCTTGGCTCGGGAGAGTGGCTATCGCGTTGAGCTTGACGAAATTGCTCGCGAACTCTTCATTCCTGCCTCCTTGTTTGAAGGCTCGTTGGACGACTTCTGGCGTGAACTTCCGCAACAAGATGCCCACTTCGAAGCCGAGCGAAAGCGCTTGGAACGCGAACACAAACGCTGGCGCTTTGTCGCCAAGTGGGAAAACGGAAAAGGAAGCGTTGGTCTGCGTGAATTTAGCATGGGACATCCTTTCTACGAACTTGACGGCTCCAACAACATTCTCCTTTTGACAACGGAGCGTTATCGTGAGTATCCCATGCTGATTCAAGGCTATGGCGCAGGAGCCGCCGTCACCGCTGCCGGTGTCTTCGCTGACATCATGCGTGTGGCAAACTAAGCAAAGTTGACTCGGAACTTCCGAGAAGCAAATCTGTAATTTCTTTTAAGGGGTGTGCTATAAATTACGGGATAAGGAACGTTCAAAAATCAACTCAACCTAATTTTTAGAACACCCCTTAAAGAAAGAACTGTTCAGAACTTATAACTGTCCGCTAAGCTTTTTGAGCGGTTGAAAAATTAGGGCTGATTCCATTTGCAGGAGTCAGCCCTAAAAGGTTATTTTGAAAGTTCCGTTTCTCTCGTTTGGGGAATCTACGTGGCGTCATTGATGCTTTCTTCAACCTCTTCCAAAGTGGTCGAAGTCATTTGTGCGATTTGTTCCACAGAAAATCCATTACAATACATGTTACGGAATAATCTCTTCTGAGCCAACACTTCTCCTTCCGCTCTTCCTTCCGCTCTTCCTTTAGCCATTCCCTCTGCCATTCCTTCCGCCATTCCTTGCGCACGACCTTTCTTCTCTGCGGTTTCCGTCACGGCGAAAAGATCCCAGAAGTCCTTTTGACTTTCAAGATAGCTTTTCAGCTCCTCACGATTAAATTGTGCAATTTCAGCTTGTTCAAAGAGACGTTGGAAGACTGCTTCCTGCAAGACGGCGGGGCGTTCCATCAGCGTGGCGAGATTCTTGATGGCATAGAGCC
>NZ_JADYUH010000036.1 GCF_021531665.1 Prevotellamassilia timonensis
GCACCTAGGAAAAACTAGGAGCGCACCTAAGAAAAACTAGGAGCGCACCCAGGAAAAACTAGGAGCGCACCTAAGAAAAACTGGGAGCGCACCCAGGAAAAATTAGGAGCGCACCTAAGAAAAACTGGGAGCGCACCCAGGAAAAATTAGGAGCGCACCCGGTTAAATTAGCCTACTCCTAATTTCACTTAGGTGCGTTTCTAAGTAAACTGCGCGCCGTTGCAGTGCAGGGTTTGAGACTCCGTTTCGTGCAGGGTTGTGAACGCTTCCATGTAGCGTTCTGTGTAGGGTTTTCCCCCACCTTTCGTGTAGGGTTTTGAACGCTTCAATGTATAGTTTGTGTATAGTTTGTGTATAGTTTGCGCTTCAAACTATACATTTCGCAACGCGCAGAAAATCAGCGCAATGCAGAGGAGAATGTAGGGTTTGTGTATAGTTTGTATAGTTTTTTGTTTTCCCCTTTTATTTATGTATAGTGTAGTGACTGGCTTCCCCTTTTATCTACGTAGCGTGTAGCGGCAGGGGGCCTAAAAACACAAAAATGCTGTCCGGTGGAAGTTTGGTTGATGACAACAAACCCTACCGGACAGCAATGGGGGAAAATTGGGATGGCAGCAATAGCCTCTTATTTCTTTTTGAATTTACCGCGTTCAATCCACTCGAGCCATTCTGCTTCGGTGGCTTCGTGGTACATGAGGAACATGGTAATACCGTGAACAACTTGTTGTGACATGGCTCTCATCTGCCCCTCTACATCAGGGAAAGTCCATCCTCTGGACTGCATATAAGCAATGAGCGGCAAGAAATTGTTGAACCGAACTCTTTCACCATTTTCATCCAACAAAGCATTGCCTTTCCAGTCGAAACCGGACCAGCCATTGCCTTGACACGTAGTTTCTTTAATTACCACAGCATAAGAGTTTGAATCATGCACCAAGAATGCATAGATTCGACGCGGTTCCTCCGCATTGACGTTCAGCGAGCAAATAGCGAGGAGAAAAAGAAGGAAAAACTTTTTCATAAGGCGATAGAAATAAAGTGGTTATGGAGATAAACTTTACGTACGTTCAAAGTCCGCGAGCGGTGAGGATTTCTGCCATTTGCTCCTGCACCTGACGGGCGGCAGCGGCGGCAGCCTCAGCGAAATCGGTGCCGGAGGAGGCGTAGATGATGCCGCGAGAGGAATTGACCAAAAGTCCGCACTCGTCGGTCATGCCGTAGCGGCACACTTCTTCCAGCGAACCGCCTTGGGCACCGACACCGGGAACGAGCAGGAAGTGGTGGGGAGCAAGACGGCGCACGTCTTCAAACAAACGACCGCGGGTGGCACCGACGACATACATCATCCGGTCGTCACCGCCCCAGGCGGAGGAGACGCGGAGCACTTTCTCAAAGAGGCGCTCGCCCTCGGCGTCTTCCGTCATCTGAAAATCCAAAGAGCCTTTGTTGCTCGTGGCGGCGAGGAGGACGACCCACTTGCCGGCATAGTTCAAGAAAGGGGTGACGCTGTCCTCACCCATGTAGGGAGCCACGGTGAGGGCGTCCACATCAAGTTCTTCAAAGAACGTGCGGGCATACATGGCGGAGGTGTTGCCAATGTCGCCGCGCTTGGCGTCGGCAATGATGAAATGGTGGGGATGATTGGCACGAATGTGTTCCACAGTGCGGATGAAGGACTGCCAACCTTTCAAACCGCAGCTTTCATAGAAGGCAAGGTTGGGCTTGAAGCTCACGCAATAGGGCGCGGTGGCGTCAATGATGGCGCGGTTAAACTCAAAGATGGGATCTTCGGCATCTGCCAGATGGGCGGGAAGTTTGCGCTCATCGGGGTCAAGCCCGACACAAAGGAAACTGCGTTTGAGACGAATCTGTTCAAAAAGTTCTTGCTTGTTCATGAGAGTGGTTTTTGGAGTCAAAGAGACTAAGAGTTGGGGCGTCAACGGTCAATAGTCAACGGTCAATAGTCAACAGTCAATGGTCAACGGTCAATGGTCAAAGAGTCAAAGAGACAAAGAGTCGAAAAGACAAAGAGACGAAGAGACTAAGAGACAAAGAGTCAAAAAGACAAAGAGTCTAAGAGACAAAGAGTCAAAGGGTCGCTGCGCGAAGGTTCAACGCCGCTTGAGCTATGCCAAAGCCAAAGTTAAGACCTACGCCAACTTACTTCACAATGACCTTCTTGTTGCCCACGACATAGAAGCCGGCGGGCAGTCCACTGAGATCAGAGTTTCCGGCGGGCAGGATGCGGACGGTGCGTCCGAAGGCGTCCACCACGCGCACCGCTCCTTTCTTCTCGTCAGCGACGGTGGTGCCAACGGAAGAGGTTGAGCCGTCGTAGCCATAAATCGCAATGGGTTGTTGACCGGAAGCGTAGCAGGCAAAGCGAGGCGCACCTGAGTTGTAGCGCATGGCGCGGTTGCCGTGGGCAGGCGAGAGAATGTAAGCGTAGGTCATTGAAGAATCGTAGTCAAACGAGATGGTCCACCACGCATCTTCCGAGGAGTTGTCGTTGAGGGAGTGCAGTTTGTTGTCCGAAGAAGTGAGCCCGAGCCAGAAGCCATCGGCAGCACAGAAGATGCTCCACTTGCCCTGCTGTCCGCAGTCTCTCAGTTCGAGTTCGTAGGGCAGAGATTCGGAGGTGCTGACCTCGGTGGTGAGTGAAGTCTTGTCGTCGTTGTCAAACTCCACGGCGACAGAGGTGCGGACGTTGTTGTTCGCGCTGCTGAGAGCGACATTTTTTACGGGACAGACAATCAAGAACTTCAGTCCCGGCACGAGGTCGGCTTCGTCGTCAATGAGGCGGTAGGTGCGCTCCCCGGTGGGCAGTCCGCCCGGCACGTTGTAGGTGGCGGTGACCTGTTCGCTTTGTCGTGTGCCGAGGAAGGCGTATGCCGTCAGTGTACAGCTGCGGTTGATGGTGACTTCGACGGGGGAACTTCCCGACTGCCAGTCCTCGCTGTTGATGCGCCAGAAGATGGTGGCGCCGGAGGTTTCGGAAGAGATGCGGACTTTGGAACCGGCTTCGACGGTGGAGCCGGAAGCCACGCTGAAGACGGGAGCGTCCAAATCGGGAAGCGGTTCGGAGCCTCCGCCCCCGGTGTTTTCATAGTTATCAGGGTCGAAAGCGGCGGAGGTGAGACTTCCCCAAATGTACTGTTCAAGCCCCGGGAAGTCGATGAAGGGGTTACGGTTCTTTTGGATGCCATAGACCGCATTGTTTCGTGCAATCTCCTTTTCGCTCACGGGGTCTTGGGCAGCCCAGCGCAGGAGCATCTGAAGAGCCCAAGAGGCGTAGGCAGTGTAGGAGTCTCCGGAAAGCATGGGGGAACTCCAGGAAGCAATTTTGTCTTCGTAGCAGGTCGCCATGTAGAAATAGGAGCGGGCGAAGTCACCTTTATATTCATCCGCGGGTTCGAAGACCGTGCCGGAGTAGCCGCTGACGGTGCACTTGCCCAGTTTGCTGAAGCCGCCCGAGGACTGATAGGTCTCGCCCGCGGTTTCTCCGAAAGGATAGTTGGAGCGACGGTTGTTGACGTAACCATCTGTGGGATAGACGTGGAAGAGGTCAGTGTACATGGGCTTCGCATCGTTGAACCAACTCTTCGGGAAGGAGTGCTCGCGGTTGTAGGCATCGCCTTCCTTGCGGTAGTTCTTTCCCTGTGCCGAGCCTCCCGGGACGTAGGAAGTGATGTTGGAATACATGTCCCAAATTTTTCCGTCGGCACGTACGTCAGTGGTTTTGTAGTCATCCCAGAGGTTGTCATAACTTCGGGCGACGTGACTTTTGATGGCTCCGTGGAGCGCGGTTTTGAGTGCTTTTCCGCTTTTTCCTTTAGCCGCGCTGTAGTAGCCTGCCGGAATTTGAGCGAGGAGAACGACTGAGCAGAGGTTCAGAATTGCCAGAAGGCAAAGTCTGGAAATGTTTTTCGTGTACATTATAAATTATATAAGTTTTGATTAAAGGAGGTGCTTTTTTGTAGGTTTTTCTGTCAAAAATAGAGATTGGTATAGGAAAGACCTCCGTTTTGCCAAGCAAAAGTAGCAATAAAAGTTCATCTACCCACGAATGAGCGGAAAGTTTGCGGTGAATCTCTGAAAATCTGTGTAACTTTGCCCCTAACAATACGTCATCTCATGCAAAAGACTCTTCTTTTCTTCCTTTTCGCATTGGCAAGTCTGCTCGGCGTGCGTGCAGAGAGTTGGACGGCGGAGAACGTGCCCATCCCCTATTTGAAGGATGCGACGAAATATGTCGCCGACCCGGAAAACATTCTGCAGGCAAGTTCACGCGCCCGAACGGACAGCATCCTCTTCCACCTGGAAAAAGACAAGGGCGTGCAAACCGTGGTGGTCGTCGTGAAAAGACTGAAAGGCGATGACCCCTACGAGTTCGGAATGGAACTGGCGCGGAAATATAAAATCGGAGCGGCGAAACAAAACACGGGACTCATCATCGTGCTTGCGACGGAGGATCGCTCCTACCAAATCTTGACCGGAACGGGACTGGAAGGCACGCTTCCCGACGCCATCTGCCGAAGGGTGCAGAACCGAGTGATGGTGCCGCACCTGAAGAAGCAGGAATGGGACGCCGCGATTGAAGAAACCGTGAAAGCGCTCGACGGCATCATTCGTCAGGACGAGACGGTCAGAAAAGCCATGGGCGACGACGAGGATGAAGACGTGGTGCTCGGAGTCATCGCCCTGATTGCCTTCGGCATCTTCATGCTGGTCATTCTGCTTGCTGCCGCCAAAAGCAACCGCTGCCCGAGTTGCAAGCAAGCCATGCTGAAGGTGGTCAAGAAAGAACGACTCAGAACCTCCAACCACAGAAACGTCATCCGAGTCGTGAAACGCTGCCCGCGCTGCGGACACGAAAAAGTGGAACTCACGGAAGACAACTCAGACTCCGGACTCGGCGAAGCCGCAGCATGGGGAGCCATGACGGGCATGATGAGCGGACGCTCCCGCGGAGGATTCGGCGGAGGCTCGTTCGGAGGCTCGTTCGGAGGAGGCATGTTTGGTGGCGGAGGAAGCGGAGGGCGCTTCTGAACGACTGCCCCACCCCAACACAAGTTTATTCACCATTTCAAATTCTATTCTTTCATATGTCTAAACCCATTTCCAAAGGAACCATCGCGCTGATTTTCTTCGGTGCGGTCATCGTGGTGCTCGTGCTCGGCACGCTCTCTTCCTACAACGGTCTCATCTCCAAAGAAGAAACTGTCAACACGGCGTGGAGCAACCTCCAAAGTCAGTATCAAAGACGCGCTGACCTCATCCCGAACCTTGTGAACACCGTGAAGGGCTACACCTCTCACGAAAACGAAACGCTGACGAAAGTCGTGGAAGCTCGCGCAAAAGCCACCTCTCTCATGGTGAACGCAGAAGACCTGACACCCGAAAGAGCAAAACAAATCCAAGAGGCGCAGAGCGAACTCTCCAACCTCGTCGGAAGACTGCTCATGGTGCAAGAAAACTATCCCGAACTGAAAGCCAGCGAACAATTCTCCGAACTGCAGGCTCAACTGGAGGGAACGGAAAACCGCATCGCCGAGAGCCGCCGCACCTACAACGAAAGCGCCAAGGAATTCAACGTGAGCGTACGCAAGTTCCCCACGAACATCGTGGCTGGAATCTTCGGTTTTGAACGCAAAACGCAGTTTGAAGCACAAGCCGGCGCGGAGCAGGCTCCCACCGTCAATTTCTAAAAATACACCTTTTTTATATATAAGTATAATCCCCAAAATCCCGTGGACAGCAAACAACGTTACATGATGCGTGGCGTTTCCGCCATGAAAGAAGATGTGCACAACGCCATCAAGCACATTGACAAAGGACTTTTCCCGCAGGCTTTCTGCAAAATCATTCCCGACATCCTCGGCGGAGACCCGGACTACTGCAACATCATGCACGCCGACGGCGCAGGCACGAAGTCTTCTCTCGCCTACATGTACTGGAAAGAGACGGGCGACCTCTCTGTCTGGAAAGGCATTGCGCAAGACGCGCTCGTCATGAACACCGATGACCTCCTCTGCGTCGGAGCCGTTGACAACATCCTCGTCAGTTCAACCATCGGACGAAACAAAATGCTCATCCCCGGCGAAGTGATTTCCGCCATCATCAACGGAACCGACGAACTGCTGGCACAACTCCGCGACATGGGAATCGGAATCTATGCCACCGGCGGAGAAACCGCTGACGTTGGAGACCTCGTCAGAACCATCATCGTGGACTCCACCGTGACCTGCCGAATGAAAAGAAAGGACGTCATCGACAACGCACGCATCCAACCGGGAGACGTCATCGTCGGACTCTCTTCCTGCGGACAAGCCACCTACGAAACAGAATACAACGGCGGCATGGGCTCCAACGGACTCACTTCCGCAAGACACGACGTCTTTGCAAAATATCTCGCAGAGAAATACCCCGAAAGTTACGACAAAGCGGTGCCCGAGGAACTGGTCTATAGCGGAAACTATCGGCTGACCGACGACGTCGAAGGCTCACCGCTGAACGCAGGAAAACTGGTGCTCTCACCGACAAGAACCTACGCCCCCGTCATCAAAGCTCTCCTCGACGAGATGAGACCGGAGATTCACGGCATGGTGCACTGCACCGGAGGCGCACAAACGAAAGTACTTCACTTCGTCGGCGACAACTGCAAAGTCATCAAGGACAACATGTTCCCCGTGCCACCACTCTTCAAAGCGATTGCCGAACAAAGCGGAACGGACTGGGCTGAAATGTATAAAGTCTTCAACATGGGACACCGAATGGAAATCTACGTTCGACCCGAACTGGCAGAGAAGGTCATCGCGCTGAGCCAAAGTTTCCACATCGACGCACAAATCGTGGGACGCATCGAGGAAGGCAAAAAATCACTGACCATCCAAAGCGAATTTGGTACGTTCCACTATTGATTTCAACTCCGAGAGAACTTTCTAAAAGATATTTCCAAACATTCTCTGTTCCCCAAACAAAATGAACCTCTTCTCTTTTGTTTCCGAATCTCTTTCACACAGAGCCGCCCGAGCAGCTCTGTGTTTTCTGTGTCTTTCCGGAGTTGCCTCCCTCTCTGCACTCGCACAGAAAAGCGTTCCACCCGTGGTGCATCCGAACATCGGAGAAAAAGTCGTTTCCGACGACGGAAAACTGACCATCCAACTCGTCGGCAAACGTCAAAACTATGGCGGCTCCGCCGACACACGCGACGAAGCCATCAACTCGCCGAAATCCGTGCACATTCATCCGAACGGAAAGAAATACTACGTGAACTCCCTGGAAGGCGGCACGACCGTGGTCTTCGAAAGCGAAACCAACCGCAAACTGAAGGTCGTCAAACACAACTTCTCTGCCGCTCACGACAAACTCTGGAGCACACCCTCCCCACTCTATCCGTTCACACACTATCCCAAAAACAACCACTTCATGGGAAAGCCGGTGGAAAGCACCTTCTCCCACAACGGACGCTACCTTTGGGTGCCCTACTACCGACGCAGTTACGACATCAACGCACAAGACCCGTCGGCACTCGCCGTCATTGACACGGAGACCGACGAAATCGTGAAACTCATGGAGACAGGACCACTGCCCAAAATGATTGCGACTTCGCGAGACGGAAAAACCATCGCCGTGGCTCACTGGGGAAACAACACGGTCGGACTCATCGACATCTCCTCTCCGAATCCGAACGAATGGAAACACGAAGCCTGCATCGTCATTGACCATGTGCTCCCGCTGAACTACAGCCTCACCACGCCCGTGGACAGAGACAACGGAAGCGGCTATGCCCTCCGCGGAACGGTCTTCACGCCGGACAACAAATATCTGCTCGTCGGCTGCATGGGCGGCGGCGGTGGCATCGCCGTCATCAATTTGGCAGAGAAAAAATACATGGGACGCCTGACGGGCATGATGCCCAACGTGCGCCACCTCATCATCAGCGGCGACTATCTTTACCTCAGCATCAACGCGAAGGGATATGTGCAACGCATTCCCTGGCGCACCTTCGTCGAAGAGGCACAGGCGCTGAACGCTTCAAAACGAAGCGCAGTCGTGGCAGCCGACAAATGGACAAACTGCAAAGTCGGCACCGGCGCACGCACCATCCAAGCCACACCCGACGGACAGTATATCTTCGCGGCTTGTAACACCTCAAGCAAACTCTGCGTGGTGGACACAAAGAGCATGAAGATGATTGGCTACATCAACGTGGACTCCTATCCCGTCGGGCTGGACGTCTCTGCCGATGGTCACTTCGTCTATACGACCTCCCAAGGTCGCTCGAACCACGGCGGCAATGCGGTGGACATCTTCACCGTGGACTACAAAGAGTTGCCCGTGCCCAAAGACTCCACAGCCACCGACACCGCTGCCACGACTCCGCCCGCTTGCGCCGACGGAAAAAATGCTGCCGAAGCGAGCGATTCGTTTCCCTGGATTCCCTGCTGCGCCGGCGGAGGAGCGGTTCTCCTCTGCGGCGGAATCTGGTGGGGACTCTCCAAACGCCACTAACCACACAAAGTCTCTCCACAGATTCTGAAGACTCTGCACAAACTCACACCTATACATATTATATATGTCCACCTCCGAAAGCCTGCTTTCCAAACTTGACGGGTTGAAGTCCCGCTTTGAAGAAGTCTCCACGCTCATCACCGACCCCGCCGTGCTGGCTGACCAGCCGCGCTACGTCCGTCTGACCAAAGAATACAAAGAGCTCAGCGACCTCATGGACGCTCGTCGCGACTATGCGCTTCTCCTCTCAGGCATTGAGGAGAGCCGAAGCATCCTGCTACACGACGATGACCCCGACATGAAAGAAATGGCGCGCGAGGAGTTGGCTGCCTGCGAAAAGAAACTCCCGGAACTGGAAGAGAAAATTCGTCTCATGCTCATCCCCAACGACCCCGAGGACGCTCGCAATGCGATTTTGGAAATACGCGGCGGAACGGGGGGCGACGAAGCGGCTCTCTTTGCCGGCGACCTTTTCCGAATGTACTCCAAGTTCTGCGAGCAGAAAGGCTGGAAGTTGGAGGTTTCGAGTGCGAGCGAAGGTGCTGCCGGAGGTTTCAAGGAAATTGTTTGCTCCGTGACCGGGGAAGGAGTCTATGGCGTGCTGAAATACGAGAGCGGTGTGCATCGAGTGCAGCGCGTGCCTGCCACCGAGACGCAAGGTCGTGTCCACACCTCCGCCGCGACCGTCGCAGTTTTGCCGGAAGCAGAAGCCTTTGACGTGGTCATCCACGAAGGCGAAATCAAATGGGACACCTTCCGCTCCAGCGGCGCCGGCGGACAGAACGTGAACAAAGTGGAATCCGGAGTGCGTCTCCGCTATCCTTGGAAGAACCCCGTGACGGGAGAAACTGAGGAGATTTTGATTGAGTGCACCGAAACCCGAGACCAACCCAAAAACAAGGAACGCGCTCTGGCGAGACTCCGCACGTTCATCTACGACCGCGAACACCGGAAATACACCGACGACATCGCCTCACGACGCAAAACACTGGTTTCAACCGGTGACCGCTCCGCCAAAATTCGCACCTACAACTACCCGCAGGGACGAATCACGGACCACAGAATCAACTACACCATCTACAATCTTCAAGCCTTCATGGACGGCGACATCCAAGACTGCATCTCCCACCTCATCGTGGCAGAAAACGCGGAACGCTTGAAGGAAGCGGAACTCTGACCCCTGCCCGCCGCAGCAGGATGCCTTTGCCCCATGCGTCAAACACTTTTTCTCGCCCTCACCTTGCTCTGTCTGCTCTCCGCTTGTCAACAAACGAAAAGCGATTCGGAACAGACCTCCCGCTCGGGAGCCTTCTCTTCCCACTCGGCGGACACCTCCGCCGTCAGTCGGATTGTGGCTTCGGGCGAACTCATCGTGACGACACTCAGCGGTCCGGACACCTACTATGACTATCAAGGACAGGAGTTCGGCGTGCAATTTGCCCTAGCACAGCGTTTCGCCGCATCGCTCGGCGTGGGCATCAGAGTGGAGGTGGCATCTGACACGCTCACGCTGGTGAACCACGTGCTCAACGGCGACGCCGATTTGATTGCGCTGCAACTTCCCGAGTCTTTTGCCAAAAGCCACGGACTCCGGGCAGCAGGCGCCAAAGATTCCACTCGCCACACTGCCTGGATGGTTCCGGCAGACGAAAAGGGACTTGCTGAAGTACTGGATGAATGGTACGGCAGCCGACTGCTGCAAGAAGTGATAAAAAACGAAAAAGAACGCGTGGCACGTCGCCACACCGTGCGCCGCACCCCGCGCCCTGCCTTCGTCTCTCAGCAAAAAGGCATCATTTCGACCTACGACCCTCTCTTCAAGGAAGCGGCTGCACAGACGGGATGGGACTGGAAACTCATTGCTGCTCAGTGCTATCAAGAATCTGCCTTTGACCCCTCGGCAATTTCTTGGGCTGGAGCAAAGGGTTTGATGCAACTGATGCCTGCCACGGCACAAAGCGTTGGACTTTCGGAAGCCAAGATTTTCAACCCGAACGACAACGTGGCAGCGGCAGCGCGCCTCATCCTCCGCCTTCAGCGGCAGTGGAGCGACATCCGCGACCCGGTGGCACGCATTCCGTTTGTGCTCGCCTCCTACAACGGCGGCACGGGACACATCCGCGACGCGCAGAAACTGGCTCGCAAGCACGGGGCGAATCCGCAGAACTGGGCGAGCGTCGCACCGTTCGTGCTCCATCTGGAGCAGCCTCGCTTCTACCGCGACCCTGTGGTGACGCACGGCTACATGATTGGCAGCGAAACCTATCACTACGTGGAGGCTGTGCTGCAGCGGTGGGCTGCCTACGGCGGACGACCCGTGGTCTCCACTCCCCTCCCCTCACCCGGCAGTGCCGCGCCGGCACCGGCGACTCACAAGCGCAACCGTTTCAGCACACAACAAAAAATTCTCTCTCCCGAGGAAATGCAAAACGCCGGGAAAGAGAACAAATGAGAGAATCACACCAAACAAGCGGGACTGTGTTTCACGAAAAAGTGACTCACAGTCCCGCTTTTTTGGGGGAAAACGAATGTTACTCTTAGATGAGATATTGCGAAGAAATGCTTTCGTTGTCCATCACTCTGCGGATGGTTTCGGCGAGCATTCCGCTGACTGAAATTTCTTTCACCTTGGGACAGGTTCCGCGATAAGGTATGCTGTCGGTGAAGACCATTTCTTCGAGTGCGGAGTTTTGAACTCTTTCGTCAGCCGGTCCTGACATGATGCAGTGACTTGCGACGGCTCTGACGCTGCGCGCTCCGTGCTGCATGATGAGGTCAGCGGCTTTCGTGATGGTACCGGCGGTGTCCACGATGTCGTCAACGAGGACGACATCCATTCCCTTGACGTCGCCAATGATTTGCATGTCAGCCACCTCGTTTGCTTTTTTGCGGCTCTTGTTGCAGAGCACCATGGGGCAGTCAAGATATTTGGCGTAGGAAGCGGCACGTTTGGAACCACCAACGTCAGGTGTGGCGATGCAAAGTTTGTCGAGGTTGAGACTTTGGATATAGGGGAGCACGACGGTTGAAGCGTAGAGGTGATCAACGGGCACGTTGAAGAATCCTTGTTCTTGGTCTGCGTGGAGGTCCATGGTCATGAGACGGTCAATTCCGGCAACGCTGAGGAGGTCAGCAACAAGTTTCGCGCCGATGCTGACGCGAGGTTTGCTTTTTCTGTCCTGGCGCGCCCAGCCAAAATAGGGGACGACGGCACAGATGCTGCGTGCGGAGGCTCTTTTGGCAGCATCAATCATGAGGAGCAGTTCCATCAGGTTGTCAGAATTGGGGAAGGTGCTCTGCACGAGAAAGACGTCGCGTCCTCGAATGCTTTCTTCATAGCACACTTCAAACTCTCCGTCGGCGAAGCGAGTCACGGTGAGATTGCCAAGCGGGCATTGGAGTTCCTCACAGATTTTTTCTGCCAAATAGCGTGAGGCGGTGCCTGAGAAGACGGTAAAACTACGGTTGTCCATCGGTTTTGAGTAAAAAAAGTTATTTGAGTGAATGAATGATTTTCTGCGGTTTGACTTTCTGCATCAGCGAACGAGCCCTTCCGAAGCAGGTCGGTTTCTTCTCAAAAAGCAGAGACCTGTTCACTCTGCTGCCCGCAACAAACGGCGGAAGTGAGTGATCAGGTCTTTGAAGTCAGATGTGGTGTGAAGTTGAAAGCGGTTCCAGATGTCTCCGAGCACGACGCAGCCTCCGAAGCCGAGTTCTTTGACGTCTTTGATGCGGTCGAGGCTGATGCCTCCCAGTGCCATGACTCTCCGGTCAATGACTTTTTGTTCCGCGAGTCGTTTGAGTTCTGCCGTGGTGAAGGCTGAGGGGTACTGTTCTTTGGAAATGCTGCTGAAAATGGGCGAGAGGAAGACATAGTCGCACGCTTTTTTGTGTGCGACAATTTCTTCTGCCGAGTGACAGGAGACGGAGAGATGTCCTTTGTAGCGGGAGGGAGGTTCGGGGTTGCGATGATTGAGGTGTATTCCCCTAAGACCATATTCTTGTTTCAGATAGAAATGGTCGTGCACCACAATTTTCTTCCGATGTTGCTCGGAAATGAGCGACAGCAGGCGCTCTGAATAGACGGGTTCGGTGTTTGGTTTTCTGAGATGAAGCCTTTCCAGCCCTTCTTCAAAGAGAGCATTCAGAATCTGATGCTCTTCCACAAAAAAGGAAGGGGTGGTCATCAATATCAGTTTCATAGAAAAAACGTGCTCTGAAGTGTGCGATTGTTTTCGCCTGCGAAGATACATATTTTAACCCGTTCGCCAGCCACTGAAACCACAAAAAGATTGAAACCTGCAACGGTTCCAATCTTTTTGTAAAGGCGTGTTGTCAAAGACACCCCTTCAGGGTGTTCTGTCAGTTTTCATTTTCTTCTGTGCTGTCCGGAGGTCATTCTTCTGAACACGTCACGTCCGAAACTGCGGTCTGCTTGCAGAACTTTGAGATACTTTTTTGCGCCAATGATTTTGATGAGTCGTTTGGAATAGGTGCCTTCCACTTTCTGAAATTTCTCATCAATGGCGTTGAGTTGTCGAATGACTTTCTGACACTCGCTCTCCGTGATGCCGGGTCTTTTGGCTGCGACTCGGATGGCTTTTTCTTTTTTGTGCATGAGCGAGCGTTGCTCCGCTTTCATTTGGAAGAAGAGCGGGAAAAAGCGTTCTGCTTCCTCGTTGGTGAGACCTGCCTTTTTCGTGATGTGAGCAGACAGTTCTGTTTGGAATTTCTTCAAGTCAAAGGCTTTTCCGTGACGGCTTCCTCCTCCCCGCTCACATCTGGGGCGCGGACCTTGCGGCTGTGCAGAAAGGGGTTGTACGCTTCCCAAAGCGAGGAACAGAAGCAGGAAGAAAGTGCTGAGAGAGAAAAAATGGGTGCGTTTCATGATGGAGACGTTTTTGAAAAAAACAATCTGAAAACGATGATGTTTGAGTGGGAGGGAATGGTTTCAAAGGGCGTTTTTCACGGGCGGAACTCGTCCACGCCACCGGAAATCATGAGATAGTCGTAGGCTTTGTCCGCCTCGGCGACCGAGACGCCAAGTCCGTCTTGCACGGTGGCGGCACTGTTTCCTGAGACGATGACGCTGCTGACGTCTGTGCCGAGCGTGTCCTGCACAGAAGAAATGACGAAGGAAAGGGCAACGATGCAAGCCGCGGCAATGTAGGGCATTTTGCTGACATACCACGGAGCTCGGAATACTTCGCGGCGCGCTTCCTCAGAACGACGGATGCGTTCCATGACGCGACGGCTCAGTTCGGAGAAATATCCTTCCGGCACCACAAAAGGTGAGACCTTCAGAGCGGCATTGTCCAAAAATCCCTCGCCGAGCGGCGAAGCCTGTGCTTGCGGATTTTCGCTTGAGTTGAAAGGATGGGTCTGCATGATGCTGTGTGGTTTGAATTTGAAATGCGGTCGGTGAAACCGAACCATACATTATTATATATAGACCGGAACATGGTTCGTCAGGTGTCTCCGGCAACGGCTATTTCTTTGTCCGTCTGTATGTTTGACGCAGGAAAAGAGAAAAGGTTTAGAAAACGTGAAAAAAATCTTCTGCCTTCCTCTGATTTTCAGTCTTCTTCCTTGCAGATTTGTTCAATTTTTTTCACCGCGAGGTGATAGGATGCCTTGAGCGCACCCACGGAAGTTCCGAGCAGGGCGCTCATTTCTTCATACTTCATTTCTTCAAAATATTTCAGATTGAAGACAATGCGTTGTTTCTCGGGCAGGGTGTCAATGGCCTCCTGGAGTTTGAGCTGCGCGGCGTCGCCGTCGAAATAGGTGTCTCCTTCCAGGTTTTTGATTTCCGCCGAGAGTTCTTCCGCTTCTCCGTCAAGGCTTTGCATGGGGCGGCGTTTTCCAAGAAGGGTCAGGCATTCGTTGATGGCGATTCGGTGGAGCCACGTGCTGACTTTGCTCTCTGCACGAAACGTGTCCAAAGCCATCCAAGCCTTGAGGAAGGTGTTTTGCATGACGTCGTCGGCATCGTCGTGAAACTGCACGATACGCCGCACGAGATTGTAGAGTCGCGGTCCTTCCTGCTCCACCAAAATGCGAAACGCCTCCTCCCGTGTGGACGGATTGAGAAGGCGTTCTATCAAGCTCTTGTCCGAAATTTCTGACATGAGGAAGCGAGTGTGAAAAAAGGAACAATCGGAAGCTTAGTTCACCATTGTTTTGCGCGAAACGTCATCAACGCGAAGCAAATAGAGCCCGCGGCGCAACTTCAAATTGAAACTGCGGTCGGGAGAGTCAATGCGCAGGGAAGCAATCTTGCGACCGGTGATGTCAAAAACTTCCAGCGTTTTTCCGTCTGCATTTTGGACGCGAACCATGTTTCCCTTGGCGGTGATGACTGGAGCATTTCCGTCTTCAGGACCTAAGTTGCCGACCACGGAGATCAAATCCGGATTCTGCATCTGAGCGGCGTTCACAGCGAAGGGAACAACAAGAAAAACTATAAGGAGTAAGACTTTTTTCATGGGCAAATCTTGAGGCGGCATGACAACGTGCGGGGTTCCGCATACGTCACGACTTTAATGTTTTCGCTGCAAATATAGGCTTTTGAACGTTCCAGCACAAATTTTCTCCTCATTTTTTGCGTTCAAAGGGCTTTCCGCACTTCGGGCATACGGATAATTGCTTTTTGCTTTGAACATGTAGGATAATTGTATACTATAAATAGCCGTTGAACAACGGCTATTTATAATAAGGGACATTGTCATTCTAACTCTCCATCATAAAATTCTTCAGATTGAGTTATGTCTTTCTCATAATATTCACTACTACTCATCGCAAGATAAGTGGGCTCGATGGTGCAGCAGCTGATTTCGGGTTTTATATACCGTTTTGCCTTTTTGTTGTTTGTTGCTTTCATATTAGTATTTCGTGTTATTGTCATGAACACTTAAAGTAGTGTTGCTATGGATTGTTATGGCACAATGATTTTCTTGCCCTTCACTATATATATGCCGCTTGGCAAGCCCTCGAGACAGTTGTCGGCGCTTACTGATGTCCGCACCACATTACCGCCTACGGAATACACGTTTACAAGTGTTCCGTCATCCACAGGTTCCCCATCTTGCATCTCTATGATGCCTGTAATTGTTTCGTCATCTTCATAGAGCACGCCCAACACACGGGCATTGGCAGAGGCGGCGGTGCTGAGCTTAAACCATCCGCGCATGGGTCTTACAGACGCTCCTGCACCCACCCTTACGAACTGTCCGTTGGGGTATTTCTCCGACACTGCCGACGAATAGCCATAGATGTCGTATGGGTTTTCATACCATTTCTTGCCTTCCCATGTGCCGAACATGCCGTCGCCCACCTCGCGCATCGGTATGGTCTTGTCCACCTGTATGCTGCCAGATGCCTCTATGGTTTCCTTTGCCGGCAGGAAGAGATAGGGCACACCGGGCTCTGTGGTGCTGACTCGCCTGAACACGATACATTCGTTTACATAGTCATATTTCTGATATTGGTAGAAGGCGCCGAGGGCAGCCACGGCTGTCTCGTCGAGAGCCATGGGTAGGTATACCGTCGACTTCTTTCCGATGGTGAACGTGCGCTTGATGGAAGCCTCTTCGGTGATGAAGGGGTATGGTATCTCAACGGGTTGTGTATCGTCGAGTACGATTTTCGTTGCCTCCCACGACTCTGGGTCAGCCGTGTTAATCACGTTGGCATCGAGGGTTTGTCCGCTTGTTTGCGGGCAATAGATAAGCGTTCGGTCAGGCATGCCATAGAACGGGCTTGCGGGGTCGCTGCGATCAACGGTCGTCATCACGGCATGTCGGTTCGTCTGCCAGTCGATATAGCGCAGCGAGTCGCACCCCTCAAAGAGTCGGCTTCCTATCTTGACCACGCTGTCGGGCATGGCTATGCGCTTGAGATTCTTGCAGTCCGCAAAGCTTCCGTCATCCAGTTCAGTTACCCTGAAACAGCGTGACAGGGCAGTCAGGTCCTTTACTTCCTGGTTGTTCTTGAAATAGTTGCGGAAGCTCTTCACCTCGCCCAGGTTATGCTCCGTCTGGACACCGTGGGTGGCAAAAGCCTTCATCAAACCAAGGTCCTGATAGGCGGTATACACGCTCTTCATCCACTTCTGCACACCGGACATGGCAGCAAGTTTGGGATGGTCAACCGCTGCACAGAACAAGGTATCTACCGTATATCCCGATGTGAAGGGGCTGCCCTCGAAGGTGAGGTTGGGATGGAACGTTGTCAGATAAGTGAGGCGCGGGCAGTTGGTCACCGACTGGTCTGCCAGCACCCTTGTATCTTCGCCCAGCACGATATGCTTGAGTTTGTTGCAATGCGCGAGGGCGTATTTGGGCAGGGTGACCAGGGAGCGCGGAAGGATGATGGTCTCCAACGCGTCGCAGTTCTGGAACTGTGTGGTATAGAACTGTGTCATCCTGTTACCATTTTGATCCACGAGCACGGCATCGCTGAGGTCGAGATACCTGAGGTTGGCATTGGCAGGCATCACGTCGGGTACAATATTAGTGAGAGGCACATCACTGTCCACCATATCCCCATCCTTGTATCTCAACTGTCCCGCCATGGATGCCAGCATGTTGATGTCGAAGGGGTCAAGCTCTCCCGAGACGCGCAGTTTGCGATATATGCCGAAGTTGCCGTTGGCAATCACCATCTTGCTCTCGTCCAGTTTCACATTGAGCGAGTCAGCCAGTGTGCCATGCTTGGACACATGGATTTCCACCACGGGGTCGGCATTGGCGAAGTTCACGATATGGCGTGCCACCTTCTCGGGCCATGCCTTCAGATAAGCCTTCACGTTGCTGCTGAGTACCTTGATTACATAATCATCGGGCAGGTCGTCAAAGACATTCTCGCTCTCCAATCGCGGCGGGATGGCGCAGAACACGTTGATGACCCTGAGTTTCTCGCAACCGCTGAATGCGCTGTTGTCGATGTAGGTGATGGTGGTAGGCAGAGATATGGACTCCAGTTGGCGGCAGTCTGCAAAGCATCTGTCGATGAGTGCCGTATCGTTGATGGCCGTGTACAACTCATCGAAATGGCGAATGGAAGAACCCGTAAACCAGTTGTGGGTAGATTTCATCAGTCCCAGTTTGCTGAAGTTGTAATAGCCGCGCGATGACAGTATGCGGAACACCTCATTGTCGAGATAGGGCGAATAGATGTGCTTGAACACCTGCTTGCCCTCGTCTGTAGAATAGGCAGCATTAAGGTCGTAGGGCACATAAAGGTCTATCTCCCCCTTGCGGTCGCCCACGGCCTCCTCGAGGGACACCTTTTTGTCGCCGCACATGATGAGGTCCTTCACGCTGGAATATGCCAGTTCTTCCTCTCCCAGCACTGTTAAGCCGGGACAGACGAGGGTGCTGATTGAGGAGTTGGCCACCACACCCTGGTCGCATATTCTGACGCATGAAGGCAAGATGAGGGTCTGCAGGTCGCGACAATCCTTGAAGACCTCGCCATTGATGTAGCTGCCTCCAATATTGGCGTCACCGAAGGACTGATTGGCGACAGGCAGCGAGGCATCGCTCAGGTCGAGATAGGTCAGGCCATACTCCTTGGCCATCATGACCATCAGTTCGACATCCGCACTGTTGATGGGTCCGACCACTCTCAGGCTGTCAAGATAAGGGTTGTAGTATTTGAAGACATTCCTTCTCTTGTCATCGTTGTATTCTACTTTATACCCCAACTTGTCTTTCAGCGTGCCCGGCTGTCCCTGCATGTCTATCTCGCGATAGGCATCAAGGCTGCCGTCTTCGGGATACACATAGGTAACATACCAAGGAGACACTGCCTTCTTATAGGCTGCCAAACTCTGGGCAGGCACGAAAATCTTGTATTCAAAACCTTTTTCGTACATTTCATTCAGTTCAGGTAAGCTATGCAAAAGACCCTCAGGAGGAGTCTCTGACCTGAAATGGATGTGGTATGGGCATTCACGATTCTCGGGCTTCAATATAGAAAAATCGAAACCGAATGCCCCCGATCCGATCCACTTGACAGAAGCCGGCACAATCAGGTTATAGAGACTCCTGCAGTCATGGAAAGCCCACCTCCCGATACTCTCTACCGATTCAGGGATAGTGATGGTATTGAGATCATACCACTGTTTGAACGCACCACCAGGTATTTTCTTAAGCCCCAAGGGCCCCCAATATTTGAACTCGTCGAAATCGGTCACATTATGGAATCCATAGAATCCTGGGCTTTCTTTCGCTACAAACATTCCCGGCACGGAGTCATTCTCCATAGGAATCTGATAGAGCGGTTCCATCGGATAGGTTCCTTCCACCGAGCAGCGGTAGTATACACAAGCCTCCCTCATTGTCTCGTCTTTCAGCCGGATAAGGTTCGGTCTTATCTGCTTGATGTATTTCGCCCATTCCTTGTCGCCCAGGAATTCGGCATATTTGTCGGCGAAGACATTGAAACGCACCTTCGGCGAATTGCCGAACACATCCTTGCGGAGTTTGACTTGTGAAGGCGTGAGGGGTAACAACCGGAAGGGGCGGGTGGTGCGATAGAGGTAATACATGTCCACGCGATTGAGATTGGGGCAATCGGCGAAGCAGGAGTCTCTGAATTCATACGACGGTGTCGTATAGCATCGTGACGTACTGTAATAGGTATCGCTGAAGTTGATATGCTGCAGGTGCTCGTTGCCCTGGAAGGCATGGGCATTCACGTAGGTGGTATTGTAGTTGAAATACGATCCATAGTCGGTCACGGCGGTGAGCCGGTGATGCTGCGAGAGATAGTCGTTGTCGGGTTTCACGATGTGCATGTTGTAGACGGTATTGCCGTCCACATCGTCAATGCTCCAGAGCGAGCCCTGGTCGAAATTATAGCCGTAGTAGGCTCCCCAGGCGCTGCCAGCCACGGGTTCCTCATAATCCTTGTCCACTACGATGGTCAGCTTGGACCATATAGAGTCGTTCTTGAACTCATCATAGCGGTCGCGACTCACATATACCTTCAGGTTGGGGCATCCGTCAAAGACATGGGTGCCCATGAGGCAGAAATTGTCGGGTCCCAGCGCACGGGTGGAGTTGGTGCCGTCGGTACATTCCATAAACATGTTGAGGCGCTCCAGGTTGGTGCATCCTGCAAATGCGCTGTCGGGCACGGCCATCTGGAATGTGGTCTTGGCATCACCGAAGGCTCCCCAGCCCTTGATGTCCTGGAAGGTAATCTTCTTGAGATTCTGGTTGCCTCTCATACATTTTCTGTCCATGCCCACGGTGCGGTAATGGTTGGTGGCGCCCACATCGTTGTATATGCGCATCTCGCCATCGTATTTTTTGAGATAGTCATTGTCCACCTTGCCGATATAGAGGTGGTACACATTGTCAATCTTGCGGTTTTTGGCAGTACCGCTCCACCAGTTCATGGCGGTGTTGTGGTTGGACAGCATCTGGCCGATGAGGTCAGCACTCGGGTCGCTGTTTGTGGCCTCCAGTTCCACGGGGTCGTCGGAAGAGGCAAAGGCTTGGTAGGCGGAATAGAGGTTCAACATTTGGAAGGTGTTGCCGATGGCGAAGTCCTTGCCCGTCTGCGCGAGTCCTGTCGCTAATCTCTGCGCGAGCGATGCCTGTGCCAGTCCCATGGTGGCAGCCTGCAGTCCGCCCACTATTCCATAGAAGGCGGCATTGAAACCGAGGTTTATGGTATTGCCGAGATAGCCGCATCCCATCTCCGTCAGGAGTATCTCGGTGCCGTATTGCAAACCCGTGAAGGCCACCTGCTCGGCAAAATAAGCACTCACCGAGAGTCCGTAGGTGGCAGCGGCGGCGGCATATTCGTAGGCAAAGGTCTGCGCAAATGCCCCCAGACCATACTGCAACGAAGAGAGTGCTCCCACGGCAGGCATGGCTGAGGTGAAGAGGGCTGTCATCACCACCGACTTGATCATCTGCACGGGCAGGTTCCAGAGCGACCATGCCATGTAGGCCTTCTGTTGGGTGGAATAGCCATTGAGCAGATGTGCGGCATATTCGTAGGTCACGCCATCCACCACCATGGGGCTGGCATCCGTGGGCGTATAGTCGTAGATGACGATATGGTCACGGTATTGCGACCAGTTCGGGTCCGACACGAACTCGCCATATCGTTCTGCCGTCACTCGTATCTCGAAGTCATCGGGACAGCCATTGAACACGCTGTCGCCCACAATGATGTTCTTGGGTCCCAGGGCCTCGTAATGGTTAGTGCCGTCTGTCACATAGTACACCATGTCTATATACTTGAGGTTTGTGCATCCCTCAAAGGCACGGTTGGGCAATATCAGTCCTATCTGTGTGGCATCGTTGCTTGCAAATCCGCTGCTCAGGTCAGAGAACCCTACCGACTTGATATGGGTGTTATCGCGGAATGCCATGGCATCCACGGCTATGGTCTTATAGTCATAATAGGCACCGATATTGTTGTAGATGGTCATCTTGCCATCATTCCCGTCGAGGGCATCGTTGTCCACTCCGGCAATCTGCAGATACCACACCTCTTTACTGTTGTAGAGGGTGTCGGAGGTCAGTATGTCTTTCATGTTGAACGCTCCGTGACCGGACCGCAGGGTGATATAGTCCTTGCGGAATGCCTCGTTGTGCTTGTTGGAGTAATAGTACTTGTTCCATCCGCTCTCGGTGTTTTTGATCTCTTCGCTGAGCACGGGGAAGTAGTTGTAAACCACCCCGTCCACCGTATAGATGTCATAACTGTTGGTGTAGGGTACGATATGGTCGGCATACTGCGCCCAGTTAGCATCGCCCTTGAAGGCGGCCAGCTGGTCGGGACTCACACGGAAATAGATGCGCTGGTTGTCTTCTATTATTCCCTTTGCGGGCACCACCTGCTTCGGCGTGAGCGGTTCTATGGTATTGGTACCCATATATTTCTGGTAAACGAGGTCTACGGTGCGCAGGTTATCGCATCCTATGAATGCCCCCTTCTGTATCATTATCTGGAGGGGTTCGTAGGTCTTGCCCGTATTGCTGTAGCAGTCAGCAAAGCAAATCTGTCTGACGTAGGGATTGCGCTTGAATGCCAGCGAGTCTATCATCACCGTCCTGTACTTGTATGTCGCTCCGATATCGTTGTAGACGGTCACCACGCCCTTGTTTTCTCTCAGATAATGGTTGCTGGCGTTGTTCACATGGGTATAGTAGATGCTACTGCCCGATGGCGACGAGAGGAAACTGTTTACGTCCAGACTGACGAAATCGTTGGCATGGGCACTGAGCTTGCTTGCCAATATGTCGTTATGCCCTGCAGTGGTGCTGCAGAGGTCTGTATTGTCCAGTCTCTGTCCGCTGGGTGCCTCGAGAAATCCCTCGTAGGTGAGTCCATCGACATTGGGATATTCGCGTGCCACCTGCTCCCATGCCACAATGCGGTCGGCATAGTGCTTCCATTTATCGTGGTTCTTGAATGCCTCCACCTTGTCGGGCCATACGCGGATATAGGCATGGTCGGAGCCTGTGAGCATGGTCGTGTCCTCGGGCGTCACCTCGTCGGGCAACAGGGCTGTATAGCAGTTGGCGCTCTTGTTGCCATACACCAGGTCGATGGTCTTGAGGTTGGGACAATGGGCAAAGGCACGGCTGCCGATGGTAAACTGTGGCGATGTGTAGGTGCTGCCCGACATGGTGTCATAGAGTCTCACGGCATACAGGTCTGTGTTTCCCATGAAAGCCTCGGGCAATACCCTTGTGGTGCAGTAGGCGTAGGTCTCTCCCGGGTCGTTATAGAGGATGGCCAGTCCGTTGTAGGATGAGCTGAGGTCGGAGGCTGCTCCCACCACGTGCATCTGGTAAACGGTCTTGCCACCCGAGCCCGTCTGTGTCACGGGGTCACCGCTTCCGTTCTTCTGATGGTTGCGGTTGTATGCCACTCCGCTCACCTCAAATTCCGCCACACGCATTGAGGTGGTGGGCACGATGATGTCCTTATACGGACTCCATCGTGAATCATTCACAAAGGCATCGTAGAGCGACAAATCTACATATATCTTCAGCTTCGGACAGTTGGAAAAGGCATTGCTGCCCGACGGATACACATCGCCGGGGCCGAGCATCACGGTATGGTTTCTGCCTGAGTGCATGGTATAGCTCATGTAGATGGCTTCCAGCTGCGGACAGTTGTCAAAGGCATAGTCTTCTATTTCCATGCCTATCCACTTATAAGCCTGCTCGCCGCCTCCGGACGAATAGTCGGCAAAGCGGATGGACCTCACCGACGACGTGTTAGCAAAGGCCCCGTTCTTGATGCGGCGCGTATAATAAGCGTAGGTGGCGCCGATGTCATTATAGATGGTGATATCCGTGGGCGACGAGAGATTGTCGATGTTTACCACTTCCACCTCCCACATGGTTGTATTATTATCGCCAATATAGGTTCTGTCTGTGGGGTAATAGGCCAGGTTGCCCACCCAGTAGGAGTTGTAGGTGGTGCCGCCATAATTGCAGCCGATATATTTGCCGCAGTTAACTCCGCTGCCTTCGGTAATCCTAATCTCGCTTCCGTCCTGCACAAAGCAGTTACGGATATAGGTCTCCGTGTCTTCCAGATAGCCCACTATGCCACCCACATAATCACTCCATCCCTGGACTATTGACCCACTCTTGAGGATACAACCCTCGACGGAGGCACCGGAGTTCAACTCACCCACGATGCCGCCAATCTCGCTCTTGCCAAACACCTTGCCTTGGAAGGTGCAGTTGGTCACCTCAGAGCCCACATCCGCCTTGCCGACAATGCCGCCCCAATACCAACTGTTGGAGCGACCCTGCACTACGGCGCCTGTCACGTGGCAGTTCTGTATCTTGGAATGCCTCGTGCCCTCTGTGGCAAAACCGCAGATGGTGCCCACATAGTGGGCTGCCACATCGTAATACATATCGGGGTTGTGGACATAAAGGTTCTTGACGATACCACCCTTTAACTGCCCGAACAGACCGCCATAATAACTGCGGTCTTTCTGTCGGAGTCCATAGATGGTATGATTGCAACCATCGAATTCACCTGTAAATTCATAGTCGGTGCCTATCGGCAACCAGTTGGACTCATCCAAGGTGATGTCGTTCATCAGTCTGGCAGTAGCGTCAGCCTGACCATTCTCTACGGCAGTGCGGAAACTCCGCATATCATTCACCGAGTAGATGTCGAAATGGGGGGCTGCCGACGCAGTCAAAGTTCCTATGCAAAGCAATAGCAATAAGATGTTCAGACCACGAACGAGAGAGGGGAGCTTAGAGCTTAGAGAGGGGAGCGCAAAAACCAACCGCCCTGTCTGTAGGGAGCGAATGATACATGTATGTCGTGTCATATCGTGTATTTGAAAAATTTATGTCGAGGCAAAAGTACTCAAAATATTTCAAGAAACCGCCTTTTGCAGTTCAAAGGCAATGGTTTTCTGATTCTAAAGAGTCAACCGGCAAATGCAAGATTACGATAGTGCTTGCAGAACTCTTTCAGCGATGTGGAGAAAGTGAACCACAAAAAAGCAGCCTCACGGAGGATATTCCTGCGCAAGGCTGCCTATGAAAAAATGATTTAGACTTTAGAATACGGAGTTCCAAGAAACCATCACGAATTAAGCTACAGATTTTTCTCTGAGAGAGTTGAGAGCGTTGCAGAGCTTCCACAAAAATACCAACGGACCTATCAAGATGAAGATACCCAAAACGTTCCAACCCCAGAAAGAAGCAGCGCTGAAACCATTGGAAGGACCGAGAGCACCAATTCTGCTACACATCTTGTGCCACCAAACAAGTGGAAAGATACCCAGGGTGAGGGGAGCTAAAAAAAGCGCCACAACCCAATAGGGAACAGCGGACTTGTGGTCAAGAGCTCCAATGTCGTCACCCATTTACGTGAATTTCACCAAGGGATAAATTCCGAATGTCAAAGCTGGAAAGAAGAATAATTTCCAGAATGAATACGTGTGTCTCATTTCTAAGAAGTTTTAAGGTTAGTAAATGAAATTTGAAATAAGAATGCGCAAATATATGGATTTATTAATTATTTCCGCAATTTTTCTGATATATTTATTTTAATCCTCAAAAAAACTGCATCATCTTTGAAAATCTGACGCAACTTATTATTTTCATATTACTTAGCGGAGGAGAAGAGGAAAGTATTCTCTGATTTCCGGCTTCTACGCGCTGCTTCAGACAGTTGGAATGGGAAGAATGCAGACGCTGTCTTCATGCGACTCTCATTTCCCATTTTACAAACTCTTCTTCGCAGAAAAGGCACTCTGATGGTGCGTTTTGCGCAAAAAATCTTCCTTTCCTTTTTTTCTTATCTGCCGAACCCGTATTTTTGCACCATGAAAGTGCAACAGCATTGACCAACATGAAAAAAAACAATCCTTTCAGAGGCGCGGGAACAGCCCTCGTCACTCCTTTCCTTTCCGACGGTAGCATTGACTTCAAAGCTCTTTCTGCTTTGGTGAAATCTCAAATTGAGGGAAAAACTGATTTTCTCTGCGTTTTGGGCACCACGGCGGAGACGCCCTGCCTCTCGCAAGACGAACAGCAGGCGGTCATGAACTGCGTGCGGGAAGTCAACCAAGGACGTCTTCCCCTGCTCCTCGGACTCGGCGGAAACTGCACCGCAAACGTTTGCGAACGAATCCAACACACCGACCTCACCGGTTTTGACGGCATCCTCGTGGTCGCGCCCTACTATAACAAGCCCTCGCAAGAAGGTCTCTATCAGCACTATCGGACAGTGTGCGAAACAAGTCCCCTGCCCGTGGTGATTTACAACGTACCGGGACGCACGGGCGTAAACATTGAAGCAGCCACCACGCTTCGCATCGCCACGGACTGTCCAAACGCGGTGGCAGTCAAAGAGGCATCGGGCAATGTGGCTCAGATTGAGAAAATCATCCTCGGCGCACCTGAAGGTTTTGAGGTTCTCTGCGGCGACGATGGTTTGGCTTTCACACTTTGCACCCTGGGGGCAAAGGGCGTGATTTCAGTCGTTTCCAACGCCTACCCCGTGGCTTTCGCCGACCTGACACACGCTGCCATCGCCGGAGAAACGGAAAAAGCGAGAGAGATTCATCGACAACTCCACGATTGCTATCCGCTGCTGTTCTGTGACGGCAACCCCGCCGGAATGAAGTCCCTGCTCCACGTGCTGGGACGTGCGGAGAACGTCTTGCGTCTCCCCTTGGTGCCGGTTTCTGCCGCGACCTACGCAGGTCTTGAAAAGTATGTCGCCACTCACCCCGAGTTGCACTGAATCCGGCTGCGCCTGGGGAATGTGTAGGCGCGCTTTTTGGAACATTCGCGTGCATTCATAGATGCACAAAATGAACATATTGATTCGCGTGAGGCGGATGCGGTTGATGGACAAAATGCCATTCACCGCATCCGCCCCACTCTTTTTCATGTCCGACCGCCTTTCGCCCACGGATGACCGCGCGACGTGAAAGCCAAGAAAGGTGAAGGCTGAGCCAAGAACGGTGAAGGCTGAGCAGAGAACGGTGAAGGCTGAGCCAAAAACGGTGAAGGCTGACTCCCTGCTACAGAGTTTTGAACTCACGCGCAACACCTATATACGTATAAAAAAGGGAAAACAAAAAAACTCTGCAAACTATACACAAACCCTACATTCAACCCTGCATCGTGCTGATTCTCCGTCAGTTGCGAAATGTATAGTTTGTGCCCCAAACTATACACAAACTATACACAAACTATGCATTAAACCCTACATTGAGGCGTTTCAAACCCTACACAGAACCCAGCACGGAACATCATGTTGAAGTTTGAAAAGCCCTTCCCTTTAGGGAGGGGTTGTGGGTAGGCTTTTGAAAAGCCCTTCCCTTTAGGGAGGGGTTGGGGTAGGCTTCCAAAAATCCAACAATTTTGAGCGTTTTTTCGGCGATTTGACATTAACATTTTTAACCTTTCGGAACACTTTCCG
>NZ_JADYUH010000037.1 GCF_021531665.1 Prevotellamassilia timonensis
CGTCAAGCGTCAGCTTATCGCCATCTTGTCGCCCCTGTCCGTCAAGCGTCAGCTTGTCGCCATCTTGTCGTCCCTGTTCGACAAGCGTCAGCTTGTCGTGATCTTCATTGCTGTTTCAACATCAAGTGAGCAGATGGCAGCAGCAAGGCTGTTGAGGTTATGGAAACGTGCATAATCGCTATCCCCATTCTGGTCTTCCTGCCATGGTGCAAGAATGAGAAGAGTGCCTGCCACGCATGCCTCAAAGCGGCGTTTCTCTGGTTTCCAGTACTGCCCGATGGGTTTGTCTTGTATATGGATGAGAGGGTATCGCTCTTGCAGACATTCGTTCTTGATGCGTTTCTCACATTCGCTGATACCTGGCGTTACCAGCACATCGCCTTGTGCGGCAGCTCCCATCAGTTGCTCATGCTCCCTTTGCCAGAAAAGCGTCTGCTCCGTAGCCACTGTCTGCCCATTTTCTTCCATGCTCCTATGAAAGAACACCTGCACCTTCTCGGGATACCTCAGCAACAGGAAGTTACCGAAAGCACCATAGCGGATGCCATCTATCACGACACAATGCGAGCGTTTCATCAGATGCGGGCATTCATGCTTCACTAACCAGCGATAGGGATTAGCACGCAGATAAGCAGTCCAGTTCTTAAACTGCCCATCTCGCATGAGTATGCGGTCATTGTAGCCATCTTCAAAGAGGGTGCCTCCACCCCAAGCTCTGCTCACTCCTCCCTTGAATGCACCCACAATGGTGCCGAGGTGTTTCTTGGGCGGCAAGAGGCTGTTAATGCGAATGATGAGATGGATATGGTCTGGCATGATGCATACGGGCGACCATATCTCCGCCATAGGGTATATGGCATGAATCTTGGGTAGTTCTTCGTTTAATACCCTCTCGCCTAAGGGGGAGAGCATTGTGGCTGGATAGTTGGTGTCGGAAGGTTGTGCCTTGATATTGCCCGCAATAGTACCGAAGACGGGATTACGCCCTTTCACAATGATGGTGACGAGATACGTTCCCACGTCATTGTATCGATGACCTACGAACCGGCGTTTCTGATTGTGCTCCGTTTCGTAACGCCAACCTACGCCCTCAATATATTTCAGCTTCTTTTCTGTCATATCGTCAGGTCTTTATACCGTTATCTCGCCGCTCATCAGTTTGGGAAGCAAGCGGTCACGGGCTTCGGTGAGGAGGCGGAGCTGGGATTGGATTCGTGAGACAATATTTATATATGGATTAACAATACGTGTAAAGTCTTGCATAACTTCTCTTGGAGCAAGAGAGAATTTAAAAGCCTTTAAATCTGCCATTCGTATTCCCTTTTGAGCCGCCCCATGTGCGTGAGCTTGACAATAATTCTGTACATCAGTTCCCAATAGCAGTAGGTACATAAACTCTTTTGACACCATGTCATTTGCTCGTAATGTGAAAACGGATTCACTTACATTCCAATTGTTTGTTGGAATATCAATGAGACAAACTCGACCTATGGTTCCAATACCAGAAAACAAAATGTCACCAGTTTTAAGATCAGAGCGTTTATTTATCTTTTCAATTGCCTCATCATCTATCTTGTCGCATTTATCATCAAGGTAGATGGTGTTATTAGCCATATTCTTAATTGTGACATAATAATTATTTCCATTACCCAGTACAAAATTCTTGCGAGGATTTAGACCTGTGGTAATTTTGGATGTCACATCGTTTATTGTGACAATCTCCCATCCCTCCGGCACTCCATCCACTATGTTGGTGCTTTCGTGTCCGGGGAAGTGGAGGTCAACGAACCATTCCTTATAGAGTCGCTGGGCTGCCTCTTCAAGCAACTTTATCTGCTTCTGATAGTTCTCTATCAATGAGTCGTAGCGAGAGAGGATTACTCCAATTCTCTTTTGAATATCTTTATCTTGTTCTGCAACAAGTTCAATCTTCTCGAAATTGGATTTTGAGACATATTCTCTACCTGATGCAGTACCCAAGTTATATGCCTTTAATCCTGGCAAAAAATTCTTTATCAGATAATAGACATACTCATTGTCATAGTTCTCATTACAAATGATAGAATTGATAGATTGGTTGGTATAACAATCACAAGGAGCCATCGTCATCTTTGTTCCTATTGTACCTATACATGGAACGCAAATAGCACCTTTAGGAATTAAGCTACTTTCATACTTTTCCGCAGCAAGTTTTGAATACATTTCCTCTGTCTCATAGGTATATTTACTTTGCTCGGAAATATCCGTAGGCTTAATGAACACCGCATAATCACCATAATAGCTCTTATTGGTGGTTGGAGGTGTTTTACCTGTAATGATAGTACCCAAATCGCCTATATTAATTGTCTTCCTCATACCTCATCCTCCTTTCTTTCCCTTTTTGTCCGTAGATGTTCTGTATTTGTGCCGCCACTTGCGGCACAATTTTAGTTAGGAAATGAGTCCAAGACAATTTTGACACCAGCGGTGACACTATTTGCCAATTAGGGAATTCTTGCGCAAATTGTACCATTCTCCTAATTGTTCTCTCCTCAAAGCCCTTGCTACTATACCATGCTTGCAATTGTCGTGACACTGTCGCGACAATCTGCTTTCCATAATCAGCTCGTTCATTACCAAGCACATCACGGTTGATTCGTTCACCTATATGCCAGTACATCATGGTAAGTTCATAGTTGGCAGTAGATGCCACATGGATTCGCGCTTCTTCAATGATTTGGCGAAGGTCAGACATCAAATTTCCGACTACTGCATCCGTTGGTGAAATATCGGTTGGCACTATTGGTTTTATCTCGTTTGCCATGACTTACTTTGTGTTAAGGTTTTCCCATTCCTTCATGATCTCGCTCATTAGCACGTTGGCTTCTTTGTTGAGTGAAGCGAGTTCTGAGTGAATCTCATTCATGCGTTCGTGGAAGTCCACACCATCGTCCTCTACCTCGGCTACACCCACGTAGGCACCGGGGGTAAGGCTGTAGTTCTTTTCTTCTATTTCTGAGAGCGTGGCAATCTTGCAGAGACCAAGAACGTCCTGATATTCGCCATCAAACCCAAACTTTGAAGTGAGCCATTCGCGCTGACGGGCTGTCTCAAGCATAGCTTCTGCTTCAGCAATGCGTTCGTTCTGCTCACGCTCCACTTGCTTCTTCTCCTTTCGGACAGCATTGGCTACGGCATCCTTCGCTGCCTGCTTGATGGCTACCAGCTCTTCCTCGCATTGCTGCAAGGTTCTGCCATCAAGGGCGTCATGGTATTCAGCCACCAACTGGCGGTATTTCTCTGTCTCTCCACGATACAGATGGACAATGGCTTGCAGGTTCTTCAACTGCCACTCCGTCCACTCATTAAGGGTGCGGTCAACTACGGTGTAGTAGTTGCGGGCATCAATGAAGAGCACACGGTTCTTGTTCTCCAAGCGTTTCGCCTTGTCAAAGAACCACAGTGAGCATGGGAGCGAGAGGGTATAGAAGAAGTTGTTGCCCACAGAGACCATCACATCCACATCGCCTGTCAGGACAAGCTTCTCACGAATGTCACGATCTTTATTGGCACTATCCGTTGCCGATGATGCCATGACGAAGCCAGCCCGACCATGGTCGTTGAGGTAGGCGTAGAAGTAGGATATCCACAGATAGTTGGCATTACCAATCTCTTTGGTCTTAGCATTGACACCCGGCAGACCGAATGGCAAACGACCGGCAGCAGATGCGGACTCAGCTTTCACCTTATCAACATTGAATGGAGGATTCGCCATCACGTAGTCACACTTGCCTGCCAAGTTGTGTGCATCATGATAGAAGGAGTTAGCCTCATCACCAGAGACAATCCTGCCATTCAAACCGTGTACTGCCATGTTCATCAGACATAGCTGGGCGTTGTACTCCACCTTCTCCTGACCGTAGAAGGTCATCTGGGTGTTGGCGTTCATGCCTCCTGCATTCACGAAGTCACCGGTTTGAACGAACATACCTCCCGAACCGCAAGCAGGATCAAGCATGACGCCCTGTTGGGGTTCAAGTACATTAACAAGCATCTTGACCAAAGACTTTGGAGTGAAAAATACACCATCGTCAGAGGCTACTGCCTTAGCAAATTTCGAGAGGAAGTACTCATAGATGCGACCAATCACATCGCCACCAATCTCGTCCAGCGTCTTATTGTTGAAGATTCGCAGGAGCTCACGCAACAACTCATCGCTGAACATCGTGTATGACTTAGGCAGAATACCGGTCAGTTGTTCGCTCTGCTCCTCTACCAATGTCATGGCATGGTTGACAGCCTCGCCCAAAGGTTGGTCGTCTGACAGATTGACCAGATAGTCAAACTGAGCCTCACGAGGAAGGTAGAGCGCACTCTTTGCCGCAAAATCACTTGCTTCAACAGGCATCACACGACCGCCACGACTTGGACGATTCTTCAGCAATTCTGCTTCCACCATCTTGAAGCGACTATAGGCATAGCGTAAGAAGAGCAATGCCAATACCGGCATACAGTATTGGCTCGATGTAAGTTTACTTCCAGCACGAAGCAAGTCTGCCGACTCCCAAAGGTCAGCTTCCAGTTTGCGAATATTTATCTTATTGTCTGCCATTTGATCTCTGCTTTAAGGTTGTTCGTTGCTAACAAGGTCGCTCATTTTGACCTGTAGTATTTCTGCAATCTTTTTGATAGTCTCTAATGAAGGCTGTGCTTTGTTGGTACACCACTTGCTAATAGTCGCAGGGTCTTTTCCCATTTGTTCTGCTAACCATTTTGCCGTTTTGTGCTGTTCAACAAGCACCACTTTCAATCTATTGAGGTCGTTTTTTGCCATTTTGCGAAAAGTTTTATGTGGCAAAAATACTAATGATTCATGTAAAACGTGTAATAATAAACAAAGATGTTATATGTGTTTGGTAATTTTCTTTGCCTTTTAGTTCAATTGAATCTAAGAATCACAAAATCGACACCATTATTTGAGAGAGTGAAAGCCACAGTCTTGAAGCAGTGCCCGTTTATATGTCCCTAAGAGCATGAATGCCCCCCGCAAAAGAAGTTTTTCGGTGACATAGGAGTCCAAAATGCTTTCGTTGCGTGCCTTTCGGCGCGAAAGTCAGCCTTGGATGCACAGAATGCAACCTTAAAAGTTTGTAAATAACGATTTATTAATTATTTTTGCGGGCAAAACTTTGAACAAGCCACAAAGTGCGAAAAGTTTGAGGTGCACAGGAGCGTTTTTGCTTGGCTCTTGTTCGATTTCCTCAGTTTTCGTTACGTTTTCCGATTCTTGCTTTTTTGTGCATTAGTCGTGTAAGTTTGTTTGCGGTGTTCAAAGCAAATCTTTCTTTAAAAACCCACACTTCTTTACAGTGAATGAAAAAGGTATATAAACTCAAGAAAGGGCTGGACTTCAATTTGGAAGGAGCAGCCTTGGCATCCGATTGTGCGAACGGTAAGAGCGTGCCCACGCTTCCGCTTCCGCAAGTGGTGGCTGTCAGACCCACGGACTTCACCGGCGTTCAACCAAAACTTGTGGTCAAGGAAGGGGCAACCGTCCTTGTCGGCGATGCGCTCTTCGTGGACAAAGCCACTGAAACCATTCAGTTTGTGTCGCCCGTCAGCGGTGTTGTCAGCCGCGTGGTTCGCGGGGAACGCCGTAAGCTTCTGAGAATTGAAGTGCAAGCCGACAAGTCACAGCAGTACAAACAGTTTGCCACCAAGTCGCCTGCCGAATGTGCAGCTGCCGACGCCGTGAAACTTCTGGTGGAGAGCGGTTTGTTTGCTTTCGTTCGTCAGCGTCCTTACGACGTCATTGCTTCTCCTTCAGACTCTCCGAAAGCCATTTTCGTTTCGGCATTCAACAAAATGCCTCTGGCATCCGATTTCAATGTGGCTTGCGCCGGTCAGGAAGAAGATTTCAAAGAGGGAATCAGACTCTTGGCTCGCATCGCCAAGGTGCACCTCGGCATCTCGCCCGAGCAAGTGAACTCTCCGCTGCTCCCCGTCAGCGAAGCGTGTGTCGATATCTTTGAAGGTCCCAATCCTTCAGGCAATGTCGGTGTGCAAATCAACCAGGTCGATCCCATCAATAAGGGAGAAATCGTTTGGACCGTTGGTCCCGAGGCGGTGGTCTTCATCGGCCGCTTCCTGCGCTTGGGGCACGTGGATTTCACTCGCACCATCGCCGTGGCAGGCAGTGAGCTGAAGAAACCGACTTATCTGAAGACGCTCATCGGTGCTCCGTTGAAAGACGTTTTGGGAGACAATCTGAAACGCACGGAACACGTGCGCATCATCAACGGTAATCCTTTCGTCGGTGAAAAGGCAGACCTCGAAGATTTCCTCGGCGCCTTCTCCACCGAAGTTTGTGCCATTCCCGAGGGTGACGACGTGGATGAACCCTTCGGCTGGATTGCGCCCCGCTTGAATGATTTCTCCACGAGCTACTCCTACTTCTCCCGCCTCTTGGGTAAGAACCGCAGTTACAACCTTGACTGCAGAATCAAGGGCGGTGAACGCCACATCATCATGAGTGGAGAGTATGACCGCGTCTTCCCCATGGACATCTATGCAGGCTATCTTGTCAAAGCCATTCTCACTGAAGACATTGACCGTCAGGAAGCCCTCGGTATCTATGAGGTGGCTCCCGAAGATTTTGCCGTCGCAGAATTTGTCGATTCTTCCAAACTCGAACTCCAGCGCATCGTTCGCGAGGGTCTGGACCGACTGAGAAAAGAAAACTCCTGACAAAGACTGCGGAAGAATCACTGAGGTCAGATCCTTCCGACAAGGAAAGTCTTCTTATTTATGCCTCAAGTTCCGCCCTGCAAAAACAGAATTCCACAACAGACAACAGGCATTTCTCATCCCGCCTTTCAAAGTTACACAAATCATGATTAAAAAATTTTTCGACAAAATCAGGCCCCACTTTGAGGAAAAGGGAAAGTTCAGCGCTCTCCACTCCGTCTTCGAAGGCATGGAAACGTTCATGCTCGTGCCCAACACGACTTCCAAAAGTGGCGTCAGCATACACGATGCGATTGACTCCAAGCGAATCATGTCGTTCGTGGTCATCGCCCTCCTTCCGGCGCTCCTCTTCGGCATGTACAACATCGGCTATCAGAACGCCCTCGCTGCCGGACAGTTGGAAAACACGAGTTTCTGGGCTATGTTCATCTACGGTTTCCTGCTCGTACTTCCCAAAATCGTGGTGTCCTACGCCGTCGGTCTCGGCATCGAGTTCACCGTGGCGCAACTGAAGAAGGAGGAAATCCAGGAAGGTTTCCTCGTCACCGGTATTCTCATTCCGATGATTGTCCCCGTGAACTGTCCGCTTTGGATGCTCGCTCTCGCCGTGGCTTTCTCCGTCATCCTCTGCAAAGAAATCTTCGGCGGCACCGGCATGAACATCTTCAATCCCGCCTTGTGTGCGCGCGCGTTCCTTTTCTTCTCTTACCCCACCAGCATGAGTGGCGACAATGTTTGGCTTGCCAAGGAGCAGGTGCTTTCCTTAGGCTACAACCTGCCTGATGCCACCACCATGGCAACCCCCCTCGGCGAGGCTGCGGCGAACCATCCCATCTCCGCCTCTTTGAACGACATGGTGCTCGGTTTCATCCCCGGTTCCATCGGTGAGACCAGCGTCATCGCCATTGCTATCGGTGCCCTCATCCTTCTCTACACCCGCATCGCTTCTTGGAAAACCATTCTCGGCGTCTTTGTCGGCGGTGCTGTGACAGCGCTTCTCTTCAACTTTGCCGAACTCGAGAACAACGTCGCTTCTCACATGAGCTGCTGGGAACACTTCGCCACCGGCGGTTTCTGTTTCGGTGCTGTCTTCATGGCGACCGACCCCGTTACGGGTTCCCGTACTGAAGAAGGAAAGTTCATCTACGGTTTCTTCATCGGCCTCCTTGCCATCCTCATCCGTGTCCTCAACCCCGGTTATCCTGAAGGAATGATGCTCGCCATCCTCTTCATGAACATGTTCGCTCCGCTCATTGACTATTGCTTCGTGCAGCGCAACATCAACAAGCGTTTGGCACGCATGAAAAAGAAATAAAGAGAGACAAACCCCTAAACATTTCTAACACTCATGGATACGAATAAGAATTCCTATACGATTATCTATGCCTCCGTCATGGTCATTGTGGTGGCATTCCTGCTGGCGTTTGTCTCTTCTGCACTCAAACCGACCCAAGACCAAAACGTTGAATTGGACAAGAAGAAGCAGATTCTCGCCTCCCTCGGTCTGCGCGACCTTGACGGAGCAGAGGCTGTTGAGAAAGCCTATAGCGAAGCCGTGGTCTGCGACCTCGTGGTTGACAGCCTCGGCAACGTGCTCAAAGACGGAAAGAACAAAGACAAAGATGGATTTGTCGTGCCTCAAAAAGAAATCTCTCCGAGCTGCCTCCCCGTCTATGTCTGCAAAATCAAAGACGAAACAAAATATGTCATTCCAATGACCGGACGCGGTCTTTGGGGCGGTCTTTGGGGGTATATGGCAATCAACGCTGACCTCCGCACCGTTTTCGGCGCCTATTTCTCCCACGAGAGTGAAACCGCCGGTCTCGGCGCACTCATCGCAGACAAACCGTTCCAGGAAAAGTTCATCGGCAAAAACATCTTTGCTGAAGGCGACTCCACCGGAACACCCGCACTCTGCGTCGTCAAGAACGGAAAAGTCGAAGCCGGAAAAGACAAGACACAAGTCGATGGCATCACCGGCGCCACCCTCACCTCTGTCGGCGTCAGCAACATGGTGCAGGACGGTCTGAAACAGTATGTCGGCTACTTCAAGAGTTTGGAACAGAAACGTTAAACTTCAATCCCCATAAAGAGATATGAGCTTGTTTTCAAAAGCAAATCGGGAAGTGCTGACTTCTCCTCTTGCAAAAAATAACCCCGTGGCTGTGCAAGTGCTCGGCATCTGCTCCGCGCTCGCCGTGACCGCTCAGCTTGAGCCTGCCATCGTCATGGGCCTCTCGGTGACGGTCATCACAGCCTTCGCCAACGTCATCATTTCTTTGCTGCGCAAAACCATTCCCAACCGAATCCGCATCATCGTTCAGTTGGTGGTTGTAGCTTCACTCGTGACCCTCGTTTCCCAGATTTTGAAAGCCTACGCCTACGATGTCAGTGTGCAACTCTCCGTTTACGTGGGTCTGATCATCACCAACTGCATCCTGATGGGTCGCCTCGAGGCGTTCGCCATGATGAACGGTCCTTGGGAATCCTTCCTCGACGGCGTCGGCAGTGGTTTGGGCTATGCCTGGATTCTCGTGGCAGTCGGTTTCGTTCGCGAACTCTTTGGCAACGGCACGCTGCTCGGTCTTCGCGTCATTCCGGATTCGCTCTACGTCGAGAACGGCGGCTTCTATGTCAACAACGGCATGATGACCATGCCCGCCATGGCGCTGATTCTTGTCGGCTGTCTGATTTGGGCATTGAGAGCCTGCCAAAAGGAACAATAAATCACGGAGTAATTAACAAGAAAACTTTTTAAATCACAATGGAACAACTGCTAAGTCTTTTTGTCCGCTCCATTTTCGTGGACAACATGATATTCGCCTTTTTCTTGGGAATGTGCTCCTATCTGGCTGTGTCGAAGAACGTCAAGACTGCCCTCGGTCTCGGCGTGGCAGTCATCTTCGTTTTGGTCATCACCGTTCCCACCAACTATCTGCTTCAGACCAAGGTCCTTCAGAACCCTGAAATGGGCGTGGACCTTTCCTTCCTTTCTTTCATCATCTTCATTGCCGTCATCGCCGGCATCGTGCAGCTGGTGGAAATGATTGTGGAGCGTTTCTCTCCCTCGCTCTATGCTGCGCTCGGCATTTTCCTGCCGCTGATTGCCGTGAACTGCGCCATCATGGGTGCCAGTCTCTTCATGCAACAGCGAATCGGAATGCAACCGAACAGTTCTCAGTACATCGGTTCCGTCCTTGACGCCGTGGTTTATGCGCTCGGCTCAGGCATCGGTTGGCTCTTGGCAATCGTTGCCCTCGCCGCCATTCGCGAAAAAATGGCATACACCATCGTGCCGAAACCGCTGCAGGGACTCGGCATCACCTTCATCACCGTCGGTTTGATGGCAATGGCATTCATGTGTTTCTCCGGACTTAACATCTAATCAAAATGGACATTACTCTCATTCTCTCCAGCATAGTCGTATTCCTTGTTGTCATCCTCCTTTTGGTCATCATCCTCTTGGTTGCCAAAAGTTATCTTTCCCCCGGAGGAACAGTGAAGGTTCGCATCAACTCCAAAGACGAAATTGAAGTGCCGATGGGCGGAAATCTCCTCGCCACCCTCTCGGAACAAGGCATCTATCTTCCTTCTGCTTGCGGCGGAAAAGGTAGCTGCGGTCAGTGCAAATGTCAGGTCACCGAAGGCGGCGGAGAAATCCTTGACTCCGAACGCGGTCACTTCACCCGCAAACAAGTCAAAGAACACTGGCGTCTCGGATGCCAGTGCAAAGTCAAGTCTGACCTCGAAATCCAAGTGCCCGACAGCGTCATGGGTGTCAAGGAGTATGAATGTACCGTCATCTCCAACAAGAACGTTGCCACCTTCATCAAAGAGTTCAAAGTGCAACTCCCCGAAGGCGCACACATGGATTTCTTGCCCGGCTCCTATGCTCAAATCAAGATTCCCGCCTTCACGATGGACTATGACAAAGACATTGACAAAGACCTCATCGGTGAGGAGTATCTGCCCGCTTGGCAGAAGTTCGGTCTCTTCCCCTTGAAGTGTGTCAATCCCGAACCGACCGTCCGAGCCTACTCCATGGCGAACTATCCTGCCGAAGGCGATGTCTTCATGCTCACCGTCCGCATCGCTACTCCGCCCTTCAAGGCAGACCGCAGCGGTTTCATGGATGTCAATCCGGGTATCGCGTCATCTTATATCTTCACCCTCAAACCCGGTGACAAGGTCATCATGTCCGGTCCCTACGGTGACTTCCATCCCCATTTCGACTCCAAGAAAGAAATGATTTGGGTCGGCGGTGGCGCCGGCATGGCTCCGCTCCGCGCTCAAATCATGCACATGACCAAAACGTTGCACACGACCGACCGCGAGATGCACTATTTCTACGGAGCACGTGCTTTGAACGAGGTCTTCTATCTGGATGACTTCCTCGGCTTGGAGAAGGAATTCCCCAACTTCCATTTCCACCTCGCCCTTGACCGTCCCGACCCTGCTGCCGATGAAGCAGGCGTGAAATACACTCCCGGCTTCGTGCATCAGGTGATGTATAACACCTATCTCAAAGACCACGAAGCACCCGAAGACATTGAGTACTACATGTGCGGTCCCGGTCCGATGTCCAATGCTGTGGTCAATATGCTTGACGGTCTTGGCGTTGAACCCGAAAGCATCATGTACGACAACTTCGGCGGATAAACTCCGAAACGACAACTCCGGCAGACAATCCCAAGTTTCTCTGCCGCGAGTTCAAATGAATCATCAAAAACGAGGCTGTGTCAAAATTGGCGCGGCCTCTTTGTTTGGTAATGTATAGAAAAACCTATCTTTTGTAATTTTCTTCAATCACATAGCCCGCTATGCTCCTTCCTTAACACCCCAACAATAGAAAAATTGAGTTTGAATTGAAAATAATCGTATTTCTGCTTTACATTTTCTACGTCTGAACTGTATTATAAGTGTATGACACGAAACGAAATGACAAACGAGCGAGTGCAGAGTGATGTTCGCATCAACTCTGCCGAGCGAGGAGAAATTGGACGGAGTCAAATCGAAAGTCTGTTCAAGACACACTACACGCAGATGTATCATCTGGCACTCACATTACTCTTCGATGAAGCGGAGAGCAAGGACGTGGTGAGCGATGTGTTCGCCAGTCTGCTTAGCGGCAAGGTAGTGATGAGAGCAGACAACGCAAAAGCGTTCCTCTTGGCGAGCGTGCGCCATCGCTGCATGAATGTGTTGCAACACAAGCAGGTGCAAGAACGATTTGCACGCCTGCTTACCGAGGACACTGATACACTTGTTAGCGACAATACGGTGGAAGAACAAATGCAGATGGAAGAACTGATGTGCTACGTGCGGGAAAACTTCTCGTCGTTGGAGCAGCAAATCTTCCGACTGCGTTACCTACGAGAGATGACCTGCCAGGAGGTGGCAGAAGCGCTGAACGTCAGCCGCCAGACCGTCCACACCCATCTGAAGCAGTCTGTGGAGAAAATCAGAAAGTATTTCAATTCAAACTCAAAAGCAATATGATGACCGAAGATAAGCGTATAGAGTGGCTTCTGGAATTGCAAGACCACCCCGAGCGACTGACCGACGAACAGTTGCAGCAGATACTCGCCGACGACGAGATGCGCCAACTTGTGCAGCAACTTGGATTTGCTAAGCGTGCCTTCAAGCACGAGGCATTTAAGAACGATACCCCAGATGTGGAGGGCGAATGGGAGAAGTTTGCAGCCTGCCATGCAAATGAACTGACGAACGCAGCAAGGGCAGAGGGCAAGCTTGCTTGCACTATGCCTTGCAAGGCGGAAGAAGACGAAAGTCAATTGGTAGCCCTTGACGAAGAAAAGCCAAAGTCCCATTTCCTTATTTATCTCTTTAGACACAAGATAGCTGCATCCTTCATCGGTGTACTCCTGGCTTCGGGCATTGCCTTTGCCGCTATCCAAGTTGTGCGAAATATCAGCACGCCCAAACCGCAACAGCCCACAACAGAGCAAACGACAGACATTGATCCAGTCACTTCCCTGCCAGCAGATACGGTTCAGACCGACACAATTTCCGTTGAGCCATACATCTTTAACAATGTGCCGCTCGACTCCATGCTCACAGCCATTGCTACAGCCCACGGCGTCGGCGTGGAGTTTGAGAATGAAGCGGCCCGTCATCTTCGTTTCCATTTTGTATGGAAGCGTGAAGACAGTCTCTCGCGTGTCGTAGAAAAGTTGAACACCTTCGAGACCGTGAACATCGTCGAGGAGGATAAAAAGCTGGTGGTAAGATGAGACATACGCTATATACTCTGACGCTCATGGCTTGCATTCTCTGCATGCCACTTGGCACCTTCGCCCAGCGTGTCACGCATACATATAATAATGTGTCGCTCAGCAAGGCCCTGCTCCAGTTGAACAACGAGCAGAAGGAATACGTCGTCAACTTCCTCTACAACGAACTGGAGGACTTCCGCGTCACCGCCACCATCAAGAACAAGCGTCTGCCCGATGCCATCCAGCAGATGATTGGCTTCTACCCCGTCCGCATGACCGTGAAGCCCGACGACCGAGAAATCTATGTGGAGTGTACCCACAAGGCCGACCGCCACCTGAAGGGCACCATCATCGACGAACAAGGATTGCCGTTGGCATATGCAAATATTGCCATTCTAAACCCTGCCGACAGCACCCTCCTTGGCGTTGGTGTTTCGAATGAGAGCGGCTACTTTGCCATCCCCTATGAACAAGATAAAGTTCTTGCCCGCATTTCATACGTAGGCTACAAGACTGTGTATATAACCTGTACACAGCCAAAAGTTGGGACAATTCGCTTACATCCTGACAACTACACTTTGAAGGGTGTAACCGTTAAAGGTCATAGGCTGCTATATACTTCAACAGACAAAGGACTGTTGGTTTCTATTTTAGGCACTCCATTAGAACAGTTCGGTTCAGCCAGCGACATGCTCACCCATCTGCCCTTGATGATGAGCAACGGCGAGATAGCAGGTCATGGAAAGCCCGAAATCTACATCAACAACAAAAAGGTACGCGATTTACAGGAGCTCGACCGTCTCCGTGCCGACGAGATTCTGTCAGCAGAGATTGTTACTAATCCCGGCGCAGAATATGGAGCAGAAGTCACCTCTGTCATACGTCTGAAAACAGTCCGCAAGGCTGGCGAGGGCTGGAGCGGCAACTTCTCCGCAGCCTATCGACAAGGCAAGAAGCATTATGGTAATGTAAATGCTGCACTGAACTATCGTCTGCGCAACGGTATGGACTTTTTCGCCCGTGGCTACCTGACAGATCAAAATTCACAAATCGACGCAACCGCCAACGACCAGTTACAAGCATCTTCTATATGGGACTATCAGAAAAATGCTGCCTGGCTCTTTAAAACAAAATACTACTTTGCCGACCTCGGTTGGAACTGGGAAATAAACGACCGCCATTCCGTAGGTCTGACCTATACCGCATTCAACTACATAGGCGATGGCACCACTATCAGGGAAATGGACGAGCAGACATGGCAAGACGGAATACTTGTAGATGGTGGCCACAGCAAGACTAACACGCTGACCCGTCCTCACATGACACATTCTGTAAATGCTTATTACGTAGGCAACATAGGGAAATGGAATCTCGATTTCAGTGCCGACTTCTATGATGCGAAGTCTTTGCTGGAAATGGTTGGCGGAACTGAGAATGCGACATCCGTCAGCAGTCAAACGAAAAAGAAGGATCAACTGCTTGCAGAGAAACTAATAGTAACGGCTCCTGTACCGAAGGGAGAACTGACTTTCGGCGAAGAGGTCTCTACGGTAGATCGCACACACGACTTTATGCAAAGCGGATTCTCCTCTGACAGCCATGTCCAGCAACAGACCACCATATGGTCACTTTTCGCCAACTATTCCGTACAGTTGGGGAGTTTCTCATTCAATGCAGGCCTACGCTGGCAGAATGAGTACAACCGCTACGACGTGGATGGGCAGCGCAATGACGAAATGAGTCCAGATTACTCCGTACTGATACCTCGCTTCTCAGCATCTTATCGCACTGAAAAATGGAATCATAAATTGTCCTATCACTGCTCGCGCAACAACCCTCCTTATAATCTCTTGTCCTCATCGGTCAACTATCGCAGTAAGTATGAGTACGATACGGGTAATCCTTTCCTCAAACCACAAAAAGCACACAGCATTTCCTGGAGTTCCTCGTGGAAATGGTTCTACGCAGAAGCCTTTTACCAATACTTCAAGAACACCATTCGCTCTTTCCAGACAGCCTATGATGATGTGAACCATCCTGGTGTAGTCATCATGGACTATCGCAATACGCCTAAAGAGGAGTACTACGGCGTAACGCTGAATTTCACCCCTAAGTTCGGTCTGTGGCAACTCAATTACTCGACAGATCTCTACTTCTGCAACGAAGATCTCTATCCATTAGGTATTACGCACAAGTGGAACGGATTGATTACCAACTTCACGTTAGACAATACGTTTACGTTTCCGCACTCATGGCTGTTGAACATTAAAGGGAACTTCGCACCTTATTACGAGTCTGGCACCACTCAGACCAAGGCTACTGGATTTATAAACCTACGTCTTTCTAAGCAGTTCTTGAAAGATAGGAGTCTCAGCGTTGCCATTCTCGCCAATGACATTCTGCATACGCAGTACACGAAACGCACGGCATACGGCGGTATCAATATCCGCACCCAATACTGCGAGTATAAAGATTCCCGTCGCATCGGCATCGACCTCTCTTGGCGGTTCAATGCCACGAAGAGCAGATACAAGGGTAGCCACGCCGGACAAAGCGAGCGCAACCGACTATAACTCTCCCTCGTTTCGATGGGCAGCCGTCGGCGTTGTGCTGACGCTGCCCCACCCATAACTGCAAATGTCAGAAAAATGTCAGGGAAAAATACGGAAATAGACAAGCGAATCAACAGCGCCATCTGAGGACATACTAACTGAAAAGGAATGAATTACAACCATTCTTTGCGGAGCAAGACGGCAGAGCCGAACGCTATGAGCGTGCCTCCCCGTTTGCTTCGCGGCAGCGGGCAGTTTTTTCGCAATCACTACCTATCTCGTAAGTTCTTGCTGGTACTTCTGTATTCGCCCGTCATATCTGCCATCGGCAATGTCGTGGACTTCATGGTCGGCACGTCTCAGTTCGGTGGCGTTGAACCCGAAAGCATCATGTACGACAACTTCGGCGGATAAACTCCGAAACGACAACTCCGGCAGACCATCCCAAGTTTCTCTGCCGCGAGTTCAAATGAATTCATCAAAAACCTCCCTCAGTTCCTTTCGGATGAGGGAGGTTTTTGCAAGTTATCTTTGTTTCAAATTTCAGAGTTCAGATGCTGAATCAGATGCTGAGTTCGTCAAGAACTTTGATGAGTTTCTTGTCCATGGGTTTGCGGCGGCTGATGGCATCAATGAAGGGCACATAGACCACTTCGTTGTTCCTCACGCCGACCATGATGTTTCTCTGTCCTCTGACGAGGGCTTCGATGGCGCCGACTCCGACTTGTGAGGCGAGGATGCGGTCGCGTGCTGTGGGACGTCCTCCTCGCTGAAGGTGTCCGAGGATGGAGACGCGCACGTCAAAGTTCGGATATTCTTTGTTCACTCGGTCGGCATAGTACATGGCACCGCATTTCGGGCTTTCGCTGACGATGACGATGCAGCTCTTTTTGCTCTTTCGGATGCCTCGTTCCATGAACTCGATGAGCTGGTCGCTTCCCGTTGTGTCTTCCGGGATGATGGCAGCTTCCGCTCCGGCTGCGATGGCACTGTTTTGAGCGAGGAAACCGGCATCGCGTCCCATGACTTCCACGAAGAAGATGCGCTCGTGGCTTGTGGCGGTGTCGCGAATCTTGTCCACGCATTCCGTGATGGTGTTGAGCGTCGTGTCATAGCCGATGGTGCTGTCCGTGCCGAAGAGGTCGTTGTCAATGGTGCCGGGCAGTCCGATGCAGGGGAAGTCATATTCTTCTGCGAGCGTCATGGCACCTGTCAGCGAACCGTTTCCGCCGATGACGATGAGGGCGTCAATGGCTTCTTTTCGCAGTGTTTCGTAGGCTTTCTTTCTTCCGGCAGCCGTTTGGAACTCTTTGGAGCGTGCAGTTCGGAGAATGGTTCCGCCCGTCTGGATGATGTTGCTGACGTCTTCCGTGGTGAAGTTTTTCACTTCGTCGTGAATGAGTCCTTCGTAGCCACGATAGATTCCTTTCACTTTAAATCCGTTGCAGATTCCGCTTCGTGTGACGGAACGAATGGCGGCATTCATGCCGGGAGCGTCGCCTCCGGAGGTCAAGACGCCGATACATCTTATTTTTCCCATCTTGGTTTTCTTGTTTGGTTTTGTTCTGTTTTTGGTGTTGGTTTTTACCTATTGGGATGAACCTATATTGGTGTGATTCTTCAGAAGAGGAAGGAGGTTCCCCACATGAGCAGCATTCCGACGGCAAGTCCGGCGAGAACTTTGGGTGTGATGTGACGAATGTACCATGCGGCACTGATGCCTTCCATTCTCATCAGCAGGATGCCGCTCACGGTGCCGCCAATCAGGAGGGAGCCGCCAAAGGTGGTGGCGAAACTGAGGACATACCAGAACTGACCGTCGCAAGCAAACTCGGCGGGAACGGTGAGACGTTCGGAGACGTGGAAGATGTCAATGCCGCCGATGAGCGTGGCGATGTTGCCGAAGATGGCGGAGAGTCCGCTCATGACGATTCCGATGACGTAGGAGTCAGCCCCCGTTTCCAAAATCCAACGATTCAGTTTCGCAAGCAGTCCCGTCTCGGTCAGTGCTCCGAACATGAGACAGATGCCGACGAAGTAGAGGATGTTCTGCAGGTTGGCATATTGCAGCGCTTGCGGGAGACGTTTCTGCACCATGGTGTCGCTGCCGAGCAGGGAGCGGTTGCAGAGTTCGTTCACAATCCAGATGAGTGCCAACACACAGAGTGCGCCCAGCGAAGAGGGGAGGAGTGTGATGCGGTGGAAAGTCGGGATGAACCACAGTCCGCCGATGCCGACAAAGAGCAGGAGCAGGCGTTGCGGGCGAGTCAGCAGCGTGTCGTCTCCACGATAGGGCGGGTGAGTTTGTGCAAACTCAATGCGTGAGGGAAGCGTGTGGTGCAGAAGGAAAAGGATGGTTACCAACGCAGCCACGACGGGAATGGCAAGGTGATAGAAATACTCCGTCGGGGTGACCAACTTTTGCGACCAAAGGGTGAGGCTTGTGATGTCGCCAATCACTGTCATCGCACCTCCGCAGTTGGCAGCCAGGATAATCACGGAGCAATAGATCTTCCGCAACTTATCCGTTTGCAGCAGCGGATGCACGATGGTCAAGAGCAACACGACCGTGGCGAGATTGTCCAAATTGGCGGAGAGCACAAAGGTGAGTGAAGCCAACACCCAAAGCAGTTTTTTCGGGCGGCGCGTGCGCAGCCATTCCGTGATGAAGTCAAAGCATCCGTTGTTGTTGAGGACTTCCACGATGGACATGGTTGCCAGCAGGAACAGCACGATGTTGGCGCACTGCACAAGGTAGTCAAAGAAGACAAAGCGAGCGATGAACTCTTTGACGGAGGTGGCAGTGATGGCGTGGGAGGAAAGGAAAGAAAGGAAGGAAAAGGGGTGACGGTCAATGATGTAGAAGGAACCGTCCGAAATGTAAAGAAGCCAGCAAGTGACCCCCGCAAAGATGGCAACTGCGGCTTTGTTCATTTTGTTGATTGGCTCAGTGGCAATCAGCAGGAGGGCAATCAATAAAATGGCGAGAATGAATAGGGTCATCTTGTTTCAACTTCAAAAGTTCATCTCTGAGTGGGGAAGGCAGAATTGCAAGTGTGCCTTGCGCAAAGAGTGTGAGCGGCAAACGGGGCTCGAACCCGCGACCCTTGGCTTGGGAAGCCAATGCTCTACCAACTGAGCTACTGCCGCATTTGGGATTGGTCGTTTCAAGGGACTGAGAGAGTCAAAGACTCTGAGACACTTGTTTTCTAAGCGCAAAAGTAAGAAAAAAAGTAGGGTTTGACCATGTTCCCGCGCATTTTCTGCACTTGGTGTGCATGATTTGTGCTTTTTTCAACTGAATTATGGGGTGTTCTATGGTTTATGGAATAAGGAGTACTCCCAAGAACGTGCTTACGTGTGGGTTGTTCCCGTTTCTTGGCGTGCCCTTTTGTAGGTTCGGTCAGTCACACCGCCCGCCATGTCCTTTCCTCCACTTCAGAAGTTCCTCTCTAAGAATAATGATTCAACTCAACCTAATTTATAGCCCCCTACATGTCGCGCCGCATGATTCCGGTGAAGATTCTTCCCGAAAGAATGCCGAGGCGGCGGGCAGAAAAGAAGTCTTGATGGTGTCGGAAGGTGCAGATGCCGCAGTCGGAGATTTGACCGGAGGGCACACCTGCTTCTTCCAGCAGCAGACGGTTGGCAAGCGGAAGGTTCAGGTGTGGCTTTGGGGCGGCATCGCTTCTCAAAACGATTTTCTCCAGTGGGAAGCCGGCTTCGCGAAATTGTTCAATCACTTCTTCTCCCACTTCGTAGGCTTCGGCTGAGATGCACGGCCCGATGGCTGCGAGCACGTCGGCAGGTGTTGTGTTGAAACGGGCAGTCATTTCTTCCAGACATCGTGTGACGATGCGCTTCACCGTACCTCTCCATCCGGCGTGTATGGCTGCGGTCACTTTGCGCCGAGGGTCATATAATATAATAGGTACGCAATCGGCGGTGGAAACCCCGATGCAGATGTTGGGAAGTTGGGTCAGCAGGGCATCCACTTCTTCCAGCATCTCACGTTGCGTTTTTTCGTTGGCAAGAAGGAAGTTTTGGTCGATGCAGAGTGTGTGGGCGGTGTGCGTTTGGTGCGGCAGAACAATGTGTGCGGCGGAGATGCCGAGTTGTTCCGCCAGCCATTCCTTTGCTCTCGCCACTCTCTCCGGCGCATCTCCGCAGTAGTGCGTCAGATTGAACTCGGCATAGTTATCGGGCATGTCCTCCTGGCTCAAAGCATACGGTGCATGACGCGAAGTGGAGAACGCCTTCACTTCCGGCGGAAAGGGATGAGAAAGTAGGGTGGGGCAGAGTACTTGATCCTCCATGAGCGTGTCGGGATTTTTGAAGATATGGCTGCCCGGTATTCGGTTACAGTGGGTTACGTTATAAATTACGGCCAGAAATGCTTTGAGTCTTCTTTTCAATCCTCAAGTTCTTCGAGTTCGAAGACTTCGTCGGTTTCTTCATCCCAGTCCTCTTCGTCAGCGGCTTCCACTTCGCTCAACTCTTCGTCTTCCCAGTCCACGAAGTCCGCTTCAAAGAGAGCGGTGTCGCGGTCACGGTGCACGATGGAACCTCCTTCGCTGACCGACTGCAGTTTGTTGCTTTCGCTGTTCAGTTCTTCCCAGAGGATGTCTTTGAGTTCTTGGATGCCGAAGCCGGTGACGGCGGAGATGTAGATGACGGGCAGGTCTTTGGGCAGTTCCTCGCGGAGCATGTCCATCAGTTCTTGGTCCAGCAGGTCGCATTTTGTCACGGCGAGCACGCGGTGTTTGTCCAGCATGCCGGGGTTGAACTTTTCGAGTTCTCGGAGCAGGATTTCATATTCCTTAGCGATGTGCTCCGTGTCGCCGGGCACCATGAAGAGCAGGAGTGAGTTTCGTTCGATGTGTCTCAGGAAGCGGAGTCCCAGTCCTTTTCCCTCGCTTGCTCCCTCGATGATGCCGGGAATGTCAGCCATGACGAAGGATTTGTTGTCGCGATAGGGCACCACGCCGAGGCTTGGTTCCATGGTGGTGAAGGGATAGTTTGCAATTTTGGGTCGTGCGGCAGAGAGCGAGGACAGTAGGGTGGACTTACCGGCGTTTGGGAAGCCGACGAGTCCCACGTCAGCGAGCAGTTTCAATTCGAGAATCACCATCATTTCCTGCATGGGTTCTCCCGGTTGTGCATAGCGTGGTGCTTGGTTCGTGGCAGTTCTGAATTGGAAGTTGCCGAGTCCGCCGCGTCCCCCTTTGAGGAGCATGACGACCTGTCCATCTTCCGCCACGTCGCAGATATACTTTCCTGTTTCGGCGTTGTAAGCCACGGTTCCGGGCGGTACGTCAATGTATTTGTCTTCGCCGTCGCTTCCGTGTGAGCAACATTTAGCCCCGTTTCCTCCGTGTCCGGCAAAGACGTGACGTTCGTAGCGCAGGTGCAGGAGAGTCCAGTAGTTGTGGTTTCCTCGGAGATAGACGTTTCCTCCTCGTCCGCCGTCTCCGCCGTCGGGTCCTCCGTTGGGTTGATATTTTGCTCGGTGCATGTGCATGGAGCCTCTGCCGCCTTTTCCGGAGCGGCAATAGATTTTCACGTAGTCAACGAAATTGCTTTGAGCCATGGTGGTGAAGTCGTTTGTGGTGTATGTTCCTCGGTTTTCGGATGAGCGGACAATGAAAAAGGGTGTGACGGGGTTGTCATCACACCCTTTTTCAGGGTTGTTTTTAGTGTTCGGGAGAGTTTCCTCTTCCTTGTGTTTTTTTGTGTCAGAGCGTGTCAATCACAGCACAGAGTGCGTCGTTGATTTCTTCAAGACTGCCAAAGCCTTTCACTTTGTGTCGCAGTCCTTCTTTCTCATACCATTCGATGAGCGGAGTCGTTTGGTTGTGATAGACGTCCAGTCTTTTCTTGATGGTCTCCGCGTTGTCGTCGGCACGTCCGGATGTTTTTCCTCGATTGATGAGTCGTTCCATCAGCATTTCTTCGGGCACGTCAAGTTCAAGCATTCCGCAGACTCCGGTCTGTCGTTCCGCAAGCATTTTTTTTAGTGCTTCCGCTTGTGGGATGGTGCGTGGGAACCCATCGAAGATGACTCCTTCGCAGGGGCAGAGTGCATCGTAGGTGGCAGCGAGGATGTCAATCATCAGTTCGTCAGGGATGAGTTGTCCTTTGTCGATGAAACTTTTGGCGGTGTTGCCGAGTTCGCTGCCTTGTTTGATTTCAGCGCGGAGCACGTCTCCGGTGGAGATGTGTTTGAATCCGTATTTTTTGACGAGGAGGTCACTTTGTGTGCCTTTTCCTGAGCCGGGTGCGCCGAAGATGACGATGTTTTTCATTTTGTTTCTTGTGATTAGTTGAAGATTATGTTTCGTCCGGATTTGTGTTTCGTCTGGATTTATGTTTCGTGGTTTTCTGTGTGGAAGTGTGGGTTGGGGATTTAGTCCTGCGGCACCACGGTGTAGATGCTTCTGAGGTTTCTTCCCTCTCCATTGTAGTCAAGTCCGTAGCCGACGATGAAGTCGTTGGGGATTTTGAAGCAGCAGTAGGGTATGTCGAGATTGACTTTCAGGTTTCCGGGTTTGACGAGCAGTGCTGCGATGCGGATGTCTTTCGGATTTTTCTTTTGCAGCAGTTTCAGCAGTTCCTGCATGGTGAGTCCCGAGTCAATGATGTCTTCGACGATGATGACGGTTCTGCCTTCGATGTTCTCTTTCAGTCCGAGAAGTTGTTTCACCTCGCCGGTGGAGGCGGTGCCTTCGTAGGAGGCGAGTCGGACGAAAGTGATTTCGCAATCGAGGTCAATGCCGCGCAGCAGGTCTGCGGCAAAGATGAACGAGCCGTTGAGCACGGCGAGGAACAGCGGGCGTTCGCCTTTCAGGTCTTGATTGATTTGTGCTGCCACTTCCGACACGCGCTTCATGATTTGTGCTTCCGGAAGGGAAATGGTGAATTCTCTGTCGCTAACCTTGACTTTTTCCATGGTGTGGGAGATGATGTGATGGGGTGATTCTACTTATGTAGTGTGGGATTTGGCGGGTATTTTATGTATGGTGTGGTTTGTGGCTACTTCCTCGTCGCTTTTTGTGGCTTTTTCTGTTTTGCCGCGGAAGAAGTAAGTCGGAAAAACCGGTGGAGCAGACTTCAAGGGCATCCTCCGACCTTTGTTGCCCGCAAAAGTACGTTTTTTTTAGTACTTTTGCGCGTTTCTTAGCGCAAGAAGAATGATTTATCCTGAAAATTTTGAACAAAAAATAGGTTTCTCTGATGTGAGGACGTTGCTGAAGGGACGTTGTTTCTCCACTTTGGGCACAGAGTGGGTGGACAATCACCTTGTCTTTCTCTCCTCCCACGCTGAGGTCATTTCAGCCCTGGAGGAGGCAGATGAGTTCTCCCGTTTTGACTCAGAAACCGCCGATGAAGTCGAAAACGACTTCTTTGATGTGAGAGAGGCACTCTGGAGAATGCGCCCCGAACGCACCTTCATGGAGGAGCAAGACCTCTTTGCCCTGAAGCGTTCTCTCGTGACGATTCATGCCTACGCCACTCGCTTCCGCCGCCGCGCTGGGGACGATGAAGATGATGCCTGGCTCGGTGTCTCCGAAGGGGAAGATGACAAATTTTCTGCTTTGAGCGAAGATTCAGCAAATGAGGGAGAAGATGTTGGAGAAGAGAATGTTGCGTATAAGTATCCTGCGCTGAAGCGCATGGCGGATGACGTGCAGACCTTCCCTGCCGTCATCGCTCGCATCGATTCCGTTTTGAACAAATATGGTAAGGTGAAAGACACCGCTTCGCCCGAACTCGCCCGCTTGCGTCGGGAACTTGAGCAGACGATGCGCGGTCTCTCCGGCATGCTTCGCTCCATCGTTTCGCAGGCGCAAAAGGACGGCTACATTGATCGCGACGTTTCGCCCACCATGCGTGACGGTCGTCTCGTCATCCCCGTCGCCCCTTCCGCCAAGCGCAAAATCAAAGGCATTGTTCACGATGAAAGTGCTACGGGGCGCACGGTCTTCATCGAGCCCGCTTCGGTTGTCGATGCCAACAATCGGGTGCGTGAACTCAAAGCCGAGGAACATCGCGAGGTCATTCGCATCCTGCGCGAACTCTCCGACTTCATTCGCCCCATGCTGCCCGACATTCAGCATTCCTTTGTCTTTCTCGCTCACATTGACTATCTCCGTGCGCTCACCGGCTATGCCCGCAGCATCGGCGCCGTCATTCTTCGTCCCGTGGATTCCCCTCGTTTGGACTGGCAGCGCGCCTACCATCCCCTTCTTGCGGCTCGTCTGAAAAGCAAGGGCGAGGAGATGAAACCGCTGGACGTTTCGCTTCCTTCCCGAGGTCGCATCCTGCTCATTTCCGGACCTAACGCCGGCGGCAAGTCTGTCTGTCTGAAGACGGTTGCCCTCTTGCAGTACATGATGCAATGCGGCATGCCCGTTCCTGCCTCGGAGGCTTCTTCGCCGGGCATTTTCTCGGAGATGTTCATTGACATTGGCGACGAGCAAAGCATTGACAATGACCTTTCGACCTACTCCTCCCACCTTCTTCACATGAAGCAGATGATTCGCCATTGCGGCGAGCGGAGTCTGCTGCTCATCGACGAGTTCGGCAGCGGCACCGAGCCGCAAATTGGTGGCGCGCTGGCGGAGGGCATCCTCCATCGCTTTGACCGCCAAAGAGCATTTGGCATCATCACCACGCACTATCAGAACCTCAAATCCTACGCCGAACATCATCCCTCCGTCGTCAACGGCGCCATGCTCTACGACCGCGGAGAGATGCAACCGCTCTTCCGTCTTCAAATCGGACAGCCGGGCAGTTCTTTCGCCATTGAAATTGCCCGAAAGACGGGGTTACCTGCTGACGTCATTGACTATGCGGCTGATTTGGTGGGTAAGGACTATGTTCTCAGTGATAAATACTTACAAGATATAGTTAGAGATAAACTCTACTGGGAGCAGAAGCGCCGCAGCATTCGCAACCAGGAGCGTCAGTTGGAAGAAACGGCAGCGGAATTGGAGCGTGAACTCTCCTCCCTCAGCTCCCGCCGCAAGGAGGTGATGGAAGGTGCGCGACAGGAGGCGAAGCGTTTGGTTGAAAAGTCAAATGCGCTGATTGAAAACACGATTCGTTCCATCCGCGAGGCACAGGCAGAGAAGGAGCGTACGAAAGAGGTGCGCAGTGAGTTGGCTGAGTTCAAGGAAAGCCTTGAGCGTGAAGTTTCCGCGGAGGCTGACGAACGCCTGGCTCGGAAAATGGCGAAGATTCAGCGACGCCAGCAGCGCAAGGCTTCCGGCGAACCGGGTGCCAAACAGCGTCGTCGCAGTGAGGAGGAAGCCGCTGCCAAGGCACTGCGCGACCGTGTGGCAGCTTCCGGCAAACCTGCCGCCGCTCCCTCCGGATCCGCCCCCATTGTCCCCGGTGGCTTCGTGCGCCTCAAGGGGCAGAACACGGTGGGGCGTGTGGACAGTCTGCAAGGTTCCTCGGCGCGCGTCCTGTTCGGCATGATGTACACCAGCGTTCCTCTCTCACGCCTTGAACCCGCTGAGGCTCCGGAGGTGGATAAGAGCAAACAAGCCGCCACCTTTGTCAGTGTGGAGACGCGCAATGCCATGCGCGACAAGAAACTGCATTTCCGTCCCGAGATTGACCTTCGCGGCATGCGTGCCACGGAAGCCATGACTGCCGTTGCCTATTTCATCGATGAGGCGATTCAGTTTGAGCAGGACAAGGTGCGCATCCTTCACGGCACCGGCACCGGTGCGTTGCGTGAGGTCGTCAGAACCTATCTCGCCACCATCCCCGGCGTTCGCTCTTTCCGTGACGAGCACGTGCAGTTCGGCGGCTCCGGCATCACGGTCGTTGAGCTCGACTGATTTTCTTTGGGTTTTAGATAAAAGTTTTATCATCTTCCCGTTAAAGGCGGAAATATTTCCGAGAAATGCCAAATTACTGAATAAAACCGCGCCAAATTACTGAATAAAGAGTTTGTTGTTTCTTTGAGCTTGAAGATCAAAGAAAGTTGATAAAGTACAGATATCGAATTTTAGACGCTCTGTTGACTAAGCGTCC
>NZ_JADYUH010000038.1 GCF_021531665.1 Prevotellamassilia timonensis
ATAAGACCAAAACGGAAGCATCACAGCAGCGGCGCAGCCGCCATACTCTTCAAGGGGTTTTCTTGGTTTTTCTTTGCCCCTTTTTCTTTTTATCACTTTGTCTCTTCCTCTCTTCCTCTCTTCGTCTCTTTGCCTCTTCGACTCTTCGACTCTTAGTCTCTTAGTCTCTTTGTCTCTTAGTCTTTTTGTCTCTTCGTCTCTTAGTCTTTTTGTCTCTTAGTCTCTTAGTCCCTTAGTCCCTCTGCTTTGTGATTCGTTCCAAACGACCTAAAAGGCATTGATGATGTCAACCACCGTTGGAGCAAGGAGTGCCGTGAGGATGCCGTTGAGCGTGAGCCCCAGACTTGCGTAGGCTCCCACGAATCGGTCGTGGTCCATTGCCACAGAAGTACCAATGGCATGTGAAGCCGCGCCCATGGACAACCCAAGTGCCATGGGGTTGTGCACATGACCCACGGAGAGCGTTTTGAAACCGATGATGGCACCGAGAAGTCCGGTCACCACCACAATGGCTGCCGTGAGCGAAGGAATGCCACCCAACACCTGAGTCACTTCCATGGCTATGGGAGTCGTCACGGACTTGCTCGCCAGCGACATGATGACGGCATCAGAAGAACCAAACAACTTGGCAATGAACACCACGCTCACAATGCCCGCCACGCACCCCACCATCTGAGATGCCAAAATCGGTAAAAACTGGCGCTTGATGGAAGAGAGTTGTAAATAGAGCGGAACACCGAGTGCCACCACTGCGGGTTTCAACCAAAACTCAATCATTTTGGCACCTTCCTGATAGGTTTCATAAGGGATGTCCAGAAACAGCAAAAAGCCTATGATGAGGGCGATGGCAACCAAAATGGGATTCAAAAGTAACCACCCGAGACGACGCTGCAAAAGTTTGGCGGCATAGTACACGCCGAAGGTCAGGGCGAGCATGAAATACTCGTTGGTGATGATTGCTTTCATAGCTTAAGGGGTGTTCTAAAAATTAGGTTGAGTTGATTTCTTATTTCTTGGAACTGATTTTGTCACGCACTTTGTTCTCTCCCTTACTCACCACTTGGTGTGTGTGCCCCGTGATGATGAGCACGATGATGGTGCTCAGCAGGGTCGCCAAGGTAATCGGCACGATTTCGGCTTTTATCAAGTCAAAATAGAGCATGAGCGCCACACCGGGCGGCACAAAGAAAAAACCGAGATTGGCAATGAGGAAATCAGTGAGCCCGCGCACCCACTCAAGTTTTACCACCTTCAATTTCAACAAAAGAGTGAGCAAAAGCATGCCGATGATGCTCGCCGGAAGCTTCACACCGGTCAACCAAACTGTCAGCTCGCCAAGTGCCAGGCAACCAAACAGTATAAAACATTGTCTTATCATTATTTAGAGGTCGTTTGTTAGTTTCGTAATTCTCAAAAAATAACCCGCATCATCTTTGAAAATCTTTTCGATCCATATTTCCTCCCTCATCAGTCACATAGCTACGGCTATGCTCCTTCTTCGGGTGAAAATCTGACCTCGAAAATGTCATTCAAATCTGACGCAACTTATTATTTTCATATTACTAAGCCGTGCAAAATTACAAAATCCGGCGCAAACTCAGTGTCTTTAACCGACATTGATTCTCTGCAACGAAGCGTCTCCGGGAGAAAAGTATCGGAGTTGGTCAAGAGATATGCTCACGGCACCCGATGGAAAAGAAAAGACAAAACAACGTCTCACCACACCAACCATAACAGTCAAAAAAAGGACAACAGACGATGTTTGAAAACTATTTCTTCGCTTCCACTTTGTGAATCACCAACTTTGCACTAACTTTGCAACGATTTTTCAAAAAACAGCCCACAATGAAGCAAGTCTTTCTGACGCTTTGCGCTTTTTTCATCATCATGCTGCTTGGCAGTTCTTGTAACTCCTACACAAAACTGATGAAATCACAGAGCTATGAACAAAAATATGAAGCGGCAAAGCAATACTACGCACAAGGGAACTACAACTACGCCGCTACGCTCTGCACAGAAGTGCTCTCCGTGTTGAAAGGTACGGAATATGGCGAGGAGTCACTTTATCTCACCGGACTCTCTCACATGAGAGCACGCAACTATGACGCCGCAGCCACCGTGTTCCGTAAATATTATACCACCTACCCCAAAGGCAAGTTTTCCGAACAGGCACGATTCTACTGCGGAAAATCACTCTTCCAACTCACTCCCGAGCCGAAACTTGACCAGACCGACACCTACGAGGCGGTGACGGAGTTCCAAAACTTCATTGAAAACTATCCCGAAAGTTCACTCCGCCCGCAAGCGCAAGATCTCATCTTCGCACTGCAGGACAAGCTGGTTGAAAAGGAATATCTCTCCGCCAAACTTTACTATGACCTCGGAGACTACATCGGCAACGGAAGAGGCGGAAACTACGGAGCCTGCATCGTCACCGCAGAAAACGCCATTAAGGACTACCCCTACACCAAACGCCGCGAGGACTTCGCCATCCTCATCCTCAGAGCAAAATTCGCGCTCGCAGCCTTCAGCGTCGAAGCAAAAAAAGAGGAGCGATACCACAACGCCATTGACGAGTACTACGGCTTTGTCACTGAATATCCCGAATCAAAATATCTCAAAGAGGCTCAGAACCTCTTCAAAAAAGCAAAGAAATACGTCATCACCACACCGGAAGAATGACGCGGGCAGGCGACCGAACCACGCTACCACTGACTCCGAGGAAGCAACCTGCGACCAAGGAAAACCACCACAGCAAACAATCACAACAAAATATATTTCAGACATAAACATGGACTACAAGAAAAGTAAAGCTCCCACCAACACGGTGACTCACAACTTGATGGACTTCTGCAACGAGACAGGAAATATCTATGAAAGCGTGGTCATCATGTCCAAAAGAGCCAACCAGATTTCTCAGAAAATGAAAGAGGATCTGTCAAAAAAACTCAAGGAGTTCGCCTCTACCAACGACAACCTCGAAGAAACTTTTGAAAACAGAGAACAAATCGAAATTTCTCGCTACTATGAGAAGCTTCCCAAACCCTCTCTCATGGCTGCCGACGAGTTCCTGCATCACGACATCTATTTCCGTAACCCCGCCAAAGACAAGGAAAATCTTCACGACTAAGCATGATACAACGCATTCAAAGTGTATTTCTACTTTTCGCATTCATCGACGGATTGATTGTTCTCTTCGCCAAGGAACTCGTCTGCTTCACTCTTCCCAACGGTGCCACGTTCACACTGAGCAGCATGGGCTACGGTGAAGCGGCTGCACAAGCCAACGTGACCGGACTGCTCCCTTGGGGAATCTCCTTCTTCTCCGCAGCCATGGTCGTGATGGCAATCGTCACCTTCTTCGGCTATAAGAACCGAAAAAAACAGATGAAACAAGCCAACCTCGGCATCGCCGCGGCAGTGCTGTGGTATGTCGCTCTTGCTGCCTACACCTTCTCCATCGCACAGCACGTGGAAGGAACAACCTTCAATCTCTCGCTGAACTGCGTATCGCCGGCTTTGACTCTCTTCTTCTTCATCATGGCGAAAAACAGAATCCGCCACGATGAGCGTCTCGTCAGAGCTGCCGACCGCATTCGCTGAAAGCATAAGAAAGAGGGTGTTCCATCAATTTAGGACGAACTGACTTTTAAGTAATATGAGAATAATAAGTTGCGTCAGATTTGAATGACATTTTCGAGGTCAGATTTGCACCCGAAGAAGGAGCATAGCCGTAGTTATGTGACTGATGAGGGAGGAAATATGGACCGAAAAGATTTTCAAAGATGATGCAGGTTATTTTTTGAGGATTACTAAAGATGAACCTTTGTCTGTGGAGATAGGAGCATAGTTGGCTATGTGACTGACGAAAGTGACAAAAGGACGCGCTAAGAATCAAAATACAAATAAAGACTGTGCGACCAGAACGGAAGCACTTTCTTTTGAACGCTACTTATTCCATCATTCATAGAACACCCCTAAAACCTTCACACCATGTCCCTGAACAAAGTCATGCTCATTGGCAACGTGGGAGCCGACCCCGAAATCCGCTACATCGACGGCGGTGTCTGCACCGCTTCGCTCTCGCTCGCCACTTCCACCCCCTCCTACACCCTGCCGGGAGGAACCGTTGTGCCGGAAAGAACCGAATGGCACAGAATCCAACTCTGGAGAAGACTTGCCGAGGTGACAGAAAGATATGTCCACAAAGGCGACAAACTCTTCATTGAAGGACAGCTCCGCACTCGTTCCTACACCGACAAAAAAGGCATCACGCGCTACGTCACCGAGGTCTGGGCGGAGAATCTCGAAATGCTGACGCCAAAGTCGCAGTCCACCCAACAGGCACAACCTGCCGCACAACCTGCCGCACAACCTGCCGCACAACCTGCCGCACAACCTGCCACTCCCACAGCAGAAGAAGTACTCCCCTTCTGAACGTTTCGGAAAGCAACGGGAGAAAACGAAAAAGAAGTCAGCACAAAAATCATGTACGTCTCGGAACAGGACATTCTCAACCTGCCACGATTTGCAGAAAATGAAATCCCATCGGAATCCTGCGTTTTTGTTTGGCACACAAAGATGAACCTCGACGAACTTACGGACTTTTGCGACCAACACGTCAAAGACTTTGACATCACCACTGTCACTGAAGACAAACAGCGCTCCGGCAAACACTTGTTGGAGCGCTTGTCTGTGAGACTGATGCTGCACCTCGTACTGGGAAAATCACACGCTCTGACACACAAACCCAACGGCGCACCCACACTCTCTCCGAACACAATGGAAGTGAGTGTGTCGCACACACGAGAAACCTATGCGCTCATGTTCTCGCCCCACCCCTGCGGCATTGACATCGAACGCTGGACAGAACGCACCTTCCGGCTGCGCGAAAGATTCTTGCTCCCGGAAGAATGGGAACTGACGGAAACACTCACCAATGCCCTCCTCGCCTCCGCAGAACAAACGATGACACGGGAAACTGCACAGCAGAACGCTGCAACCCTGCTCTGGAGCGCAAAAGAAGCAGCGTTCAAAGCACTGAACGAAACAGCAGAGGTCGTCACCCTGACTGACATCCTCCTGAAAGCCAAGCCGGAAACGACGAACAAAGGACTACCACTCCTCCATGCCGCCGCCATCCGACAACCGGAGAAACAGGTGAAACTCATCTGCCAAGCCTTGGACTGCGTTTCACTGGTGCACACCGTCTGAACAAACAGCAGGAGGGTGTATCAAAATGCACATTTTTGGATTCACCCTCGAAGATGTGTCAGAATGGCTATTATGACACACCGCCCTTCCAAAAGGAATATATTCCACCCTCACTTGAAAACATAAACAACGATAATACAACAAACATTACGACATGATTACACTTTCCAACCTCGCCATCCAATTCGGGAAACGCATCCTCTACCAAGACGTGAACATGAAGTTCACAAACGGAAACATCTACGGTATCATCGGTGCGAACGGCGCAGGAAAATCCACTCTTCTGAGAGCCATCTCCGGAGAGTTGGAACCCACCAAAGGCAGCGTGGAAATGGGTCCCGGAGAACGACTCTCCGTCTTGAGCCAGGACCACTTCAAATTTGACGACCAGACCGTGCTCAACACCGTGCTCATGGGACACACCTCCATGTGGCAGGTCATGCAGGAGAGAAACGAACTCTACAATAAAGCCGACTTCACGGACGAAGACGGCATCAAAGTGGCAGAACTCGAAGACAAATTTGCTGAAATGGGAGGCTACACCGCCGAAAACGACGCCGCCACCCTGCTCAGCGGACTCGGGGTGAAGGAAAGTCTCCACGGAAAATACATGAAGGACCTCTCCGGTAAGGAGAAAGTGCGCGTCATGCTGGCACAAGCACTCTTCGGAGAACCTGACAACCTGCTCCTGGACGAACCGACCAACGACCTCGACCTCGAAACCGTGGAATGGTTGGAAGAATATCTCGGAAACTTTGAACACACCGTGCTCGTCGTCAGCCACGACCGTCACTTCCTCGACCAAGTCTGCACGCACACCGTGGACATTGACTTCGGCAAAGTGACACTCTTCTCCGGAAACTACTCTTTCTGGTATGAGTCTTCCCAACTTGCACTCCGTCAGGCACAGAACCAGAAGCAGAAAGCAGAGGAGAAGAAGAAGGAATTGGAAGAGTTCATCCGCCGCTTCTCTGCCAATGTGGCAAAAAGTCGTCAGACCACGAGCCGAAAGAAAATGCTCGAAAAACTCAACGTGGAAGAAATCAAACCCTCCACTCGAAAATATCCGGGCATCATCTTCCAAATTGACAGAGAGCCCGGCAACCAGATTCTGGAAGTGAGCGACCTCAAAGCAGTCACCGAAGACGGCGAAATCCTCTTTGACAACGTCAGTTTCACCGTGGAGAAAGACGAGAAGATTGTCTTCATCAGCCACGACCCACGTGCCATGACCGCACTCTTCGAAATCATCAACGAAAACACCAAACCTGCCAACGGAAGTTTCAAATGGGGCGTCACCATCACCACGGCTTACCTTCCCCTGGACAACACCTCCTTCTTCAACACAGACTTCCAAATGCTCGATTGGCTGAGTCAATGGGGGGAAGGCAACGACGTCTATTTCAAGTCCTTCCTCGGCAGAATGCTCTTCAAGGATGAGGACATCCTGAAGAAAGTGAATGTGCTCTCCGGAGGTGAAAAAATGCGTTTGATGATTGCTCGCATGCAACTCAAAAACGCCAACTGTCTGATTCTCGACACGCCGACAAACCACCTCGACATGGAAAGCATTCAGGCGTTTAACAACAACCTGAAACTCTACAAAGGTAACATTCTCTTCGCCAGCCACGACCACGAGTTCATCAACACCATCGCCAACCGCGTCATTGAACTGACACCGAATGGCACGATTGATAAACTCATGACCTACGAAGACTACATCCACGACCCGAAAATCAAGGAACTCAGAGAAAAAATGTATGGCGCATAAGGCAATTTGCCTGACGATGCGACAAATGGCATGATTTTTGCTCAAGAACTTTATGGGGTGTTCTAAAAATTAGGTTGAGTTGATTTTTGATTTCTTAGAGATGAACTTTTGTCAGTTGAGGAAGGAGCATAGCGGGCTATGTGACTGACGAAACTTACAAAAGGGCGCGCTAAGAAACGAAAAGCAACCAAAACATAAGCACTTTCTTTTGAACGTTCCTTATCCCGTAATTTTTAGAACACCCCTTATCTCAAAAAAGAAACAATCATGACAGAAAAAAAGAAAACCACTGAACACAACGAACCACTGAAAGACTCCGAAAAGGAGAACAAAATAAACGCCGAGAACGCTCCGGCGGAAAACGCCGCGCAAAGCGAAGAGCCAGAGGAAGAAAAAGATTCACAAGAAGAGTCTCCCGCCAGCGACGCCGAAAAATTGGCAGCCGCACAGGAGGAGATTCTCCAACTGAAGGACAAATATCTCCGCTCCGTCGCTGAATTTGACAACTATCGCAAACGCACGCTCAAAGAAAAGACAGAACTGATTCTCAACGGCGGAGAGAAAGTGCTCGTGGCACTGCTCCCCATCCTCGATGACCTGGAGCGCGCCCAAGAGAACATGGAAAAGTCTTCCGACCTTGACACGCTGAAAGAGGGCGTTAACCTCATCATCGACAAACTGAACAAGACCCTCGCCACACAGGGACTCAAGCAAATGGAAACTGCCAACGAGGTCTTCGACACGGACTTCCACGAAGCGGTTGCCATGATTCCTGCCCCCAAAGAAGAGGACAAAAACAAAATCATTGACTGCATCCAAAAAGGCTATCTGCTCAACGAAAAAGTGATTAGACACGCCAAAGTGGTTGTCGGACAGTAAGCATTAATCGTATATATAACACATAAGGTATATAGGAGACTCAAAACATGGCAGAGGAGAAAGACTATTACAAAATCTTGGGAGTGGAGCGAAACGCAACCGCCGACGAGATTAAACGTGCCTATAAAAAAGTCGCCATCAAATATCACCCCGACCGAAATCCCGGAGACAAAGAGGCTGAAGAGAAATTCAAACTCGCAGCCGAAGCCTACGATGTGCTGCGCGACCCGGACAAACGTGCCCGCTACGACCAGTTCGGAGCGGAGGGACTGAACGGAGCAGGCTTCGGAGGAGGCTTCAACGCCGGAGGAATGGACCTCAACGACATCTTCCGAAACTTCGGCGACATCTTCTCCGAGTTTGGTTTCGGAGGCTTTGGTGGAGGCGGAAGACACTCCGGCGGACCGAGAAAGTTCAAAGGCGCAGACATGCGAATGAAAATCCGACTGAACCTCTCGGAAATTGCCAACGGCGCAACCAAAAAGTTCAAGGTGAAAAAAAGCATCACCTGTCCTGACTGTCACGGAAACGGATGTCAGTCCGGTCACCAACCGGAGACTTGTTCAAAATGCCACGGCGCAGGCTACGTGATGCAAACGCAAAGAAGCATCTTCGGAATGGTGCAGACTCAGGCACCCTGTCCGGACTGCCACGGTGAAGGCGTCGTCATCAAACACAAGTGTGCCAAATGTCACGGTGAAGGAATCGTGCAAGGAGAAGACATCGTGGAAATCAACATCCCCGCCGGCGTCCAAGAAGGAATGGTGCTGAACGTCCAAGGAAAAGGAAACGCCGCACCTCACGCAGGAATCCCGGGAGACATTCAGGTCATCATCCAGGAAGAACCGCACCCGGAACTCATCCGCGACGAAAACGACCTGATTTACAACCTCCTCCTCACCCTGCCTCAAGCCGTCCTCGGCGACACCGTGGAAGTGCCCACCATTGACGGAAAGGCAAGAATCAAAATCGAACCGGGAACACAGCCGGGAACCGCACTCCGACTCAGAGGCAAAGGACTGCCCAGCGTGCAAGGCTATGGCTACGGGAAAGGGGACATCGTCGTGAACATCAGCGTCTATATCCCGGAAAAACTTTCTTCTGAGCAAAAAAGGCACATTGAAGCACTCAAAGAGACCTCGGAAGTCAAACCTAACGAAGGAGTCAAATCCAAAATCTTCAAATCGTTCCGAAACTATTTCAACAGATGACGGACGCAACGGAGACGGATTCTTCACTGACAAATAAACAAGAGTTTGCGCCCGCATCAAACACTTATCAAAGTGTGAATGCCGCGCAAACTCTTTTTTCTGAAAAATAGGACTCAGAAAACACGCTCCCAAATGACCTACTCGGAAACCATTGACTATCTCTTCAACGCTGCACCACTCTTCCAACAAATCGGCGGAAAAGCCTATAAACCGGGACTGCAAACCACACTCACGCTGGACGAACACTTCGGGCATCCGCACAAAAAATTCCGAACCATCCACATCGCCGGAACCAACGGGAAAGGAAGTTGCGCCCACACGCTCGCTGCCATTCTGCAACTCCACGGCTACAAAGTCGGACTCTACACTTCTCCACATCTCATTGACTTCCGAGAAAGAATCCGAGTGAACGGAGAAATGATTCCGGAGAACTACGTAGTCGATTTCGTGGAGCAAGAAAGACCTTTCTTCGAACCGCTTCATCCCTCCTTCTTTGAAATCACCACAGCACTGGCGTTCAAATTCTTTGCCGACAGCCAAGTGGAGGTGGCAGTGATTGAAACGGGACTGGGCGGCAGATTGGACTGCACGAACATCATCCTCCCCGAACTTTCAATCATCACCAACATCAGCCTTGACCACACGCAGTTTTTGGGACACACGCTCGCTGAAATTGCCACCGAAAAAGCGGGCATCATCAAAAACAACACACCGGTTGTCGTGGGAGAAACAACACCTGAGACTCGACCTGTCTTCCGGCAAGCCGCCGAAGCCGCCCACGCACCCATCGTTTTTGCAGAGGACACTCCGCAGATTCTCTCCTACTCGACCGACCTGCTCCACGGACAGACCTACGTCACCAAGGACTACGGTACTTTCTCCGGCGCTCTCATGGGAGCATGTCAGGTGCTCAACACGAACACTCTGCTCCACGCACTCCACCTTCTCACTCCGCTCTTCGGACTGAAGAAAGAACTGATTCTGAAAGGCTTCCGGGAAGTATGTTTGCTGACCGGACTGAGAGGTCGCTGGCAAGTGCTACAAGAAAAACCGCTTGTCGTTTGTGATGCCGGACACAACTCCGGCGGTTGGGAGCATCTTTCTCGTCAGCTGCAAGAACTGACCGAACGCTTCGGACGGCTCTTTGTGGTCTTCGGCATGGCGGAGGACAAGGACATTGAAACGGTTTTGACACAACTTCCGAAACACGCGCACTATTTCTTCACACAAGCATCTGTGCGCCGCGCCTGCCCCGCCGAACGGCTCTCAGAGCTGGGCAAAGCCCACGGGCTGAAAGGAGAAACGAAACCTTCCGTCCGAGAGGCCTACGATGCCGCACTCCAAGCCGCCGAAGAGAATGACTGCATCTATGTCGGCGGAAGTTGTTTCGTCGTGGCTGACCTTCTAAGCCGCTCGAAATGAATGAACTTCGTCAGAAATGTTTCATAATCCGTTCAGGCGCGTTTTAAAATTTTGGTTGTAAGCGTAAGCACTTTCCTTTGAACACTCCTTATTCCGTAATTGATAGAACACCTCTTTAGTTTCCCACACGCATATGCCCCATCCGTTTTCTCTTCTCCGCCACCTATTTTTCTCTCTACTTTTGCTCTTCCCCTTTGGTGAACTGCAAGCACAAACTGACTCTTTGAGGCAGGTGGGAGTCAGCATCATCAAAAACTTCTTTGACACCTACACCGCCAAAGACTACAGACCCTATAATCCCATGAAATCTGAATCCGTCGAAGCCGACACGCTCCGACAGGTTTGGCGCGTGGTGGTGAACGAGTCGTTTGCCTCGCAGAAACTGACACCGGAAGTGCTGAGAAGCATCCGAAAGTCTGTGAAAAACCTGCTCCCCTTGGAGATGAAGGATTGGGAACTTGAACTGCTCTCGAACAAAGGGAAACGTCTGGAAGACTTGATTCCGAACGAACTGCGCGATGGAAAGAAAGACGAAAGCCGTCTCTGGAACAAAACAGACCACACGGGACGACCCTGGGTGCAAAATGTCTCCCGACCCTACAAAATCTCCCGCGGTCTGGACGGACGCCACCTCTTCATCTGGCCCAGTCACGGCATATATTATAAAGAAGGAATATGGAAGTGGCAGCGCCCGGCGCTCTACTGCTCTCGCGAAGACCTGCTGACGCAGTCTTTTGTCTATCCTTTCCTTTTCCCCATGCTGGAAAATGCTGGTGCCGTGGTGGGTTGTCCGCGAGAAAGGGACATCCAACCGCTCATGACACTGGTTGACAACGATGCCTCGGCGGGAGTGAACGGAAAATACCGTGAGACCTCTGCCCGACACGCCACAGCGTGGAAAACGCCCGAAGAAGTCAAAGGTTTCAAAGCACCGGAAGCGGAGATGACAGACACTGTGTTTCCTTTCTCCGAAGGCACCTGCCGCATGGCACAAACGCAGTCCGACACGGAAGACGTCTCCCGAGTGGAATGGATTCCCAACATCCCGGAGGCGGGGAAATATGCGGTTTACGTGTCCTACTCTTCTCTTCCTCAAAGCGTTGACGATGCACACTACTCTGTTTTCCATCGCGGAGGCAGAACGGACTTCCTCGTGAACCAGCAAATGGGCGGCGGCACTTGGACCTATCTCGGTACCTTTGACTTCGCCCCCGGCACGAGTGAGCAAGGAAAAGTCGTGCTGACGAACGAGAGCAGACACCGGGGCGTGGTGACGGCGGATGCCGTGCGCTTCGGCGGAGGAATGAGCCAACACGTCAGAGGGGGAGCAGCCACAACTTCCTGCAAACCACGCTTTCTTGAAGCAGCACGCTATCACAACGCATTCTCCGGCATTCCGAACTCCTTGGTGAATACGTCCGAGGGGACTAATGACTATGCCGATGACCTTCGCACCCGAGGCAGATCTTTGAACTTTTTGAGCGGAAGCAGTGCCTTCCAACCCGGAATCGACGGTGCTGGCATTCCGTTTGAACTCTCACTGGCTCTCCACACCGATGCGGGAGTCAGAAATGATTTGTCGGTCTATGGCTCTCTCAGCATCAGCACCACAACCTGCCCGGACGGCACGGAATTCTTCCCCTCCGGCGTCTCACGAATGGCATCGCTGGACTTCTCGACACTCCTGCTGAACAACCTGTCGGAAGACCTGACCAAGAAGTTTGGCGTGAATTGGACACGACGCGAGAGCTGGGACAGAAACTATGCCGAGACACGCATTCCCGACGTTCCCTCCGCCATCCTTGAACTGCTCTCTCACCAGAACTTCACCGACATGCGCTACGCCCACGACCCGCACTTCAAATTCTGGGCGGCACGCTCCATCTACAAAACCATTCTGCGCACTGTCGCCGCCATGCACGGCAAACACAACAGCGTCATCCAACCCCTGCCGCCACAACAGTTCAGCGCACTCTTCTCTCCCAACGAGGAGGAAATCATCTTGAACTGGCAACCGCAACCGGACGAGGAAGAACCATCTGCCATGCCGCAGGCTTACGTGCTCTACACCTCCGTCAACGGCAGCGGATTTGACAACGGAAAAAACATCGGACACGCCACGGAGTATCGCTTCACCCCCGAAGCGGACAAACTCTATGCCTTCCGTGTGACGGCTGTGAACGAGGGCGGCGAGAGCTTTCCTTCCGAAACTCTGACAGCCTACAAATCTCCGAAACCCGGCGCACCACGTGTTCTCCTCGTCAACAACTTTACGCGTCTCAGTGGTCCAAAATATGTTCAAAACACTGACAGTCTGGGATTTTTGTTAGACAAGGACTATGGTGTGCCTTATCTCTACAACACTTCCTTCTGCGGCAGACAGCAGAACTTCTCGCCTCACCTTTCCGTCCACTCCAACGCGGGAGAATCCGGAGACGAGCTGATTGGAATGGTCTTCGGCGGCAACACTTTTGACTATCCTCTTCGCCATGCCGCCTACGTTCTCGGGGAGGGAAATCGCTACAAAGAATTTTCCTTCTGCTCCACTTCGACAGATGCTTTTTGCCGACTCCATTCTCTTTCGGACTATCGGGTGATTGATTGGATTTGCGGACAGCAACACGACTCCCCGCAAAACTTGGTGCCTGCCCCCATTTTCAATGAGAAAACAGAAGCGAAGCTTTCGAGTTACCTCGCCGGCGGCGGCAGCCTCCTGCTGAGCGGGAACTATTTGGGACGCGATGCCTCACAGAACGAGGTGCACCGCGAATTTGCAGAAAACAAACTTAAATATGTGCCGGGCGGAACACTCCCGACAGACAGCCTTTCCTCCATCCAAGGGCTTGGCACAGAGTTTCATCTCCGCCAAGTGCCTGACAGAAACCACTACAAACCGCAGTCGCTCGACATCCTCAACCCCGCGGGGGAAGGCACATTCACACCGTTGATTTACAACAACGGACGCTCCGCTGCCATCGCCCACAAGCCTCGCAGCGGCGGACAGGTGGTGGCATTGGGTTTCCCCATCGAAGCTGTGGCGACGGACAAAGAAAAGTCCCTGCTCCTCCGTTCGCTCATCCACTTCTTGGCGCAACCCTGAGAGACCCACACTCCATGCTGCGCCCACTTTCTTTTAAAGACTCTTTAGTAATATGAAAATAATAAGTTGCGTCAGATTTGAATGACATTTTCGAGGTCAGATTTTCACCCGAAGAAGGAGCATAGCCGTAGCTATGTGACTGATGAGGGAGGAAATATGGACCGAAAAGATTTTCAAAGATGATGCAGGTTATTTTTTGAGGATTACTTAGTCCATTGTCGAGTAATTCGCAATATGCGTCCTGCTGAATTTGCCATGTCTTGTGCGCTTTGAGTCCGGCTTTGAATGCTCCGGGGTTCTCCACGAATTTAATTTTTGCTCCACCTCCGCCATGAACGTATGGAGGTTGCTGTCTGTGGCGAGGTCGTATCCTTTGACTTTCCAATAGTCGAGGGTACTCTGTATCTTGCCGTAGGCTTCTTGCAGTTCAGCGAGGCTGAATGTGTTATACCACCCATGCACGTCCGAGATAAGGTCTGCAAGGGCTTTCTCCTTGTCGCACAGCTGCTTCTCCGCCCACCGTTGCTTGATGGCGGCTATTTCCTGCGAAGTCCGGGCTGCGTGTCGTGCCGCAGTTTTCTACAAAAACGAAAAACGTGCGTTGAGTTCCTCCTGCTTCAACGCTGACAACCCGGTCAGGCACTCCTTGGGGAGAAGTCCATTCTTGACGGATTCTTCGATATTGGCGATTCTCCGGGCGTTCCATGCCTGCTGAATCTTGGCGGCATCGCGCTTGGCATGACGCTTGATTGCGATTTTCTGCAGTGTCTTCTTGTTTATTCCGAAGAATTTAGTAACCTTTGCATCAGCATTGGCAACAATGTTAGGTTCTACCCCTTTTTCAAGGGTTGAGCCCCGACTCCGGAAGGCTGACACATTGTGGAAGTCTTCTGGTTTTATTTTAAGGGGTGTTCTATAAATTACGGGATAAAGAACGTTCAAAAGAAAGTGCTTACGTTTTGGTCGCTTTTTGTTTCTTAGCGCGCCCTTTTGTAAGTTTCGTCAGTCACATAGCCCGCTATGCTCCTTCCTTAACTGACAAAAGTTCATCTCTAAGAAATCAAAAATCAACTCAACCTAATTTTTAGAACACCCCTTAAATCCCAAAAGTGAAAAATGCAGATAATGTAAAAAAGTCTGTCTCGCATTCACCCTCAAACGCTTCGTTTTGTGCCGTGCAAAACGAAGCGTTTTTATGTGCTTTTACCATCTCAAGACAAGTATTTTTGTACTTTTGCAGCATGAGCACCTTGGAAAAGTGTACGTTTTGTGGCAAAAAATACCTTGGAAAAGTGTATGAAATGTAGCAAAAATACCTTGGAAAAGTGTATGAAATACGGCAAAAACACCTTGGAAAAGTGTATCAATAAATTTATTTATACTAAGTAATAAACAAATATGATTAGTCGAAAGATAGATAAAGCGATTACTAATCACTTCAAAACCAACAAGTCAGCCTTACTTCTCACGGGAGCAAGACAGACTGGGAAAACTTACGCCATAAGAAAATACGCAAACAACCACAAGCTCAATCTCATTGAGATAAATTTTCTCGAGGACACAACCGCAAAAAAGATATTCCACGGTGCAAAGGATGCAAAAGATGTTCTCTTGCGCATCTCTGCACATACAAGACAGAAAACCTCAGATGCCAATACCCTCATTTTCTTTGACGAGGTTCAACAATGCCCGGAGGTCATCACTTGGATAAAATTCCTCGTTGATGAGGGAAGTTGCAAATACGCCTTGTCGGGAAGCCTGTTGGGTGTGGAATTAAAGGACATTAGAAGTGTGCCTGTTGGATATATGACCATCAAAGAAGTGTGTCCTCTTGACCTCATGGAATTTTCTATGGCATTAGGGCTTTCTGAGGAGGTTTTGGGTTCGTTGCGTGAGTGTTGGGAGAAACAAAAAACTGTAGATGCTGTGGTACATGAATCCATGTTAAGACTTGTGCGACTGTACCTTGTTGTAGGAGGAATGCCGGCAGCTGTACAAGCATACATAGATTCCAACGACTTAAATGTGGTGGAAGAAAAACAACAGGAAATACTCACGCTCTATCGCTGGGACATCAGTCAATACGACTTAGACAACAAACTGAAAATCCGTGAGATGTTCGACCTCATTCCGTCAGAATTGGATGCAAAGAATAAGCGGTTCATCTTGAAGAATCTCAACGAACATGCACGCTTCTCAAAATATGAAGACAGTGTGCTGTGGCTGAAAGATGCCGGTGTTGCACTACCAACCTATAACGTCAAAGAACCGACAGTCCCTCTAAAACTGAATGAACAACGAAACCTCTTTAAACTATTTCAAAACGACATAGGTCTGCTTGCATGTCAGTATGCTTCAGGAATACAGATGAAAATCTTGAATGATGAGATTTCTGTAAATTATGGAGCAATATACGAAAATTTCGTAGCACAAGAACTGGTAGCACATGGATTTGGCGGCAATGAACATTGTATCTACTACTACAACAACAAACGTCAAGGGGAACTTGACTTCGTTATCGAACAAGACGGAGCAACTGTTCCAATAGAGGTCAAATCGGGGAAAGACTACGACAGACACAATGCACTAAGCAATGTGATGACCAATCCCGACTATGCAATTGAAAAGGCATACGTCTTGTGCAATGGAAATCTTGTCACTCGAGATAATATCATCTATGTCCCCATCTACATGACGATGTTCATTGATAAAAAGCATTTAGAAAAGAAACAAATCTTCCGAATTGACATGACAGCATTGAAACAAAAGTAAAGAATGCGAGTCAATGACTGAACATGAATGGAGAGGAAAAAGCATAGGTTATAATCCCCACTGATTTTCTACTGAGCCGTTCAAAGCGGAACGAACCGTGTACATTCCAAAGAAAGGCGATGAAACCGAAGTTTCATCGCCTTTCCTTTTGAGCCTCTTGTCGGATTCGAACCAACGACCCCGAGATTACAAATCACGTGCTCTGGCCAACTGAGCTAAAGAGGCGGGTGGGTAAGCTCTCTGTATCGCATCGCTACAACCGTCTACCTTTGCTGCGGTCAAGCCCTGGAGGATTTGATGGGAGCTGACCGTACAGCACTTACCCGTTTTGCGGTGCAAAAGTACGAACTCTTGCCTTAACCACCAAACTTTCCTTGTCTTTTTTTCGTTTTCGCCACGTCCTTTTGTCTCTTTTCACCACTTCCCCGCCTGTTTCCTTCTAAAAACAAGCTCTTTCCAACCAAAAACAAACCTTCTTTCTGCCAACGATGACCTTCTGCTTACAAAAAGCATATTTTAAGTAAAAGATAACTTTCTTCCTGCCATATTTTAGGCACAAGAAGCATACGTTTTTCCATCTCCCATCCTTAAATTCTACCATTTTGTGCGTAATTACTTGCCGAAAAGAGAAATTAGACACAGCAAAATCCTTAAAAAGTGATAAGCCGCAAGAAAAAAACACTGACAGCGAGAACAACTAAAGTCCTTTTGTCTCAACTTTGCAGCAGAAACATCGGTGAAAGGATGCATCCCACTCACCATTTACTCGTAACCCTCAAACACCCGAGACTATGAAACGACTATTCCTCCTCTGCATCATCTGCACTTTCTGCACAGTCCAAGGTTTTTCTATGAGCTACGCAGAGGCACGTGAGAACGCCTACTTCCTCACTGACAAGATGGCATACGAACTTGACCTCACTCCACAACAGTATGACGTGGTCTATTCCATCAATCTTGACTACTTCATGTCGCTGAGACCGACCTCCAATCTCCGCGGAACGTACTGGAGATATCGTGAGCAAGACCTGCGCTATGTGCTCTTTGACTGGCAGTACAGTCTCTACCGCACGCTGGACTATTTCCTCTACCCTGTGAGATGGATTTACGGTTCATGGTACTATCCCGTCACCGTAGTTTATCGCACCGGCTATTACTACTACGGTCATCCCGGACCCTACTACACCTACGGAGGACATCACTGGAAAGAACGCGGACGCTATCCCAATGGTCGCTACTACGGCGTCAGCATCGCTCGAGGCGAAGGGATGAGAAGCAGATATGACGCCTCCTACCATCGCGGCGGACGTCCCGCACCGCCTCCCGGACATGCCGGTTCACATAACAACCACGGAAAACCGAACGGTTCACATGACAACCACGGCATACGCCCCGGACATGACAACCACGGAAAACCGAACGGTTCACATGACAACCACGGAACTCGCCCCGGACATGACAACCACGGAAAACCGAACGGTTCACATGACAACCACGGAGCTCGTCCCGGAAACGACAACCACGGAACTCGTCCCGGAAACGACAACCACGGAACTCGTCCCGGACACGACAACCACGGAACTCGTCCCGGAAACGACAACAACGGAACTCGTCCCGGAAACGACAACAACGGCAGCCGCCCCAGCTCCTCCACTCGTCCCTCTTCCGGTAGCTCGAATCCGACCATCTCGGGCGGAACATATCGCCCCGGTCGCGGTTCCTCCACCACGGGTAACTCCGGTTCTTCCCGCTCAAGCAGTAAGTGGAGCACGAGCACACGCCCAACGAATGTTTCCACCGGCAGCAGCACCCGCCCCACTTCGGGCAGCAGCACCCGCCCCTCCTCGGGCAGCAGCACACGCCCCTCCTCCACCGGCTCATTCCGCGGCGGACGAAGCAGCAGCACCCGCCCCTCCTCGGGCAGCAGCACTCGCCCCTCCTCCACCGGTTCATTCCGCAGCGGACGCAGCAGTAGCGTGAAATCAAGCAGCTCCTCACGCTCCTCCGCTGGAAGCCGAAGTAGTTCTTTCAGAAGTTCCGTTCGCAGTGGCAGATGAGCACATCACTCCTTGCACTGACACGTTGTTGAACACTCCTTATCCTATAATTTATAGAATACCCCCTTAATTATAGTGTCTTTATATAGTCATCAAAAATCATTTCATGCTTTATTAGAAGGTGTGTCTAAATGTTCATTCTGACACACCTTCTTTTCATACAACCTCAAAAAAAATTGCCAAAGCCGAAAACATTATGAAACAATACTTTGAGAACAGGAAATAAAAACACATGAAACAGATAGGCAATATGAAACTATACTCCTTAGAGGAGGTTACAGATGAACTGATTGGTCCGAAAGGAAGCCTGGAAAGAGAAAAATTTGACAGGCAAGTGGAAGAATCTCTACACACCTATCGGATTGGGGAAGCTATCAAAAAAGAACGCTCAGACAAAACCTCACACAGGACGAATTAGGTGAAAGAATTGGAGTGCAGAAAGCACAGATCTCTCGAATGGAAAGAGGATATAGTATATGGGTGTTCTATAAATTACGGGATAAGGAACGTTCAAAAGAAAGTGCTTACGTTTTCAACCTAATTTTTAGAACACCCCTATAAGCATTCCCACCATGAGTAGAGTCTTCAAAGCACTGGGAATCAACACTGCCACACTTGACTTGGGCACCTGTGGAAAAGTGGCGCTTTGGTGATTTCAATTCACGTGATGAAAAAAAAGCTTAATCTTTTTTGAACACGAATCTCACGAATGAAACGAAACGTTTTATCCCTTGCTATCCACTAAATTCAGAACAGATATCAAAACAGCGCGGGGCACTCAAAGGAGGTGCTCCGCGCGTAACATTTCTGCATAAACTGCTGCTTTTTTCTCTAATTTCAGAGGGTATGCCCGACTACTGCTCGGCATGCGCCACAATCTGACCGCTCTGCCATCCGAGAGGACTGCGGACACATGATGACCGACCGCCGGCGGCTCCACGCCGAACTGCTGACAAAGAGTCTCTGATGCTTTTTGCCCCGTGGTGACAACCGCTTGACAAAGAGGAATCTGCATCAGCAATGCCTTGACATCCGTGGGTTTCTCAATCTCCAGGAACTTGTCTGCGGCATTGCCTTGCAAACGACGAACTCGCGAGGCGGTGTCGTAGAGTGCCACGCCCTTCTCTCTCAAGAAAGCTTCCAAACGCACTTGGTCGAAACGCTTTCCGTCCGCAGTCAGGAAGTGATCTTTGTTCTCAAAGAAAATCCAACCGAAGATGCGCCACATGTCGTTTTGCAAATTGGGATAGAAGAAATCCATGGACCAACGTGCCTTCGGCGGCGGAAAACTGCCCAACATCAGCACGCGGCTTTCGTCGGGCAGGAAAGGTTCAAGAGGATGATTTTCAACGGTTATCTCCACCACGTCATCACTTGTTTGCAGCCAAATATTTTTCTGCTTCCATGGCAGCCTTGCAACCGGAAGCGGCTGCGGCGATGGCTTGGCGATAGAGCGGGTCAGCGACATCACCGGCGGCGAAAACGCCCGGCACGTCTGTGCAAGGTGTCTGCCCCTTCGTGAGAATGTAGCCCGTTTCGTACGTCTTCAACCACTGCGTGAAGAGGTCGCTGTTGGGCTTGTGTCCAATGGCGAGGAAGAAACCGTCGATGGGAAGGTCGTAGCGGCGCTCGTCCGGTTCACCTTTCCGATGCACGAGATGTGCACCTTCCACGCCTTCTTCGCCGTAGAGTCCGAGCGTGTTGGTTTCAAAGAGTACTTCAATCTTGGGGTTGTCAAAGACACGCTGCTGCATGGCTTTGGAGGCACGGAGGAAGGGTTTGCGAACGATGAGATATACTTTCTGAGCGAGTCCGGCAAGATAGGAGGCTTCCTCGCAGGCGGTGTCGCCGCCGCCGACCACCGCCACCGTCTTCTTGCGATAGAAGAAACCGTCGCAGGTGGCACAGGCACTGACGCCGATGCCTTGATATTTCTTTTCGTCGTCCAAGCCGAGATATTTTGCGGTAGCACCGGTGGCGATAATGAGGGTGAGACACTCCTCGCAACTGCCGTCGTCAAACCACACTTTGTAGGGCGAGGCAGAGAGATCTGCCTTGACTGCGATGTGACTTTCAATGCGTGCTCCGAAGCGCAGTGCCTGCTGACGCATGTTCTCCATGAGTTCGTTGGCATCGATGCCCTCGGGGAAGCCGGGGAAATTCTCCACTTCGGTGGTGATGGTCAATTGTCCTCCGGGCTGAATGCCTTCATAAATCACAGGGTTCAGTCCGGCGCGACCGGCATAAATGGCAGCGGTATATCCGGCGGGGCCGGAACCGAGAATCAAACAAGAAATCATATTATTTAGGGAGACTAAAAGACTAAGAGACTAAAAGACTAAGAGACTAAAAGACTAAGAGACTAAAAGACTAAGAGACTAAAAGACTAAGAGACTAAAAGACTAAAAGACTAAGAGACTAAAAGACTAAAAGACTAAGAGACTAAAAGACTAAGAGACTAAGAGACTAAGAGACTAAGAGACTAAAAGACTAAAAGACTAAAAGACTAAGAGACTAAGAGACTAAGAGACTAAGAGACTAAGAGACAGGAAGTCATTTATTTAAACATTAATGCTCATAAATTGTTTCATAAATAACTCGTTAATAATTCATTAACGACTCATTGAAAAGCAATTAATGAAACATCAATGAATCAACTCTTGGCAATGAACGGAGAGAAAAATTTATGGAGAGAGGAATTATCTCAAGTCAATTACCTCAATGCCGGGATGGTCTTTGGTGTTGAACTTAAAGGTTGAATCGTTGAAGTTTCGTTTGGTTTTCAAACCGGAAACACGGATGCGCACCCATTCACCTTTATGGTCTTTCATGCGGATGGAGAGGGGCATATGGCTGGTTTTGTCGAGCGTGACGATGAGCACTTGAATGCGGTTGGAAGAGGATTGAGCCTGCATTCTGACTTCATCAACGCTTTTTCCCTGATAGACAGAGTTGTTGAGCGTCAGATTAAATCCTTTCTTGTAGAGATTGATGAAGGTGTAGGGGTTAATCTGCTGAAGTTCCACCTCCGAGGGCGTACTGACATTGACCTCGTCGGAACCGTGAAGCAGCGTCCACTGGGTCGTGCCGTCAAACCAAGTGGTGAGGGCGGACGAAGTGATTTTGAACTTATTGCCCTGAAAACAGATTTGTCCGTGGGTCGTTCCATTTTCCTGCACGCCTTTGAACTGTGTGGCTTCAAAAGCTGCCTCAATGCCTCCGGCACTTTTGATTTTGGAAGCTGTTCGGTCGAGCACTTGTCGTGCTGTCTGAGCCATGCCGCTCATGGTCATGAACCCGGCTGCAAAAAGGGTGAGGAGAATGTGTTTTATTTTCATAGTACACAGATTTTACTTTTCAAATTGATTTTGTTCTCTTATGCTGTGCTGCAAAACCACGTTTTGCATGCGTCCCACAGCATGTCAGCCGCAAAATTAGAAAAAAAAGCGAGACTAAAGGTCTAAATCACCTGTTTTGTGAACAAAAAGCCACATTAAGGGGTGTTCTATAAATTACGGGATAAGGAACGTTCAAAAGAAAGTGCTTACGTTTTGGTCGGTTTTTTAGCGTGCCCTTTTGTAAGTTTCGTCAGTCACATAGCCCGTTGGCAAGTGAGCGGAGCGACACTTGTGCGGTTCACATCCCCTTCAGCGAGGCGATTTTGCTGTCAAGTTCGATTTCGTCGGCGATAAGTACTTCGCGGGGTTTGGAACCGCGGATGGGACCCACGATACCGGCGCGTTCGAGTTGGTCCATGAGACGACCGGCGCGATTGTAGCCAATGGAGAACTTTCTCTGAATGAGGGAAGTGGAACCTTGCTGATGCACGACAATGAGACGGGCGGCTTCCTCAAACATGGGGTCCAGTGAGTCGGTGTCAAGAGAGACGTTGCCTCCGGCATCGGCATCAATTTCGGGCTCGGGAAGTTCAAAGGCGGAAAGATAGCCTTGCTGCTCGCAAACATGCCCCACGATTTCCTCCACCTCGGGCGTATCGACAAAAGCACACTGCACACGGATGGGAGTGGCGGTGCCGAGATAGAGCATGTCTCCCTTACCGACAAGTTGTTGTGCCCCACCCTGGTCAAGGATGGTGCGGCTGTCGATTTGCGATGTCACCTTGAAGGCGATGCGGGCGGGGAAGTTGGCTTTAATCGTACCCGTGATGATGTTGGTGGTCGGGCGCTGCGTGGCGATAATCATGTGCATGCCCACGGCACGAGCCAGCTGGGCGATGCGGGCGATGGGGAGTTCCACTTCTTTTCCCGCGGTCATGATGAGGTCGCCGAACTCGTCAATGATGATGACGATGTAGGGCATGAACTCGTGTCCGTTCTCGGGATTGAGTTGTCGCGCCTTGAACTTGGCGTTATATTCTTTGATGTTTCTCACCTTCGCCTTTTTGAGCAGGTCGTAGCGGTGGTCCATCAGTTGGCAGAGACTCTTGAGCGTCTGCACGACTTTGGTGACGTCGGTGATGATGGGGTCCTCTGCTTCGTCCGGAATTTTGGCGAGGAAATGGTTTTCGATGGGGGCGTAGATGGAGAACTCCACTTTCTTCGGATCGACCATGACGAACTTCAACTCGGCGGGGTGCTTTTTGTAGAGCAGGGAGGTGATGATGGCATTGAGTCCGACCGACTTACCCATACCGGTGGCACCTGCCACGAGGAGGTGGGGTGCTTTGGCAAGATCGACCATGAAGACTTCGTTGGTGATGGTTTTTCCGAGTGCGATGGGGAGTTCGAACGTGGAATCTTGGAACTTTTTCGTGTTGATGATGCTTTCCATGGACACGATTTGAGGTTTCTTGTTGGGGACCTCAATACCAATCGTGCCTTTTCCGGGAATCGGCGCAATGATGCGAATGCCGATGGCGGAAAGGGAAAGAGCGATGTCATCTTCGAGGCTGCGGATTCGGTTGATGCGCACGCCCGGCGCGGGTGTCACTTCGTAGAGCGTGATGGTCGGACCGATGGTGGCTTTGATCTGGGTGATTTCAACGCCGAAGTTTTTCAGCACCTCAATGATGCGGTTTTTGTTGGCGTTTTGTTCTTCCATGTCGATGCCATTTCCGGCTTCGTCATAGTGTTTCAAAAGACTGATTGTGGGATACTTATAGTTCTCGAGGTCTTTCCTTGGGTCGTAGGGTTCCATCTCCGCCACGTCTTCGACGGTTTTTCCTTCTGCCTTGTCGTTTTCCGACAGGGGCGTGATGGTGATGCCGGGTTCATCAGACTTACCCTCTTCATCAAGGACTGCCTCTTCATGGAGAGGGAGCTCTTCCTGTTCAGTGTCTTCACCCTCCGGATGGATGGAGAGGTCAATGGTGACGGTACTGCGCCCCATCTCATCGTCTGTTCCCAAAAGTACTTTCTCTTCCTCGGCTTCATCCTCTTCTCCGTTCTGCTCAACGTCAGTCTCGTGTTCCGCCGTCTCTTCGTCGCGTTTGCGTTTGAAGGGGTTGTGCATGGCATCCTGCGGATGGAGCAGCCGACGCACAATCTGCATGGTTTCGGAAGTGATATACATTAAATAGAAGACGGCAACGGCGAGCACAATTATCCAAGCACCTGCCGTTCCGAGCAAGCTGGAAAGATAGACGGCAATGAAGTCGCCGTGTCCGCCGCCGAGACGGAAGCTGAAATGGTTGATGATGGCATCAGGAAGGAACTTACAAGACAAGCTAAAAGTCACTGAAAACCAAATCATCAAGATAGAGAAGTTCAAGAACCACTTCCACAGTCTGACCTTGTATGCCCCCATCAGTTTCACGCTCCACATGAGGAAGAAAAGGGGAATAAAGAAGGAGACAAGACCGAAGCAACTGTCCATGAAATAGTCTGAGACATAAGCCCCAAGGATGCCGCCATAGTTGGCAGCCTCGGTGAGGTTCCCTGCCTGCACGCCGCTCTGGTCCTTCGTACCGGTGAAGATGTTGGAAACGAAGGAAAGCAGCATGAAGAAACTGATGGCGAGCATCAAGAAGCCGACGAGGAACTTCACGGTGTCGCCTTTCAAATATTCTTTGAGATTGAACTGCGCGATGCGTTGTTTGAAACTGAGGGGCGCGGGGGTCGTCCCCTTGTTTCGGGTGGTTTTCTTGGCTCGCGGAGAGGTCTTTTTTGCCATGGAATACGCTGGAATATAATAAAAAGAAGCGATGAAGGGATAATCTACAAAAGGAAAGAGGGAGAACGAAGGGCAAATCCATCGTGTTCTCTCACATAAGGGCACAAAATGCAGCGCAAAATTAAGAAAAAAACTACGAACCGCGCAGGTTTCACGCAGCAAACAATTCTTTTTTGAACACGGGTTGGGCGGCTGAAATGATCAGAGCTTGCTCTGGAGATTTTCAGACGGCACAGCATCAAAGGCTCGTCAGACCCGTTTGCATCAAGCGCAAGGGGGTTCTTGGTCTTTTATTGAAACCATTCATGCGTATTGATGCAGAAAAGAAACGGAGGAAACAACGGAGAAAAGAAATGTAGGGTTTCGCACACACATCGCTTACATTATTATATATACGTAAATAAAAGGGGAAAACAAAAAACTATACAAACTATACACAAAACCCTACAAAAACCCTACATCTCTCTGATTTTCTGCATATTGCAAAATGCATAGTTTGTGCTGCAAACTATACACAAACTATACACAAACCTTACACTGCAACTATACACAACCATCAAACCACAACTATACGCAAAACAAAAAACTACACCAACGCGTTAAAACCCTACACAAAACCCTACATACTTTTTAGAACACGAAGCGCGCGAAATGTTCAGAATTTAATGAGACATTTAATGAGACAATTAATGGGCATTAATGGAGAAACATTTCTT
>NZ_JADYUH010000039.1 GCF_021531665.1 Prevotellamassilia timonensis
ACCTAGGAAAAACTAGGAGCGCACCTAAGAAAAACTAGGAGCGCACCTAAGAAAAACTAGGAGCGCACCTAAGTAAAACTGCGCGCCGTTGCAGTGCAGGGTTTGCGCTCCGTTTCGTGCAGGGTTTTGAACGCCTCAATGTAGCGTTCTGTGTAGGGTTTACTCCCACCTTTCGTGCAGGATTTTGAACGCTTCAATGTAGGGTTTTGTGTATAGTAAATGTATAGTTTGTGTATAGTTTGAAGCGCGAACTATACACTTTGTAACGCGCGGATAATCAGCGTAATGCAGGGTTAAATGTAGGGTTTGTGTATAGTTTGTATAGTTTTTTGTTTTCCCCTTTTATTTACGTATAGTGTAGGGTTGAAACGCGGCAACGTCAAACCCTACATTCGAGCGTTTTCGCTTCTAAACTGTGGGGTTGAATGCAGGACATGCAGACCAAACCCTACACACTAAGCCCCCTTAAAGATTCTTTTTTAAAAGGCTAAAACGCTTTCTTTCTGTATTTAGAATGGCATTTCAGATAAAACACTAATTTTGCATTGGGTATTTACTCACCAATAGTTTTTTAGACAACTTTCTTATCCCGAACTGACGTAGCCTATGAAAAAGAAACTATTCACTGTGGCTCTGGCAGCCACTCTATTGCTACCATCTGCATTGCATGCCGAAGATGCCCTCCCCGGTGACGGAACACTGCGTTACTATCGCCTGGCCATTCCCGTGACGGTAAGTGCATTCGAGAATGACCTTCAGGGAGATTATGGGCTTTTCGATGATGATTATCAGAACAAGGTGATACCTTTCTGGCAAGCCTGCGAGGATTTCGTCAACGAGGTATTCGTCCCGCTGGGCATGTGCTTTGATGTGGTGATGGACAAGCGATTAGTGATGACAGAGCATATCAACGACCTTGATAGGTCCGAAGTGCTCCCAGAAATCGGCAACGGCACGAACTATATCAACGATGCTATCGGTGAAGGCAGTTACGATGTGGGCATGTGGGTTACCCATCGCAAAAGTTATGCCGAGAACTCCGGTCTCGCCATCGAGGGCGGAGCCTATATAAGTAGTGCCAAGGGCAGTTGCTATGCCAAGACCGACAAGTGGGTGGTGGCCCACGAACTTGGACACATGTTTGGCGCACCGCATACCACCACGGGCGAGGGCAGTCTGATGGACTACGGCGGTGATGGCTTTTTTGCCTACCCCTCCATCAAGACTATCCGCCACAAGGCAAAAGGCACCTCATCATACAAAAATGTCAAGGTGGACAACAATGCCCCCAAGTTCAATGCCGAGGCTATGCAGAAGACCTACCGCATTCCCCAAGGCGCCTGCCTTTCTATTGACGTGCAGGCTACCGATGCCGAAGGACACCGGTTGCTCTACACCGCCATAGGATGCAGCAGTGCCAATGTGGACAACATCGTGGAGGGAGGCCTCATGCCCCACTTTGCTTCGTTCGTACCACAGGAAAGCAATGTCATCAACTACCAGCCGACCTACATTGCTGATATTATGTACGATGACTATTTCTACCTGAAGGATGGCACCGATGTGCCAAAAATGATGCCGGGCAACTATGCACTCAGCATACTTGTCAACGACGTGCCAAGCACAGCATGGAGTTACTCTGCATTGCAGGCAAATCCATTCTACAGCACCTATGCCATCTGGGATAGTCAGGTGCAGATAGTTGGGGGCACAGCCTTCAATGCTACACTCACTCCAGCCAAGAGCCAGTACACGGCAGGCGAGCAGGTGACTGTATCGTGGGGCGTCAACGAGAATTACTTCACCGCCGACAGCCGTTTGCGCATCAGCCTCTCCACCGACTATGGCAAGACCTTCAAGTATGTTCTTGCCGAAGATGTGAAGGCTCTCGATGGCAAATGCGTCGTAAACCTGCCCAAGGTGAATGTCGGGAAGTTGGATGTGGACTTCACTACAGCAACCCGCCAGATGAACGGCGGCATCATCAAGGTGGAAGAGATAGGTGGCTCAGCCTTCACCCTGACTTCACTTGATCCCAACAGTAACAGCAGTTTCACCGTAACAGGAGGATTTGACGAGAAAGACGTTGCAATCTGCAATATTGGAACTTATGAGATGGGTACTTTCTACGCCAATGCCCCCATGACCATCCCAGCCGGAATGACTGCCTATGTGGCAACCAACGCCCCGACTATGAACGGCGATGAAGGAACTATTACCATGACATCCATCACTGACGGCATCATTCCTGCACAAACTGGTGCTGTAGTCTGTGGCAAGCAGGGACAGCATCTCCTCACCAAGGCTACAGCAGAAGGTCCTGCCATAACAGGCAACATGTTGCATGGCTATGCGGGCACGGATGAATATCAGGAGGTGGAAGTCCCCGGTGGTTTTACCACCTATGTCCTCGCCGTGGAGAATGACAGAATTGGATTCTACCGCAAGGATGGCGGTTTCAAGGTATACAACAACAAGGCATACCTCTGTGTACCTGCGAATGTGGGCAATGCACGTACCCTTTACCTCAACTTTGATGATAAAGCCACCGGCATCGTGGAAACGGAACACGAAGGCCAACGCCCGGAGGGGATGAAGTCAAAGCGTGGAACGGAAATATATGACCTTTCAGGCCGCCGTGTAGAGAAGGTACAGAAGGGTGTCTATATCGTCAACGGCAAGAAGGTACTTAAATGACCATTCCTTCCAGGTTTTAGGGGTGTTCTAAAAATTAGGATGAAAACGTAAGCAATTTCTTTTGAAGGTTCCTTAACCCGTAATTTATAGAACACCCCTTTAATCATTGTATCATTGAAGGCGGTCACATACTTTTTACGCTCTTCAATGGCTTGTTGTTCGGTAATTTGCTGATTCATAAAAGAGAATTTTATAGACTATTGGCTGCACCTCAGCATAAAGCAAGTTTTCTGCGTTCGGTTTTGCACAATAGTTGCATGATGCAAAGTTACCGAACACCTTTTGGGCATGGAAAGACAGCATAATGTGCTGATTTTAGATAAATAAGAATACTCCTTTAGTAAATATGAAAACAATCATCACCGCAATGCTCGCAGTATTGACTTTTACTTGCTGCATGGCAAGAGAGAAGAAGCCTGCAATTAAAGCAAGGCTCAAGGGCTACCCATCGGGGGCCATAGATGAATACCACTTCCATGCAGGAAAAGCCATAGTCAAGGGGCGTTTTGTCAATCGGACGGAACACAGATCCTCAACTTTCAATGTGACAGGGACTGACCTGTTCTCGAATCAAGAGTTCGTCAGAACGATTAACATCGAACCCGATGGTTCTTTTCTTGAACTGATTAGTCTGCCGCATTCAGGATGGGTTTACTTCGGTGGTGCAGAAATTCCGCCTGCTTTTATCGCTGTTGGTGACACCTTGGATTTATTGATTAATGGCACAGGGGATGAAACAATAATCTCGGGCAGTGGCGCCACTGGCGAGGTGAACAGCGTCTGGCCACGGTTGGAGACTCAGTTCGCTTCGAAGGAAACACGAACGCCATGGGAGGAAATGAACCGTGAATTCATGCTGGAGTGGAAAAACCGCAAGGTCAGGGAACTCGACCGAATAGCCAGTGCCATAGATGCCGACACCATCACCTTGCTAAACGGCTGCTCAGACTACGCAAAGGACGTGTTGAAAACAAGTCTCCTTGCCATGCCGCTGGAACAAGCACTTGTGGCATTACATCAGTGGTGGTGGAGAACAAGGAGCGAGGACAGAAAGCCTAATCCAGCCCTGACGATTTCCTCTGACTCATTCTTCGATTTTCTTTCGGCAAGGCAGTCCTATTTGATGGATAATCCATTGATGATCCTCGCAGCTGATGGCGGCGGTGTCGTCAACAATATGGAATTCTATGTACTCAACGCATACTTGTACCTGGTAAACGATATGGAAAGATGGTGCAAGTCAACAGACTCCGACGAGTTGGGCTCTTACAAGGAAAATTTTATCTTGCCATACAACTACGACCCTGGGCTTCACCGCGAGATGCTTGAATACGATAAAGGACGCTTGATTCCCGTGGCAGACTATTATTCCATGTGCAGCGACAGCATCCGCTCGCGTTTCAAGTTTGACCATACAGGTTTCATGATGCAGCTCTGCTTGCTTCATCGCGTCCTTGACTTCGACTTCGAGGGCTCTGACGGCTGCTTCCTCACTCGCAAGGCAGAGGAATTGGCTGGAGCAATTCCACAGTTTACCGACCCTTCCATCTGCCACCATGCCGTGGACGTCTACCGCCGTTTTGTCATTGAGCGCGAAGGAAGTGCTCGCATTGATGCTTCGAATCCTACACCGGGAGATTCGCTCTTTCAATCACTGAAGGAGAAATATGCCGGCAACGTCATCTATATGGACTTCTGGGGCATCGGATGCGGACCTTGCCGTAAGGGGATGCTCGACCAGCGTACACTCGTTGAACAATATAAAGAAACTCCAGTCCGTTTCCTCTATATCTGCAACGAAAAAGACTCTCCACGTGAACCAAGCGAGAAGTTCCTCACCGATAACAACATCCAGGGCGAGCACATCTTTATCTCTTCCGACGAATGGAATCTCCTCACCAACAAGTTCCAGTTTAACGCCATTCCTTTCACACTACTTATTGACAGGAACGGTAATATTGTAGAGAAGAATGTTCCACCCACTGCAGCAAAACTTGACGAATTGCTGAAATAGAAACCATACTATATTGAGGGGTGTTCTATAAATTACGGAATAAGGAACGTTCAAAAGAAAGTGCTTACGTTTTGGTCGCTTTTCGCTTCTTAGCGCGCCCTTTTGTAAGTTTCGTCAGTCACATAGCCCGCTATGCTCCTTCCTCAACTGACAAAAGTTCATCTCTAAGAAATCAAAAATCAACTCAACCTAATTTATAGAACACCCCTTGAATAATAAGTTGCGTCAGATTTGAATTAGATTTTCGAGGTCAGATTTTCACTCGAAGAAGGAGCATAGCCGTAGTGACTGATGAGGGAGGAAATATGGACCGAAAAGATTTTCAAAGATGATGCAGGTTATTTTTGGAGGATTACTAAAATTATTTTTGCCTTCACGCGTAAAATTTTTCAGTTTTTTTTGTTCATTAAACGCCGTCTTCCTAATTTTGTAATAAGGAATGTGGCAACTGTCTCGGATTCACTCACTTTTTCCTTGGGACTCGTTGCTCTTTCCTTAGGACTCGTCGCTCTTTCCTTAGGAGTGCGCACGCAGAACCCGCGCACTGTGCAGTGGGACGAACTGCCGCAGGACCAAGAGGAGCGACTCGTTGCCTTCCTCCGACAAAACGCCTTCCTGCGACGCACCGACGCCGAGCACATCTGGTGCTGCAAACGAACGACTGCGTCACGCCTGCTGAACTCCTTCTGCGAAAAAGGCATCATTCGCAACGCCGGAACACCGAGAATGCCCATCTATGTCCTTGCTTCGAACGAAGCCGGACAAGAGGCGTGAACGCGAAACGAAGCCACTTTTCTTTGAAAAGGAATGCTTTTTCAAAGAAAAGGAAAGAACTAAGAACGTGCGTTTTACGCATATTTAAGAAATAAGTACTCTAACCGAACATAATACCATCTCATTTCCCCATGACACTGGACATACTCATCTGTTCGCTGAACAAAGGCATCGTCCGCATTCAGGACGTGTTGCTTCCTCCCCGCGAGGGCTTGCACTACGTAGTTTCCTACCAATACACCGACGAGCGATATCTTGACCTCGTTCCGGACGTGCTGCGTTCACGCCCCGACGTGTCGCTCTACATTTACAAAGGACAAGGACTCTCTGCCAACCGCAACCTCGCGCTTGACAAAGCGACGTCGGATTTGGTGATGTATGCCGACGATGACGCCCGCCTGCTGCCCGAAACCTTTGACACGGTCGTCAAACCTTTCGTGGAAAACGAGGGGCTTGATGTCGCGTGTTTCTGTGCTTCAACCTATACGGGGAAACCCTTGAAGAACTATCCCGAAAAGGAGTTTGTCATCAAATCCATGCCGAAATCCTACACCATCTCGGCACTTGAGATGGTTTGCCGTCGCAACAAAGTGCAGGGGAAAATACGCTTCGACGAGCGCTTCGGACTCGGCACGAAATTCCTCACCTGCGGCGAAGAGGAGGTGTGGCTCGAAGACGCCCTGCGAGCCGGACTCACCATCCAATATTTTCCCCGGAAAATCGTGGAAACGAGCACGATGCTCAAAAAATCCATGGTCTATGTCGATGCCGGCGTGCAGAGAAGCCGCGGCGCCATCACCTACTATCAGCACGGCGCCACCGCGTTCTGGCTCTGCTTCCGCTTCGCACTCAGCGGCGCACGAAAAGGCTACTGCCACTTCCTGCCAATGTTCACGCACTTGCTGGAAGGCATACGCTACATGAAACGCACCGAGAAAGCAAAGTAAATCAATCGCATGCTGACCATTCAATTTCTCATCTCTACGCTGGGCGAACGAATTGCCCAGGCGGCGAAAGTACTGCTTCCGCCCATGGAGGGAGTGAGTTATGTCGTCGTTTGGCAACGCAACGGCATCATCTCTGACGCCCTGCCCGCTGAGTTGAAAGAAAGGGAAGACGTCAGCATCGTGGAGGACAACGGAAAAGGGCTGGCACGCAGCAGAAACATCGCGCTCGAAAACGCCACCGCTGACCTGCTCGTCATCACCGACGACGACAACCGCTACGACACCGCTGCCATCGAACTCATCCGCAACGCTTTCGAGAAACACCCGACGGCAGGGCTGATTCAGTTTCAAGCACTCTCCATGGAGGGAAAGCCGCTGAGAAACTACCCCGCCTTCCCCTATGCCTACGAAACACGCCCCCGCGGCACCTACTTCTGCTCCGTGGAACTCGTCATGCGCCGAAAGGCAAACCTGCCCCGCTTCGACGAGCGATTCGGCTTGGGCGCAGAACTCGGCTGCGGTGAGGAGGAGGTCTTTGTCCACGAGGCGGTCAAACGCGGCGTGAAGATGATCTACGTTCCGCAGCCGCTCGTGCGCACCGACGGCGCCACGACCGGAGGACGCTTCCTGACCGATGCTAAAGTGCAACAAGCCAAGGGCGCAGTGCTTTGCATCCTCCACGGAAAAGTCGGTGCATGGCTGCGCCTCTGCTCACAGGTGATGCAACTGCGCGGCATCGCATGGGAGAAAAGAAAAGAAATCGCACATAACATGTGCCTCGGCATTCAAAAAGTTGCCAAAGCGGGAAAGCCGGACGAGACACCTATATATAATAAGGAAGCAAAGGGCAAGCCGGACGAGACACCTATATATAATAAGGAAGTAAAGGAAAGGGCTGACGATAGTATAAAAGAAACAAACGGCTGTGACGGCGGCAAGTTTGAGGAACTGACCATCGTCATCCCCTATTTCAACCGGGAAAAGTTTCTGCCCCGCACACTCCTCAGTTTGGAACGCTCCACGCGACGGGCGGCTCGACTGATTTTCGTGGACAACGGTAGCCAAGACGGCTCCCGTGCGCTCTGCGAAGATTTCGCGCGGCGTCACCCCGAGCAAGACATTCTCCTTCTTTCGGAATCACGCAGCGGCGCTGCCATTGCCCGCAACGCCGGACTGGCTGAAGTCAAGACACTGTGGACCTACTTCTTTGACTCTGACGACGAACTCTCGCCGAGATTCATTGAACAGATGGAGCAGACGCTGAAAGAGCACGCCGAACAAAACTTCGACGTCATCGCCTTCCGCACCGTGATGGTTCACCCCGACGGCTCAATGACTCAACGTCAGAGCATGTTCAACGAATCCGCCACCGACCAGATTCTGATGTCTCAACTCGTGACACAAAATCTTTTCGTGCGCACGGACTTCCTGCGCCGCATCGGCGGATGGAACGAGCAACTTCGCGAATGGGACGACTGGGAACTCGGCATCCGCGTCCTTGTTGGCGGCGGGAAAGTGCTGTGGCTGCGGGACTGCGCCTACCATCGTATCTATCTGCACCCCGACAGCCTGACGGGCAAGAACTTCCTCACCACCTGCCGAGGCATTGACGTCGCCATGCATAGCGTACTCAATCTGTGTCGGGAAAAGAAGAAAGGAAGAATGGACGCTCCAAAATCATCTTCAATCTGCCGCGCCTTGGCGTTCCGCTACGCCCTTCTCTCCGGCATTTTGCAGCGGGAAGGTGGCAGAACTGCCTCCCTGCGTTTTTGGAGTCGTGCGCTGCAATGCGCCTCCGCCGCTTGCGGAAGCAAGGTTCCCCGTTCGCTCCGCCTCCCGCTTGCATTTTTCCGAGCCTACACCTCACGAGGCGGACGCGGTGCTTGGCGGCTCGCCCGCTTGTTCGTCACACGATGACGCACCGCGGACTCTGCAAAACGGTCGGCTCGCAGAAACTCTTGGCAAAACTGCGACACATAAGCACAAAAAGAACACCGTTCAACTCACCAGAAAAAGTGGTTGAACGGTGTTCTTTTGTCGGGGCGACGGGATTCGAACCCACGACCCCCTGCTCCCAAAGCAGGTGCGCTAACCGGACTGCGCTACGCCCCGATTCAAAATGTTTTCGCCTTGAAAAAACGCTGTGTTTTGCCTAAGGCAGTGCAAAAGTAGCAATAAAATCCGAAAACACCGCCCTTCCCCCGTTTTATTTGCAACGGACAAACATAGTCCCCCTATAAGACGGGACGAGATTTATCAAAACGATAGGGACCATTTAGTCTGGTGACGGTGTCATGGGAAGCGTCACGGGAGTGTCACCGAGGTGTTACCATGAGGAATTATCATCACAAAAATTTAAGGAAAGCCCCTACAATAAAACGTCGTCGCAAACGTTTGAATAATTATGAACACACTGCGCTTTCCACATATTTCCCCTCACTTTCCCAAAGCGGGTATCTTCCTCCTGCTCCTTTCCCTGCTCCTCGCCCTACCCCTCGCTGCACAAAACCGACGCACGAGGGTTTTCGGCATCGTCAAAGACTCGGAAGGAAAACCCATCGAACTGGCGACCATTCAAGTGAAAGCGCAAGGCGTCATGACGCTGGCAAACCTCAAGGGAGAATACTCGCTCTGGTGCGAAAGCCAAGACAGCGTGCAGGTGGTCTATTCCATGATTGGCTACGGCACACGCAAGCGTCTGCTCATCAACCCCGGCGACAGCATACGCCTCGACGTCAGTCTGCTCCCGCTGACGGGCGGAACCCTCGGGACGGCAGAGGTGACCTCAGTCGGCATCCAAACGGGAACCATGCAGCGCATCACTCCCAAAGACATGAAACTTTCACCCTCCACCACGGGCAACGCGGTCGAGGAACTCATCGCCACACAAGCAGGCGTCAGCACACACAACGAACTCTCCTCACAGTACAACGTGCGCGGAGGCTCCTTCGACGAGAACTGCGTGTATATCAATGGAGTGGAAATCTATCGCCCCATGCTCGTGCGCTCCGGGCAGCAGGAAGGACTTTCCGTCATCAACCCCGACATGGTGCAAAGCATCGGCTTCTCCTCCGGCGGATTTGAGGCGCGCTATGGAGACAAAATGGCGTCCGTGTTGGACATCACCTACAAAAGACCGGAAAAACTCGAGGCATCGGTCAGTGCCTCGCTCCTCGGAGCAGGCGGCTACATCGGCTGGGGAAACAGCAAGGTCTCACTCATGACCTCACTGCGCTACAAAACAACAAGTTACCTCATGGGAACCACCGACACGGAGGCGGAATATAAACCCAGGTTCTTGGACTATCAAGCCTTCTTCTCCTGGCGACCCAACAAACGCTGGTCGTTTGACGTACTCGGAAACATCTCCGACAACACCTACCGCTTCATCCCTGAAAACCGAGAAACGAAGTTCGGAACCATCAACGACCCGAAAACCTTCCTCGTCTATTTTGACGGACAAGAAAAGGACTTCTTCAGGACTTACTTCGGCGCTGCCACCATCACCCGACACTTCAATCCCGAAACCTTCCTCGCACTCCAGTGCTCTGCCTTCTCGACGCGCGAACAGGAAACCTATGACATCAGCGGAGAGTATTGGCTCAACGAAGCCACCGACCAAGAACAACTCGGCGTCGGAACCTACATGGAACACGCACGAAACCGACTCAACGGAGGCGTCGTCACAGGCTCGCTCCGCTTCCGAACAAAAATCACTGCCCACACCATTCTCGCCGGCATCGACCTAAGACACGAGAAAGTAAAAGAAAATGCTCGCGAGTGGGAACTGAGAGACTCCATGGGCTATTCCCTACCCTATGACCCCAATGTGTTGAGAATGGTCTATAGCCTGCGCTCCAAAACGGACATGTCCTCCAACCGCCTCTCTTTCTACGTACAGGACACTTGGCGCATCAAAGCAAAAACGGGCTTGTGGAACCTGACCTACGGCATCAGACTGAGCCACTGGGACTGGAACAAAGAAACCATCGTCTCACCCAGAGTCTCCGTCGGACTCATGCCTGCCTTCACAGACAACTGGACTTTCCGCTTTGCCACCGGCATCTACTACCAGGCACCTTTCTATAAAGAGTTGAAAGACACCACACTCAACGCAGCAGGCGTCGCCAACGTCGTGCTGAACAAAAACATCAAATCGCAACGCTCCATCCACTTCGTCCTCGGAGCAGACTATGCCTTCCGAATGGCAGGAAGACCATTCAAGTTCACCACGGAAGCATACTACAAGGCGCTCTCTAACCTCATCCCCTACACCGTCGATAACCTCCGCCTCGTCTATTACGGACGCAACATGGCGAAGGGTTATGCCATGGGCATCGACTTCAAACTTTTCGGAGAGTTCGTCCCGGGAACAGACTCCTGGGTGACGCTCTCGCTGATGCGCTCCAAAGAAAAAATCAACGGGGAATGGATTCCGCGCCCCACGGACCAACTCTACAACGTCTCACTCTTCTTCACAGACTATTTCCCCGGCACCACACGCTGGCGTTTCCAACTGAAAGCGGCTTTTGCCGACGGACTGCCCTTCGGACCATCACGCAGCGAACGCTCCGAACAGAAATTCCGCGCACCGGCTTATAAGCGCGTGGACATCGGAATGAGTTACCGTGTCATCAAAAACGAAGACCGACACATCACACGAGGCATCGGAAAAGCCATCAAAAACCTCTGGTTCGGACTCGACTGCTTCAACCTCCTCGGAATTGACAACGTGAATTCCTACTATTGGGTCACAGACATTGAAGGCACACAGTTCGCCGTACCCAACTACCTCACCGGAAGACTCATCAACGCCCGCTTCACCATTGAGTTCTGAAAAAGCGCACGCACGAAAACCCAAACATCACACAGAAAATCCAAAGCCGTGGCTCGAACGTCACCGCTTTGGATTTTTGGTTGCTTGTTTGCTTGCTTGCTTAAATCACGTCCTACTAAACCACGCCCTCAAAGCGAGTCCATTTTTGAACGCTTCTTATTCCTCAAAGTTTAGAACGGCTCTTAAAGAAATCCATTACAAACAAGTGAATACTTTATGAAATTTTTGGTAATATGAAGACTGACCGCTAATTTTGCAGCACTTGTAAAGCGGGAAACAGTATCACCGCTCCCCAAATCAAACCCATTTCTCATTGAAATTATGGATTTCTTTTACGTAGGCATTCTCGCCTTTCTCATCATCCTTGCGACCTTTGACCTCTCCGTGGGCGTCGCAAACGATGCAGTCAACTTTCTCAGCCCGGCAGTCGGCGCAAAAACTGCCAAGTTCCGCACCATCCTTCTCGTCGCCGCCATCGGCATCTTTGTGGGAGCAAGCACCTCCAGCGGAATGATGGACATCGCCCGACACGGAATCCTCAACCCGCTCTACTACACCCTTGATGACGTCATGTGCATCTTCCTTGCCGTCGCGGCGACTGACGTCATCCTCCTGGACATCTTCAACACGTTGGGAATGCCGACCTCCACAACCGTTTCCATGGTCTTCGGCTTGCTCGGAGGTAGCACGGCACTCGCTTTCTCAAAAATGGTCAGCGCGGGAATGCCCTATGCACAACTCATCAACACCGACAAAGCGCTTTCCGTCATCATCGGCATCTTCCTCTCCGTCGCCATCGCTTTTGTCGTGGGCTTGATTGTCATGTGGCTCACACGTGTTGTCTTTACCTTTGAATATAAAAAACACCTGCGCTACAGTGTCGCCATCTTCGGCGGCATCGGCGTCACCAGCATCTTCTACTTCCTCATTACAAGCGGACTGCGCTCCAGCAACGTGCTGCACAACATCGGCTGGACTCCGGAATGGATTGACGCACACAAAGTCGCCATCCTTCTGATTACTTTCTCCATCATGACCGTGTTGATGGAAATCCTGCACCTGCTGAAAGTGAACATCTTCCGAATCGTCGTGCTTTTCGGCACATTCTCACTCGCCATGGCTTTCGCAGGAAACGACTTGGTGAACTTCATCGGAACACCTCTCGCCGGACTCGAATCCTTCCTGGACTTCAACCAAAACGGCAACGGTACACCTGCCGACAACTACATCGTCTCCGTGCTTGCCGGAGAAAGCCAACTGCCCGGAAAACAATGGTTCCTCATCGGCGCCGGCGTCATCATGACCGTCGCAATCTGCACGTCCAAGAAGGCGCACAAAGTGGTCGAGACCACCGTGAACCTCTCACGCCAGGATGAAGGAGAAGAAGTTTTCAGTTCCTCCAAAATCGCACGAAGAACCGTGAGAAGCGTGCTGACCATCACCTCCACCATGAACCGTTTCATTCCGAAACGCCTCTCCAACTGGATTGACAAACGATTCGAACAGGAAGCCATCATGCTTGAAGAAGGAGCCGCCTTCGACGAAGTTCGTGCTTCCGTCAACCTCGTCTTGGCGGGTCTGCTCATCGTCATCGGTACCACCTTCCGTCTCCCCCTCTCCACCACCTACGTCGCCTTCATGGTTGCCATGGGTTCTTCTCTCGCAGACCGAGCGTGGGGCCGCGAAACAGCAGTCTATCGCATCACCGGCGTCATCACCGTCATCGGTGGATGGTTCATCACCGCCGGCGCTGCCTTCATCGTCTGCTTCCTCATCGCCATGCTCAACCACTTCGGAGGAGTCATCGCCATGATTCTCGTGGTCGCACTCGTGGCATTTGTCATCATCAGCAACAACCGCAGGTTCAAACAGAAACGCGAAGAAGAAGGAGTGGACACGCTCTTCCGCCAAATTGTCCGCACACACGACAAATCCATGGTTTGGGAACTCCTTTCCACTCACGTTCGAACCACTCAGGGCGATGTTCTCGTCTTCACCCGCTCTGCCTTTAGGCACATCAGCCAGGGACTCATGCACGACAACATGAAGGAACTGCGCGCCGCACACCACGAAATTGATGAAGAAAAAGGAATCTGGAAACGCTACAGAAGAAAAGAAATCCTCGGCATGCGAAAGATTGACTACATGCAGGCTGTGGAGAAAAACACCTGGTTCCACCTCGGATGCAACAGCATCACGCAAATCATCTACGGTCTCAAACGCATGCTTGAACCGTGCTTGGAACACGTGGACAACAACTTCAATCCCATGCCGCAAGCCTACGTCGATGAGTTCATTCCCATCTGCAATGCGGTTGACAAATTCCTCGAAGAGACCCACAGGCTCATCACAAGCGGTAACTTTAACGGCGTCGATGAAGTGCTTGTGGAAGGCAATGCCATCAAAAGTCGCATCTCTCAGATTCGCCACGAGCAGCAGGACCGCATCCAGCGCGATGAACAGAACTTGAAGATTGACCTCCTCTATCTCTCCACACTCCAAGAGACCCAGGAAATCATCAGTATCACGCGCCACCTGCTCCGCGCCTCCAAGCGTTTCCAAACGCAGTGAGAAATCCCAAACGCAAACAAAATCAATAATCGAACAGGCGTGAACCTGTTGTCGCACGCCTATAGCCGGAGTCTTTAGAACATCCCTTCATGTTTTGAGACATATTGTCCAAAATAGAACCTAAAGTTTGAAACGCGCAATCGTTCCTCGACGATTGCGCGTTTCAATTATCTCTAACAGGTCTCAGTGCTATTCTTGGGATGTTTGCGACAAAAGTAACTCATATCTGACTCCCGATTTCTTCCCACAAACGTAGGCTATAGCATGAGCGTTGTCTTGTATGAGGTTGTCAAGATATAAGGGCTCCCCCTCTATTATCAGACTACATTGGAAGGTGTCGCCTTTATGTAAGCGAGTATTTTGAGATGCAATGACTCGAAACATAAGATTGCCTAAATACTCCACGTCACACACTCTGTCCGGTTGCCATGTGAGACGAATGCAATCGCCGGGGTCTAAGGCAGAAGTCACGCTCAGTCGCCTGTTCAAAACGGGATTGCTCTGTTGCTCCTTCGGCGCAACAGCATTTCTGCAATAGTCTTCCCAGTTGCGATAACCCAAGAATTGAGCCAAAATAGAAAGCGTGCCAACTCTGGGTGTAACGTCTTCGCTCAAATATCCCCAGATGCGCATCAACGTGGTTCGGCTGACGAGCACGTGCAGTCGTGAATAGATAGTTTCTCGCAAAAAGATGAAGTCTTTGGGCGTCTTTATCTTTTGATTGAGGGCTGCTTCAATTTCTTTGCATAATTGATTTATCATAGTCTTTTCTCAGTTGATTATATCGATTCAATATTTTCGTTGTCAGATTGCCGTCATAAACGACGAGGGCGTTTGTGATTTCTGCCATCTCGTTTTCCGAGAAATTCCCCCTAATTTCCATTAGATAGCGATTATAGGCAGCACTGCTTTCATGAATCCTGTTGAAAAGTTCTATATTCAGATTGACTAAAGATTTTAGTGTGTCGAGATGATGCATAACGCCGGTGCTCTTCATGGCATTGTCGATAACTTTCTTCCCATTTGCGATGGCATTATCGACTCTCATTCTCTCTGCCTCTTGAGCCTGTTGTTTTTGCAACAATTCCATGTGAGCAGCCGTAACTCGCTCCAGACGGGCATTCAGCGATGAAACTGTGTCGTGAACCCCCATTTGTTGCTGTTTGTTGCTGCTCAACTGTTGTCTGAGTTCGTTTATTCTGAGGGATTGGGTTATAACTATGAAAACCGTGCCCACAACCAGTAATACAATAGCAACCCATGCAAATCTTGTTTTGTTTTTATCTCTATTCCGGATGGCATCCAGCAATTCTGACACATTTCGGTATCGAAGTTCTATCGGCTTCAGACACCTCTTTATAATATGCTTAAAACCATATCCCAGATTCATTTTGCTATAGACAACACCAAGACTATAAATGTCGTTCCGCACATCTGCCACAGACGTTTGCATTTGTTCCGGTGACATATACTGAAGAGTTCCCGCCGGTTGCTTCAAAATGGCGTAACTGCAGGTATCGGCAAGCCCGAAGTCTATCAGCTTTATGTGGTTGCCATTTTTTGTGACAATAATATTCTCCGGCTTCAAGTCGCGATGAACAATCCCTTTAGAATGTATATAGTTTACTGCCTCCGCTAACTGAATCGCAATTCTTCTGCGATCTTTGAAAGCATGATTTTCCTTTAGCCATTCTTTCAGCGTCGTGCCTTCCACATATTCCATCACAATGCAGTTGCCAAAGTCTTCTACCATTTCCAGACCGACTGTGGACACTACAAAAGGATGCTCCAATTGCATGAGCAATTCGAGTTCTTTTCTAAGCCGTTGTATATAGGCGGTTTCATTAGCAACCTGCTGGTTCAAACCCTTTAGCAACCACCAACGCCCATAGCGTTTGGCTTTTGCCACTATGTTTACGTCCGATGTGTTGACGATAGTCACATCCGTAAACTTCCTACTGATTCCTTCGAATGAATCCATCAGGTAGCCTGAAGCCGACGAGTCATAATCCTGTTGCATATCGCAAAATTAGTAATATCTGTGTAAAAGGAAAAATAGGTAAACAAAAAGAAACAAGGCATAATGAAAATAAGAAAAGAGATAAAATGGAACAAAACACATAAGTTCTATTGCTCTACATTTGCGCCAAAGAAGAAATATAAGCACAAATTCACCTAATACTAAATCTGATTTTTTGTAGAAATAAATTCATTATTAACCAAATGTTTAATTTAAAAATTAAAAAAATGAAAGTATTAAAGTATTTATCGCTTGCAGCTCTTTCGATGTGTTTTGCTTCATGTAGTGAAGATAACAGCGTCACGCTCAAAGTTGAAACAGAACTTGGCGGCTTATCTGAGTTTGTTACGGTGAAAGACCAGGAAGTGGTTGTCAAAATGACAGACGAAAAAGAGGATGGTGTAGATTGCAAAGTAATCACATCTTCATTGGCATTAGAGGTTAGCAAATCTGTTGCTTCCGACTACAGTTATAGTCTTGAAGTTGAAGTACTTGATGAAAATCACACCAAAATTGCTTCGCTTCCCTACTATTATATTGAAGATACCTATGACTCTGATAATGAAGATTATGAACATATCCTTAATGCCGGAACTATTCGAGCTCAAATGAAAAGAAGTGCAAAGGTATCGGAAATGACGCCCGACGATCAAGAAGAATGGAAAAAAATCGTCAAAGAAGGAGCCTATATCCTCATTAAACCATCATCTAGTTATGCAAAATTTGTAGAATATAAGGCTAAATCTTCAAATACAGAAGCAGATGCATCTTCCAACGACACAACCACGGTAGATGGAGATTTAGCCGACAGTTCTTCTGAGGATTGGGATGCAATGTTAGATTCCTACGAGGAGTATGTGGACAAATACATCGCTTTATTGAAGAAAGCATCTGCTGGCGATATGACTGCCTTAACTGAATATCCGGCTCTCTTGAGTAAAGCTCAGGAGTTTGGTGATAAGATGGAAAGTGCTAAAGGTTCAATGTCTGCCTCACAGGTGGCTCGCTACACTGCAATAACCGCAAAGATGCTAAAGGTAGCACAGAAATAGCATTATTCACAAGTATTCCTTAACCGTTAATGGGGTGTTCTAAAAATTAGGGTAAGATGATTTTATTTCTTAGAGATAAACTTTTGTTGGTGAAGGAGCATAGTGAACTATGTAACTGACGAAACTTAACAAAGGGCGCGCTAAGAAACAAGAAACAACCAAAGCGTAAGCACTTTCTTTTGAATGTTGTTTATCCCGTAATTTTTAGACCCCCCTTTTTAGTAATATGAAAATAATAATTTGCGTCAGATTTGAATTAGATTTTCGAGGTCAGATTTTCACCCGAAGAAGGAGCATAGCCGTAGCTATGTGACTGATGAGGGAGGAAATATGGACCGAAAAGATTTTCAAAGATGATGCAGGTTATTTTTTGAGAATTACTTAATATCTTAATCAATGAGAAAGTTCCGATTCCTATTAGCAACACTGTTACTTGTTGCCATACCCTTGGGCGTTAATGCTCAGGAAAAGTTTATCAAAACTAATTTTAAAGTTAGAAAGAATATCAGTTTCTATCTTTGTCCTGATGATAAAGAAAATCCAGGTCTTCAACTTAATCCGAATAAAAGTTACGCAGAATTCCAAGTGTTTGATTTTGGCGAAGAAGGCACTACCATAATTCTCAAATATAGATTTGAATCAAAAGATTGCGATGAAAATGGGAAACCCCAAATACTTGAAGGTACGTGCTCTTGGTCAAGCAAATGGTTGATGCTGGCTTATGCCGACAATATATATGGTAAAAGTATGCCAGCAGAGATGTATTTTATAACATACGGGAATCAGCCTTGTGGAAAAAACGCTCTTGGACAATCAAAAAATGGTGAGTGGGTTCTCACGTTAACCGCTTCTCCGGAAGGGACAAATTATATGACTGATAATATAATAGGATTGAGTGTGGATGCTTTGCGGACTAAATTAATAAAAGATAAAGAGCCTGGCAGACTCAGTGGAGGCAGAAAAAAAGGGGAATATATGGTGTATGATCTACTATCTATCGGAACTCGCAAACGCTACAAATCGAACGGAGACTATTACTATGAAGCAAACGTTGACACACCCTACGTCCGTTTTTACTTCAAAAATGGAAAATTAGAGAAGTTTGTATGTCTTAAATCATAAGGAATACCGCTCAAACCCAAAAACTTTCAAACAAAAAAAACTTTCAAACCACTATGAAAAAATTCGTTTTCTTTCAAACTCTGCTTGTTGCTTTAGTGATGTTGGTGTCTTGTTCATCAACAAGTGGTGACTTTATTAGTGCCTATGAGGAGGCAACTAAGGAATTGGAAACCGCAACCAGTAATGATGATTGCGATAGAATCCATGACAAGTTGATGCATAGGCTTTATGAGATAACTCAAGAAGATTCAGATTGGCAAAAAGCGCTCGAAGACGAGGACGTAAAGGAAGCCTATGATGCATGGACTGAGGCATTAAAAAAGGCTACTACTGACAATCACTGGTTCTTTATGGTATTTTGCACCCCTGATTGTGCGATAGATTATTGCGAAAAAAAGTAATCTGTGCTTTTGCGTAAGCATCCGAAAATATACAACTTTCAGGCTGCTTACGACTTTGAGCATGTTCCAAGCCCGTGATAATTTCACGAATGTAATTCAAGGAACATATTCTTGTTGAGAGAAGGTGTCGTCATAAAACTACATGTTGACGATACCTTCTTTTTCTTCTCGCATCATTGGTTATACAAGCATTCGCTCAGTTTGCGTGATTCGTGTTCCACACAAAATGTGCATTCATGGAGCGAGGCTTCTGCACCTTCTCCGCGTGGATTCCTCAATGAAACGCGATGTCGTTGATGACGTTCGCTTCGGCTTTTTCGTTCAGCAGACGCACCAGTTCCGTCTTGCGCATGGTCAGTTCGCTGCGAAGCACGGGAGAGGAAAGTGTCACATGAAGACACTGTCCCTTCACGAAAAGGTCGCGTGACTTCGCAGCCACCATCCTTCCGACCACCGTCTCCCAAGACTGAAGCAGACGATGCTCCGCCAGCGGCGTCTCCAAACCCTGCATGCGCAAAAAGCGGAGCAACACGTTCGACAAAGTTTCTTCTTTTCTTCTTTCCATCTGATTTCCGAAGCGTTTAAAAAATGGGTTGAACCGCCTTATGCCATCTGCGGAAGAACCACGCCGTTCTTCACGTCAAACAAAAAATAAGGTCGTCCGATTTTCGGGAGAATCGCTTCAAGATGCACGCGGCTCGTGTCGGTGATGAATATCTGTCCGAAATCGGTCTGCGACACAAAACGAATCAGACACTCCACGCGCCCTGCATCCAATTTGTCAAACAAGTCGTCAAGCAGAAGCAAGGGCGTGCGATATTCTCCTCGTTCCTTTAAATATAAATATTGCGCCAATTTCAACGCAATGAAAAAAGTCTTTTGCTGCCCTTGCGAAGCCTCCCGCTTGACCGCGTGTCCTTGCAGTTGAAAGAGCAGGTCATCCTTGTGCGGTCCATGGAGCGAATAGCCCACGATGCACTCTTTTTCGCGCCAGTCGCGCAGCCACTTCAGTAGCGGACCGCGACTGCCGTGACTTTCATAGACGATGCCCACTTCTTCCGTTTCCACACCGGAAAGTTGACGATAGACTTTCAAGAAGAGCGGCACGAAATCCTGCACGAACTTTTCGCGTGCTTCATAAATTTTCGCCGCGTCGGCATCCATCATTTCCTCCAGCACGTCCATGAGTCCGGCATCGAAACCTTCCTCCTGTTTCAGCAGGGAGTTGCGCTGTTTGAGGGAACGCTCATAGCGAATGAGCGCGTCAAGATAGGCGGCATCGTGTTGAATGAGCACGGCATCCATGAAGTTTCGGCGACACTCACTGCCTCCCGTAATCAATTCAGAATCATCGGGAGAAATCATCACCAACGGAATCTGGCCGACGTGAGAAGACAGTTTCTTGACATCCTTGCCGTCCGTCTTGACGGTTTTCCGCCCGCCTTGTTTGTAGCCGCAAAAGACGTGGTGCTGCCCGCCATTGTCAAACTCATAGTCTCCTTCAATGACAAAACACGAAGCCCCGTGACGCAGGTTGTCGGCATCGCGCACCGCGATGTGACCGCGGCAGATGGAAAGGAAATAGATGGCGTCCAACACGTTGGTCTTGCCCATCCCGTTGTCGCCGGCAAAACAGTTGATGAAAGGAGAAAACGAGAGCGAGGCAGCCTCAATGTTTCGATAGTTGGTGATGGTCAGTTCGCGGAGATACATGAAAAGAAGGATAATAGAAGGAGGCTAAAAAATTAGGTTCTATTCCATAATATATAGAACAAACCTTAGATAAGCGTAAGCAAAATTAGGGTTTACGACTGAAGCGCACAACAAAACGCTCTCAAAACAGTCTTAGGTTCAAAAAAATCAGCGGAATACTTTATCAACTTGGGGGAAAATCGTAATTTTGCCCCGCTTCTTTGCGGAATTACGCCGCCCAACGAGCAAAAATTGGAAACAAACAAAACAAAAATCATAAAAATGAGCGCTAAAAACAACAAACAAACGCTGGATGTGAACGACAGCATCGCAAAGTCTGAAGCATTTATCACCAAGTACAAAAAGAAAATCATCATCGCCGCAGCAGCCATCGTCATCGTGGTCGGCGGTATCTTCGCCTATATCTACGGCTACTCCAAGCCGCGCGAAGAAAAAGCCCAGGAGCTCTTGGGCATCGTCATGCAGAACTACATCATGAAGCAGGACTTTGAGCACGCTCTCAAAGGCGAGGGCAAGACGCTCGGCCTGCAAGCCATCATTGACAAATATGCTTCCACCGATGCCGGAAACCTCGCTTACTATCAGGCAGGTCTCTGCAACTACCAACTCGGCAAAACCAAGGAAGCCATCAAGTGTCTCGAAGAGTTCAGCCCCAAGGGCGACAACACCGTCTCTGCACAGGCTCTCTTCGCACTCGCCAACTGCTACGCCTCCGACAAACAAATCGACAAAGCCATCGACACCTTCAAGAAAGCAGCCAAGGCAACTGACGTGCCCGCACTCTGCGCTGAATATCTCTTCCAAGCAGGCGTGCTCCTCGAAAGCCAAAAGAAAAACAACGAGGCTCTGGAAATCTATCAGCAAATCAAGGCTGACTATCCCACCGCACCGCTCTGCTCTCGTCAGCAGCAAGGTAACGTCGTGATGGACGCCATGATTGACAAGTACATCGATAAACTCAGCAAATAATTCCGCTCTCCATGTCCTCAAGCACCTTCTCTTACGCTGAGAACCAAACCACTCCCATTCCCGATGCCTACGAGATGCGCTTCGGCATCATCGTCACCGAATGGAACAACCACATCACCGACGCCTTGCTCGAACAGGCTGTCAGCGAACTCGTGGCAAACGGAGTGGCAGAGCAGAACATCACCATCAACCGAGTCCCCGGAAGTTTTGAACTCGTCTATGCTGCAGCCCAACTCGCCAAATTCGGACACGTCAACGGCATCATCGCCATCGGATGCGTCATCAAAGGTGACACGCCGCACTTTGACTATATCTGCCAAGGCGTCACACAAGGACTCACCGAACTCAACGCAAAGGGAGACATCCCCGTCATCTTCGGACTGCTCACCGTCAACAACAACGAGCAGGCAGAAGAAAGAGTGAAACTCCAAAAAGGAAAGGAATTTGCAGTCACAGCCATAAAAATGGTGGACTACGCTTGGAAATATCAAAAATAATTCTTTCCTTTGCAACACTAAAAAAGGCTTGGGCAAATACCAGAGTGGCCAAATGGGGCAGACTGTAAATCTGCTGGCGTACGCCTTCGGTGGTTCGAATCCATCTTTGCCCACACGCAAATAAAAAAGAATGTGTCACCATCAACGGTGACACATTTTTAGCAAGTGGATGCATGATTGCCAAAGTTATTTTTTGGGAATATAATGACTTTGGCCAATTATAATGCCTGGATCTGTCCAAAAATTAGAAATATACTCTTGAATGTACTTTATTGTTTTTTCTCTTTTATTACTAAATATCGTAGAATAGAATCCCCCTACGACATACCGTGCATACAAATGTGCATTAAGGATAGAATATTTTGAAAAATCTTGCGATGTAGAATATAGAATATAATATTTAGCTGTATAAGGTGTTTCTGATTCCGTATATTCTATATATGAGTTCTTCTTCAGCTTGCCACGTAAACTTTTTAATAAGAATCCATATTCTTCTAAGTCTGATATGGTTTTATACTGGTCTTTTTTTATAGAAACTGATTCCTCTGATTGACTTCTTCATAGACAGTTGCTTATTTGAATAATAAAACAGTCTCAATGATTATGGGCTGTCTCTTTTCGTCTTTCTCTTCCATATCCTTATTTCTTTCTAATTTCACCATCTATACATGTAAGATTCTCATTGTGTCCTTCTCGAAGAGATACATTTTCTGCTACTTTACACACTTTTTTATTCTCACCATAAATAAAGAATTCATTCCTTGTGTTAGGCAATTGTGCATATACAAATACCTTGTCGTCAATAATGTGTACGCGTAAAATGCAACTAAACATGACAGGAATGACTAATCTGTCATGTTGATCTATCACTCCGTAGAGAAGTCCATCACCATAGCATTGATTCGGATCACCATATCCGACAATAGCAAAACCACTTTGAAATTCTTTAGCAACATCGTATTTGAATGGTATTTTCACGACTCCATCAATGTTTATATATCCGTATTTGTTATTCTTCTGGGCGTATATCAAATACCCATCTACACTCCACGGAACTTTACCTATATCGGTGTAGCCTTCTTCAAAAGGGATTAAATCGTTACCCTTGCTATCTACCATTTTGCATCTCATGATACCGTTTGATTTATCATGAACAGGTATTCCATCGGCATAAATACCGTCAAATGGAATACTATCTGGTGGACCAGGAAAATAGATTGCAGGAACTACTTCATGAATATTTACCATATCAAATAATCCATGATAGCTTTCTGTTTTCGTTAAACTAAGTGGGTGTATACGATCATATAAATCAATCATTCCGTTGTAGCTTTCATTGCTGAAATGATAATAATGAGGATAGTTTATACCTATTTTGCTATATCCTCTAGAAGTTACAATATTTCCGTTCTTATCGCTGAGCCAATATTTATACTTTTGGTCTTGCAGTAGAAGGACATCATGCTTTTCATTATTATTTCCTCTATTGCAAAAAGGTTGAGTGATGCTTAAATATTCGCATTGTTGTATAAATTCCCCATCCAAATTTATCAGTCCGTATAGTCCATCATTATTGACGACAAGCACAGATAAAAGCGTATATGCATCGATGCAGCCAAAGTTCTTTACTACTTTACCGGTCTTATCTAATAGCATCCATTTAGAATCTATATGTGCAAACTCAATTCCTAACATTGTTTCACTATGTGTAAACACTATTACTTTTTGTAATTTCTGTTGTTAAAATGTCATGCCAAACATTACGCTTGCAGTCGCATTAACAGTAAAGTCATCATTGAAAACCTTCACCATAGGGCTCAGAAAGACGAGCTGTACATGGTACTCTTGAAGAAAGCAACGAATCTTTTTTGTTTTCTTCAGGATTTCTTCCGATTAGAGAAGGCTCATAGCAATAGACGCAACCGGTCGATGTGTCTGCCTCTATTTGCGCCTGTATGTCTATTCGGTCTAAGAAAAGAGGGTCCGCTAATTGTCCCACTTTTTGGCTCGCTCCATGCCATCTAGCACTACGCCTACGATGATTTATCAAGGACATAGGTGAATGGCCATTATATGTTTATCCTCAAATCCGCAACTACGCGCCTAATATGATACAGAAGCGAAAATAATCTGTATCATTAGTAAAAGGAAGGGGGCACAGAGTGCATCGAATGTCATCATAAAGACATATAATGCCCCTTACCCCACCATGCGACTTGAGGCAATACGCAAAATCACGACCATAAGTTTTCGGTGTCATCCAAAGTCATTCAGGAACACATCAGCATAAACATTGTTGCATGAATAGATATTCAGGACATACTGCCTTGATGTCTTTATCCATTTGGCCGGCACCGAGATGAACCTGAAGACAAATGCCTTGATGCGGCTTGTTGCTTTGAGTCCGAACCTCTTCACGTCAAGCCTCGCCATGATGAATTTATAGAAGTTGCGTATGATTGCCGTAAGCAGAAGAAACACCTTGTTTTCTCCCATGAAGGATTTTGGAAGCCTGTTCCAGCCGAATCCGTTATTCATGTCATCGAAGATGCGTTCCTTCCCTCCACGGAGGTTATAGAATTTGACAATCTCTTTCTCGGAAGACTCGTAGTCATTTGCAAGGATGCAGCGGTAGGTGTATTCGCCTTCCCACAGGTCAAGCTCACCGTCAATTCGCTTCTGCCTTTGGATTACAAGACGGTATGCCCTCCCTTTCCTTTTCTCGATGAGAATGGAGGCCAGCTCAAACTCAATGCCATTAATCTCCTCCGTCTTCCAGCCTCTGAGAGCAAAGATGTCATTATAGAGCGAAGTGCAGCGGTTGGCACGGATATAGAAGGTCTTGCAGTGTTTTTCAACTTCTTCCACAATATCGTCCGAGCATTAACCGCAGTCTGCCCTGAAACGATTGACGGCCAGCCCTTTCCGTTCAAGTCTCTCAAAGAATCTGCTCAGTGTGTCCTTCTGGTGGAAACGAACGTTAGTGTTGCCGTCGCAGCTGCCCTTTGGGCTTCCTTCTCCTCGCAAGGCATAGCCAAAGCAAGCTTTGTCTCTGCTCTTGCTTCGTTCGTCGGTTCTCAATGCCGACAATCATGTCGCCAATGACAGCCACACCTGGACGGTAGCCAAGGAACTTCTTGTATGTAGGCTTTGCATCATACTTCTCTGTCTCTATGAACTGGTGGTCGAAGTCAACATCATACATTTCTCCTTCCTTCAACTGCCCAGTCGCAAACAGACTGTTCATGAGCAGCGTGTTCAGGTTGTCTGCCGTGTTGAAGTCATAGGTCTTGCTTGTATCTGATGTATATGATATGTTTTCCTGAGTCAGTTCCTTTATGACTCTGAGAATCGTGTCGGCACTGCATGTGCGAAGTGTCGGGTGAAGCGAGAGGTGGCTCATCAAATGAGTAGTTAGTATATCTGTTCCAAAAATCAATTTCTCCTAGCACACCATTTCCATCAGGGAAACCTATTTTTATCTTTTCCATATACAAATTATATAAACAATACTTAGTTAATTATACATTTAATCGTCTAAAATTCAATGAGTTGCATTAACGATATATAACTAATAA
>NZ_JADYUH010000003.1 GCF_021531665.1 Prevotellamassilia timonensis
GCACCTAAGAAAAACTAGGAGCGCACCTAAGAAAAACTAGGAGCGCACCTAAGAAAAACTGGGAGCGCACCTAGGAAAAATTAGGAGCGCACCCGGTTAAAATTTGCCTTCCTCAAATTTTTCTTTCCCTTCCTCTAGTTTTTCTTTCCCTTCCTCAAATTTTTCTTTCCCTTCCTCAAATTTTTCTTTGCCTTCCCATAGTTTTTCTTAGCCTTCCCCTAGTTTTTCTTAGCCTTCCCCTAATTTTTCTTAGCCTTCCCCTAGTTTTTCTTTCCCTTCCCCTAATTTTTCTTAGCCTTCCCCTAGTTTTTCTTTCCCTTCCTCAAATTTTTCTTTCCCTTCCTCAAATTTTTATTTGCCTTCTTCAAATTTTTCTTTGCCTTCCTCAAATTTTTCTTTGCCTTCCTCTCTCCAACTCTTCCTCTCTTTGTCTCTTTGTCTCTTTGTCTCTTAGTTCCCATGTAGGGTTCAATGCAGGGTTTGTGTAGGATTTTTGGTTCAAACCCTACACATCGTAACACGCGGAGAATCAGCGAGATACGAAGAAAATGTAGGGTTCTGTGTAGGGTTTGCAGGATTTTTATTTCCCCTTTATTTATGTATGTAGATGCTGCGTGCCGGTGCATTTTCTTCATGACGAGTTTCAGTGGTGCACCGTTACGTCCGCAGTCTTCTTTGCACTGTTATTCCGCAGTCTTTTCGCACTGTTATTCCGCAGTTTTCTTCGCACTGTTACGTCCTCAGTCTTCTTCGCACTGTTATTCCGCAGTCTTTTTCGCACCGTTATTCCGTCATCTTCCGCAGAGTTTTCGGTAGTTGCATTGCTTACAGTTTCTTTCGTTCAAGGTAGGTTGGAAGGGGATGTCCGGATTGAGAATCTCTTCAAAGAGCGCGCGTAGGTTTGCCTCCACTTCCGCTGCGATGCTTCGGAAGTCTCGGAGTGTTTCTTTAGCGATGTTGAGGTAGGGATTATAGTCTTTTGCTGCAGCGCGGTGAATGAAGAAGAGTGCCGGCATGAGCGGTCGTGCGACATATTTCTCAGCGTCTTTGCATCCGAGGAGCATGTAGGCGTAGAGGCAGGTTTGTAGGGTATAGCGCGGGTGCGGGTGTCCCTCCTCGTCAAATTGGAAGAGCGCTTCCACGTCCGCTGCTTTTTCGACGTGTCCCCCTGTTTTGTAGTCCACGATGCGCCAGACCATTTCGTTGTGTCCTTCGATTTGCGCCAGGTCGAGTCGGTCAATGATACCGTTGAGCGTGATGGTTTTCTCTGTTTCTCCGACGCAGACCGTGATTTTTCGTTCCACCTTTTTTTCCGCCTCGCAGACTGTGAAGTTCGTGGCGGGTAGTTCGGCAGGCGTTTGTCCGGCTTCGTAGGCGAGGAGGCGTTCCAGGTATCGCATGACCGCTTCGTGAGCAAGAGGCGGTGCGGTGATGTTTTCAGTGTGGAACGCTTCTTCGACGAGTTCTCGGAGTCGTTTTTTTTCTTTGGCGAGAGGTGCTAAGTTTGTCGGTGTGAGAGGTTTGCCGAGCAAGGGTTGGTAGAAGAGTTCCGCTGCTTTGTGGCAGACCGTTCCGAAGTCTTGAGGTAGGATGACGGCGTCGGCGGGCGTTGTGTCCGGTAGTTTGCAGACATAGTGAAAGTAGAAGGAGAGTGGGCATCGCAGATAGGTGTTGATGGCAGAGGGCGACAATCTCTCCAATTTCATGTCTTTTGGCTTCTTTCCTTCTTCCAAGATGCGGTGTTTCGGAAGTGGGTGTGCTTCGAGGGTGAGTCGGCTGATGGGGTGTGGGCTCTCCACGCAGAGTGCTCGAACGAAGCGGCTCATTTCTCCTCGGTTCATGCCGGAGGTGGAGGAGTCAAAGACAATCTCCACGTCGGGGCAGCGTTGCAGGAGGCGGTGGAAGTAGTAGGAAAAGACTGCGGTGGTGAGGTCCGCGGTTGTCAGTCCGTAGCGTTTTCTGAGCAGTCTGGGAATGAAAGAGTTCTGTGCCTCCTCCGTTGGGAGTTTTCCTTCGTTGACGGAAAGGAGGATGAGGTGTTCGAAGTCCAGGCATCTCGATTCGAGCACCCCCATGAGTTGCAATCCCGAGAGAGGTTCTCCGTGGAAAGGCACAGTCAGCGTTCTCAGCACTGTCAGGAGTAGTCGTCCTTTCATTTTTTCGTCGCCGAGGGGCAAGTTCCCCTCTTCTTCCATCGCCATCAGGTGGGCGACGGCAGTGAGGCAGCGATAGGTAGATTCGCAGCGCAGATTCTCCAACCAAGTTTTGCCGGCGTCCGTGTTTTCGGAAGTGGTCGTGCTTTCGGAAGTTATGTTTTCTTCGTTGTCCTCTTCGGTGTCTTCGTTTTGACGAATCATTTCTTTTTGCAGGGCTTGGTATATTTCCGCCAGTGAACTGCCGTTTTCCACCATGCGTGTGGCGAGGTCGAACGCCGGTGTCTGACTCAGCGGGAAACCCTTTGTCACGTTCACCTCCTTCACCTGAGCGGGTAGGGTGTTGAGCATGGGTTGCAGGAGTGTTTCGTCGCAGAGGACGACGGCAGTTTTTCTTGCCTGCTCCGCCGCGAAGTGCTGTCGGTCTTTCAGCCAGAGCGCGGCGTGGTGCGCTTGTGCCACGCTTCCCGGTGCATCCACGATGGTGATGTGGCGCGCCGGTTCGGGGGTGCAGAAATTGTGGAAGCATTTTTCGGGCAGTGCAGACGGATTTTGGGCGAGGTTTCGTCTCATGAAAAGTCCCGCTTCGTGAGCCTCGTCCTGCACGTAGGAATCGTCGTAGTCCCAGTAGAAGAGCACGTAGTCCTTCCATCCTTTTTTCTCCCCGTGTGCTTTGAGTGCGTCGAAGAGCGTTTGTGTGGCACGGTCGATGACGTTGAGTCCGACGAAGGCGATGTGTCGGATGGTTTGTGGCGGTTCGAGTGTTCCGTTCTTCAGTTGTTCCGCCACGTCGCGATAGAGTTGCCCCTCGTATGCCAGCCCCTCCGCCGCGAGTTCCGAGCGCAGGGCTTCGTAGAGCGGGAGGAGGTTCTGCCAGAGTGCGGCATAGCGTTCGCGGAGCACCGATTTCCCCTTTTCGAAATCCGCGAAGAAACGTCGCAGTTCCTCTCGCTGTTCGAGAGTGAGGAAACTGTCGTCCACGAGTTCCTCCAGTTCTTTGAGGTCTCCGAAGACCTTGCTTGCCGGTGCCATGTTTTTGTCCACGTCGTCAAAGTCAGAGAGAATGCGTTGTCCCCAGCCATAGAAAAGTTCCGGCGCGAGTGTGCTGTCGGTCAGGCGAACGTAGTGGGCGTAGAGTCGGAAGACCGTCTCAATCGGGTCTGCGACGCGCAGCGTCGAGAGCGAGCGGAAGAACTCCGCGATGGTGAGGTAGCGCGGTGTCCAGATGGGTTGGTCGGCTGCGAGGCTCTCGTTGAGGAAGAGGGCGGGGCGTTTTCCGGGAAAGATGACGAGCGTGTGGCTGAAATCGTGTCCGATTCGTCGTTTCAGGTCTTCGGCGACCAAAGAAAGGAATGAGTTCATGGGGACTATGTAAGAGCGTGAGGCGTATATATATATAATAAGGAGTCCTATATGTGTACCTAAAGAGTCCTATATATAATTAAGGTATATGATGATTTAGAGGGTTCAGACGGCGCGGAGTTCGTCGTGGAGTACATACCAGACGAAGCCGCTGACTTTTTCGTATCCCATTCGTCGCAGGAGTTCGACGTATTGGGCGACTTGGCGTCGGTGCGCTTCGGTGGGACGTGCGAATTTGTAGTCCACCACCACCGCTTCTTTCTCTTTCACCATGACGCGGTCGGGTCGTCTTGACACGGGTCTCCCCGCAGCGTCTCGGAAGAGGATGGCGCACTCGTTGTAGAGTTCGTAGGTTCCGTCGAACCACTTTCGTGCGTGGGGTGCGGCGATGCGTTTGGCGAGCAGTTTTTGAATGTGGTCTGCCTCGGAGCGCCGTGCGAAGAGTCCCTCGTCGCGGGCTGCGCGAACCGCTTTTTCCAAGTCATCGGCGGTGCGCACATTCTCCAAGATTCGGTGGCACGCCGCACCGAAAGCCATGTCGTTGGCGGGTGACTCTCCATCGCCGTTCTCGGCGGCACCTTTGAGGTTCTCGGCAAAGGTGCGCGCGGCGTTCGACTGCAGCAACGTCACTTGCGGCGCTTTGGGCTGCAGCGCTACCGGCAGGACCGGGAGACTGTTCTCGCCAAAGGGGTTGGCGGACTGCTCCTTCGTTTTTTCTTCCCATTTGACCGGTTCGCCGCTGAGGAAACAAAGAATCGGTTCGGGTGTTTTCTGTTCTTCGTCGTTGTCGGTGGTGTTGTCATCTTCTTCGGTGGCTTCCTCTTCGCAGCACTCAAAGATGTTTTCCAGTTCCACCTGCTCCAGCCCTGTTTCGGGAAGAACTTCCGCCATCAGCGTCGCCATGTCCCCCCCCTTTTTTCTCGGTGTGCCCCAGATGCAGAGGTGTGCCACGGCACGAGTGAAGGCGACGTAGAGCAGGTTCAGGTTGTCGATGTGTTGCTGTGCGATTTCAGTCAGATAGTCCTCCGCATAAATCGAAGCGGTGACCGTCTTGGAGGCGTAAGTTCCAACCGGCACTGAGGGCAGTTGGTTGAAGGGCGAGAGTTCTTTCGGCGGTGTGCACCAAAGCACGTCCTCCGGGCGGCGCGTCTCCATTGCCCAATCCGCGAAGGGCATGAAAACCGTGTGGAACTGCAGACCTTTTGATTTGTGTATGGTGCAGATGCGAACGGCGTCACTGTTCTCCGTGTTGCTCGGGACAGATTTTGAAGCGAGGTTTTCGTCGCACCAGGCACAAAATCGGGTGATGTCCGAGGAATGCTCGCAAAGGAATTCCAGGACTTGGTCGAAGAAGGCAAACAGATAGGCAGACTGACCGTGCGCTGCCCGCTCCGGTGAGTCTTCGCTGAGTCCGAAGCGTTCGGCAAGGTTGGAACACAGTTCAAAGAGCGGCATGTCCTTGAGCGATTCGTCAGCCAGTTCCGACAGGTCGTGAGAGGGGAGAAGCAGAAGTTCGCATTGCCGATTGAAGACCGCCTGCTGCAGCGCGCGCTCCTCGTTTGCAATCCATTTCAGTGCCGCGACGAGCATCAAGACGGCAGGGGAGGAGAGGAGGTGATAGGCTTCATCCGAGGAAACCGGTACGTCGGGATGATGAACCGAAAAGTGAGAGGCGACGAATGCCGCTTCGTTGTTGTAGCGCACGAGGATGCCCATCTTGCCGTAGGGGACACCTTGATTTTCATGAAGGTCAGTCATGAAGGCATGAAGATGCTCCAGCACCGCCTCGCTGCTCATCGATGAGGGCGGCAGACACACGCTGACGAGTCCGCCGTTGCGTCCACTGCGTGGTTCCTGCACGACGTCGGCATAGAGTTTCGCCATGTTCAAAGGCTTCGTCGCGCCGCTCTTCTTCCACTGCTCGTCCAAATGGGCAGCAGCCAGTTGAAAGAAGACATTGTTGAAATCCACCACGTTCGGCAGACTGCGGAAGTTCGTGTCGCAGGGCATTTCGCCCTCTTTGGCGGGAGCGTCCAAGGACTGACCTTTCGTGTTGAAGACCGCGGCGGGAGGCTTCGAGTTCGGACCGAGGGCAGAGAGAATGTTCCAACTGCCACCGCGCCAGCGATAGATGCTCTGTTTGATGTCGCCGACCACCACGCATTTCTGCCCGCTTGCCACCAACTCGTCAAGCAACATTCGGAAGTTGTCCCACTGCATTTGCGAGGTGTCTTGAAATTCGTCAATCATGACGTGGCGCAGGGTGGTTCCAATGCGCTCATAGATGAACGAGGCGTCACTCCCCTTCACCATGTTTCCGAGCAAAACGGGCGTTTTGGCAAGCATGAAATGTCCGGCGGTACGGTTGGCGGCTTCGACCTCGGCATCCACGTGGGTCAGCAGGGTCAGCGGCGAGAGCAACTGCAGCGTGAGCCGAATGCTCGTCAGCGTCAGTGCTGCGTTCCTCCGTCTCTGTTCCAGTCCGCCAAGTTTTTCGGAAACCGTTTCGGCGGCGGTGAGCATGTCCCCATTCTTCGCATCCGCTTTCTTCACCAGCGTCGAGGAGTCCTCCATGTTTTTCAAGAGCGTGGCAGAAGGTTCGGTGATGAAGTCGCCGTCGGCGATTTTTGAAGCGTATGTCATCAGAGACTTTCCGCGCGAGAAGGCGGTGTAGTCGAACGGCAGTTCTTGCAGTATCTTTTGATAAGCCTGTGCCTCTTGGTGCAGTTTCTCGGTCTCTTCCTTCTCTGCCGCGCGGAGGCATCGTCGCAGGTCGTTCATTTTCTGTGGGTCGTCCGTCACTTTTCGAATTTCACGTTCGTGGCGGAGGTAGGTGTCTCGGAAGAGGTTTGAGCCGGCGAAGGATTTGAGCGATTTAGAAATGTTCCACCCCTGTTCGTCCTCGATGTGCTCTTCCATGTAAGCCACCAGGCTCTCCATCAGTTTTTTCTCGTCTGCGCATCCCTTCTCCGGGTTTGTCTGGGCGAGGAGTTTGTCCACCGCCTTCGCAATGATTTCCTTGTCGGCGAGGTCGATTCGGAAGCCGCGCATGAGTCCGAGTTCGTAACTCATGTTTGCCAGCACCGCTTGAAAGAAGGCGTCAATGGTTTGAACCCGGAAGTTGTCGTAGTCGTGGAGAATCGCTTTGAGCAGCGCTTCGGCTCGTGCGGCGAGTAGGCTCGGGGCAAGTCCTGTTTCTTGGGCGAGTGAAGCCGCAAAGTTCAGGTCGCCCGTGCCGCGGGCGATGTCAAAGAGATAGGCAAGGATTCTGTCTTTCATCTCTCCCGTCGCCTTGTTGGTGAAGGTGACGGCAAGGATGTGTCGGAATTCGCCGGGATCTTCGCTTCCGAGAGCGGCGGTGAGGTATTCGAGCGCGAGACGATAGGTTTTTCCGGAGCCGGCAGAGGCTTTATAGACGTGTAGCATAGATTGTTTGCAAGTTCGTTGTGCGGGAACGTTGCCCCAGTGTGTTGTTCGCAGCAAGACGTGTGGGCAACGCGGTGACAAATTTACACATATCTTTTTTTCCGCAATGAAGACAAAAGAAAGGCTTTGCGTTTCATTCCTTCTGGAAAAAAGGCGCGTTTCTGTCAAGTTCGGTGCGCAAAAACGCCGGTTGATTCACTCATCTGCTTGAAATACAACAAAAAAACGTGATTTTATTTCTCAGTGTTTGCCAAAATGAACTAATTTTGCAGTGCGTTTCAGAGAGTTGCGAAAGAAACTCCCGGAAAGAGAATCCGGAAACGCGTCCCTCAAAAGATTATATTTTTAATATTTCCTTCATTTATTAACCAATTCAAAACTAATTATGTTTGAAGAAAAGACCGGTGCATTTGCCGGAAAGATTTGGGAAGCCCTCAACGAAGGCGGCAAACTCACAGGCAAAGAATTGAAAAAAGCTGCAAAACTTCGCACTGACAAAGAACTCTATCTCGGCTTGGGATGGTTGCTCCGCGAAGGTAAACTCGTGATTGAAGAAGTTGAAAAGGACATCGAGGTAGCTCTCGCCTAATCCTTCTCCGACACAAACCCAAAATGAATTTTCGCCGACTTACATATAATAATGTGTAGGTCGGTTTCGTTAAAAGAAGCGAGTGAGGTCCACTTTTCCTTTTGAAGTGACTTCGCTCGCTGCTTTGTTTCCAAACTTCTTTCTGTCAGTTTTTCTTCATGACGGACACGACTTTCAAAGACGGCATCTCGGTGCTCATTCCGGTCTATAACTACGACTGCTCCGCCTACGTTCGCGGACTCTCCGAACAACTCCGCGCCCTCTCGGCGGAAGAGGGTGGGGTGGAGCATGAGATTCTTCTTTTTGACGATGCCTCCACCGATGTCGTGACGCTCCAAGCCAACCGCTCACTGCACCGTGTCCCCGGCGTCCGAGTTTTTGAAGGAGAGAAAAACATTGGCAGAGCCCGCGCACGGAACTTCCTGCTCGACCAAGCGCGCCATCGCTTCGTCCTCATCACCGATGCCGACGCTGCGCTCATCAGCCCCCGTTTCCTGGCGACCTATTGGCAGCGGCGCGCCGAAGCGTCCGTCCTGGTCGGTGGACTGACCTCCGCCGTTCCCAAACAGCGGGGACACGAACTTCGCTTTCGCTATGAACAACATGCCGAACTGCAACGTCGGCGACGTGCCGCGCAGAGTCAGAAGAGCGAGGCGGACGATGCCTATCACCACTTTTCGACTTTCAACGCCTGGCTGGATTGTCGCGCCGTTGCTTCCCAGCGTTTTGACGAACGATGTGAGGAGTATGGCTATGAAGACACGCTCTTCGGTCTCACGCTCCGCGAGCAGGGCATTTCGGCGCGCATCATCAATAACCCTTTGGGGCATCTCGGCATTGACAGCAACGAAAGTTTCCTCGCCAAGACCGAAGCCTCGCTCCGCACCCTCTCCCGCCTGACAGGCATCATGCAAGACACAGCAGGCACCTCGCGCCTCTGGCAAAGCCTCCGGCGCGTCGGGCTTTCCGGGCTCGTGGCACACCTCTTCCGTCTGTCGCAACCCCTTTTGCGCCGACAACTCCTCAGCCGACACCCCTCGCTTTGGGTTTTCCAACTCTACAAATTGGGCTACTATGCCGTGCTCATGAAGAGCCAAAGACAAGACAAAAAACAAAATTAAAAGCATTTAAACTTTGCTCTTTGAACGCGACACCGTAACTTTGCCGTGTATAACCAAACGAATAGCAACGCTTACACTAATTTCTTAAATAAAACAATTACCATGAGTAAGAAAATTCTTGTGACCGGCGGAACCGGTTTTATCGGTTCTCACACAACTGTCGAACTGCAGAATGCAGGCTATGAGGTAGTGATTGTGGACAACCTTTCCAACTCAAAAGCAGACGTGGTGGATGGCATCGAAAAGATTACGGGCATTCGTCCCGCCTTTGAAGAAGTCGATTGCTGCGACCTCCCCGCTCTGGAAGGTGTCTTCAAGAAATACCCCGGCATTCAGGGCATCATCCACTTCGCTGCCTCCAAGGCTGTCGGCGAGAGCGTGGAGAAACCGTTGATGTACTATGAAAACAACATCGTTTCTCTCATCAACCTCCTCAAACTCATGCCCGAGTATGGCGTGAAAGGAATCATCTTCTCTTCTTCCTGCACCGTCTATGGTCAGCCCGACCCCGAGAATCTCCCCGTCACCGAGGAAGCTCCCATCAAGAAGGCAGAAAGCCCCTACGGCAACACCAAGCAAATCAACGAAGAAATCGTGCAGGACTTCGTTCACAGCGGTGCCCCCATCAGCGCCATCCTGCTCCGCTACTTCAACCCCATCGGCTCTCACCCCTCCGGCATCATCGGCGAAATGCCCAACGGAGTGCCCGCAAACCTCATCCCCTATCTCACACAGACTGCCATCGGCATCCGTCCCTGCCTCAAGGTGTTCGGTGACGACTATGACACGCCCGACGGCTCTTGCATCCGCGACTACATCTACGTGCTCGACCTCGCAAAGGCTCACGTGGCTGCCATGGCACGCATCCTCGAAGGAAAGAACGCTGATCCCGTCGAAATCTACAACGTCGGCACGGGCAAGGGTGTCAGCGTGCTGGAACTCATCAACACGTTTGAAAAGTGCACCGGTGTGAAACTGAACTACGAAATTGCTCCCCGTCGTGAAGGCGACATCGAAAAAGTTTGGGGCAACGTGGACAAAGCCAACAAGGTGCTCGGCTGGAAAGCCGTTCACACGCTCGAAGAATCCCTCTCCTCTGCTTGGAACTGGCAGAAGAAGTTGCGTGAACGCGGCATCATGTGATTTGTAAACTTCGTCCTGAGGGTGTGTCAAAATGCACATTTTGGCTTCACCCTTGAAGGTGCGTCAGAATGGCTAAGATGCAAGGCGCCGAGGATGAGGGCGCAGGGAGTGTACTGAAGTACATGACCAAGCCCGAATCCGATAGCAACACAGCAGATTGGCTATTATGACACACCGCCGGAATGAATCTCTTTGATAATATCGGACACTGCCGTCACTTCCTGAGTCCTTGGAAGTCGCTCCGGCAGTGTCCGTTTTGTTTGTACGCTTTTTTTGCTATTATGTCCCGACCTTACTATCTCCTCGAAGAAACGCGCCTGCGGAAAAATCTTTCGCTCATCAAATCTGTGGCGGAACACACCGGCGCGGAGTTCATCCTCGCCTTCAAAGCCTTCGCACTCTGGAAGACCTTTCCCATTTTCCGAGAATACATCTCCCACACCACTGCCTCCTCACTCCACGAGGCTATGCTCGCCTTCCACGAGTTCGGAACGAAAGCCCACACTTATTCTCCCGCCTACGAAGAAGACACCTTTGACCAAGTCGCAGCGTGTTCTTCCCACCTGACCTTCAACTCCCTCTCGCAGTTTGAACGCTTCCTGCCCCGCCTGCACCAGATGGGAAACAGCGCACCCTCCGTCGGACTGCGCATCAATCCGGAGTATAGTGAAATTGAAACGGAACTCTACAATCCCTGTGCGCCGGGAAGTCGCTTCGGCGTGCTCTCCGACGAACTGCCCGACGAACTGCCCGCAGCCATCGAGGGCTTTCACTGTCATTGTCACTGCGAAAGTTCGGCGGAAAATCTGGCGCGCACGTTGGTGCATCTTGAAGAACGCTTTGGACGCTGGCTGCCCCGCCTCAAATGGCTGAATCTCGGCGGAGGACATTTGCTGACGCGAGAAGGCTACCACGTCGCTTTGCTCGAAGAAACACTCCTTGGGCTGCGTCGCCGCTATCCCAACCTGCAAATCATTCTTGAGCCCGGCTCCGCCTTCGGCTGGCAGACCGGCTCGCTCTTCGCTCAGGTCGTCGATGTCGTGTGTCACCGCGGCGTCTCCACCGCCATCTTGAACGTCAGTTTCACCTGCCACATGCCGGACTGCCTCGAGATGCCCTATCAGCCCGCCGTCCGCGGCGCCGCCTCGGTGGAGGACAGCGAGGCGAAGAACCCGAAGGAAGGAGACTTTGTCTATCGTCTCGGCGGCAACAGTTGCCTCAGCGGAGACTACATGGGAGCCTGGCGTTTTGACCATCCGCTGCAAGTCGGCGAAGAGGTGGAGTTTTTGGATATGTTGCACTACACCAACGTCAAGACCACTCAGTTCAACGGCATCACTCTTCCCGACATCCGACTCTTGAAACAAAACGGTGAAGTCGAAGTGCTCCGACGCTTCACCTACGAGGACTATCGCGACCTCATGGACTGACGATGCTGAGGCTTTTTCGCTCGTCCGGCTCTCCGTTTGGGCGCATAAAATGATTCACAATTCCCTTCTTTGTTTCCCGCTCCGCTCCTCCTTTCAAACTTCATGGAACTCTCCAATAAGTTCATTTAATGAACGTTTAATGAATCAGTTAGTGAGCACAGTTTTTTCAATTCCGTTTGACTATCAACCCCAACTGCTTTGATTCTTCTTCCCCAACATCTTCCCGCAGCAGAAATTTTGAGAAACGAAGGCTTCGATGTACGTGAAGTCCCCTTGGAGTCTTTCTCTCAGCCAGCCCCCGGCTTCTCCGACGTGGCGGTTTTGAACCTCATGCCCGTCAAGCCGACCACCGAACTCGACTTCGCACGAGTCTGTGTCCGCACCGGACTTTCGCTCCGTCTCTGTTTCTTTCGCCTGGACGGTCAGACCTTCAAACACACTTCCGAGGACTACATCCGTTCCTTCTATCTCTCTTTCTCGCAGTTGCGACAGTTGCCGCCGCGCCGCCTCATCGTCACCGGTGCTCCACTGGAACAAATCGCTTTTGAAGACGTGCGCTATTGGCAACCGCTTTGCGAACTTATGGATTGGGCGGACCGTCACGTCCCCTCCACGCTCTATGTCTGCTGGGCGGCACAGGCTGCGCTCTACCATTTCAATCGTGTGCCGAAACACGCCATTCCCGAAAAGCGTTTCGGCATCTTCCCTGTGGAAACCGCCGGAGAAGACGTGTTGAAGACGGCTCCCGCGTGTCGTCGTTTTCTCGAGCCGCTCGCACCTTGTTTCATGATGCCCCATTCCCGCCACAGTGAGGTGCGTCTCGCAGACTTTCCGACCACCGGTGCCGATGCACCGTTGCCGCTCGCCTCGGGAGCAGACTGTGGGCTTTCGCTGGCTGCCACAGCCGATTTGCGTCGCGTTTTCGTCACGGGTCATTTGGAATATGCTTCCGAAACGCTTCACAACGAGTATCAGCGCGACCTTGCCAAAGGGCTTCCCATTCAGCCGCCTTTGAACTACTACTCTCCCGAAGGGGAAATCCAAAACCGCTGGCTTCCCTCTGCCGTCACTTTCTACCGCCGCTTTTTGGAATAAGGTTTTTTCGCGCTTTCGCGAAGGCGTGCGGAGTCTTTTCGATGGGTTTTGACGCCGTGCAGCGTCAAAGAAAATTCTGCTTCGTTTTCACAATAAGCCACGCAGTTTTCCGTTATATGTAAGTTATGATAGATTATATTCGCGGAACAATAGATAGTCTGACCCCGACGGAAGCGGTGGTTTACACCCCCGGCGGCGTGGCATATTCCTTAGGTATCTCTTTGAACACCTTCACCGCCCTGGAAGGCAAGGAGGAAGTTCGGCTGTTCGTTTATGAGAGCATCCGAGAAGACGCTTGGCAACTCTTCGGTTTTTCAACCCGCGAGGAGCGCGCCATCTTCCTCTGTCTGATTTCAGTGCCCGGAGTGGGCGGTCAGACAGCACGAATGGTGCTTTCCTCCTTCACGCCGAGCGAACTCATCGAAGTGGTCCGTCGCGAAGATGCTGCTGCGCTCAAGCGTGTCAAAGGCATCGGACCGAAGGCGGCAGCTCGCATGATTGTCGATTTGCGTGACAAAGTCGAAGTGCTTTCGGGCGAGATGGCCCTGGCAGACACGCCTGCGCCCAAGTCGGCGGCAGCGTCTGGCATCGCCCACGAAGCCGTCGATGCACTCGCCGTGCTCGGCTTCCCGCCTGCCATGGCGCGCAAGGTTGTGGCAGCCGTTCTTGACGAAGAGCCCGACGCCTCCGTCGAAAGGGTCATCAAGTTGTCGTTGAAGAGAATGTGATTCTCCGTAGCATAGAAAAAACACTCCCTTGAAGGTATCGCGCAACATATTAGTAGCAGTTGGAATCGCGGTGGCAGCAATGGCTGTCGCCTCGTCCCGTTTTGTCGCGTTCCCTTCCTCCCGCTCCGCCGAAGTGTCTGCCGAAGTGTCCGCCGAGACTGCAACTCCTGCCGAGTCCTCTGACGCATCCGTCGCCGCACCCTTCCACTCGGAACTTCCCGCCCTTCCCGCCGAGGCGGCAGACACGGTCAAGAAGTCCGGACTCGTCACCCTCGCCGACACAGCACACGGCGTCATTGACCTGAAAGACCCCGAGAACCTCCGAACCGAAGCCACCTACGATCACAAGAGCGGAAACTTCCTCTTCGGTACGAAACTCGGCACGGGCGACAAGGCGACCTATGTCGATGTGCCGTTCTCTTTGGATTATAAAGAATATTGTGAACTCATGGCTCAGCGCAGCCGTCGTGCTTTCTACAAACAAAAGAACGCCGAGGAGTTCAAGGCAAAAGGAAAAGAGAAGTTTGACTTCACCGACATGCACTTCTCGCTCGGAAAACTGGAAAAGATTTTCGGTCCCGGCGGCGTCAGAATCAAAACCCAAGGTTCGGCAGAACTCAAAATCGGTGCCAACACCCGCTTCACCGACAACCCCTCGCTCAGTGAGAGAAACCGAAAAGTCTTCGGATTCGACTTCAACGAAAAGATAAACCTCAGCCTGAACGGTAAGGTCGGCGACAAAGTCAACATGGACTTCAACTATAACTCCGAAGCCACCTTCGACTTTGACGCCCAACAAATCAAATTGCGCTATGAGGGCAAAGAAGACGAAATCATCAAACTCATCGAAGCCGGTAACGTCAGCATGCCTTCCAACTCGTCGCTCATCAGAGGTGCCAGTTCGTTGTTCGGCGTGCGCGCCGACTTGCAGTTCGGCAAACTGAAACTTCAGACCGTCGTGTCGCAGAAAAACTCTACTGCCACAACCGTCAGTTCCAAAGGCGGAAGCCAACTCTCCTCTTTTGAAATTGCTGCCGATGCCTACGACGAGAACCGCCACTTCTTCCTCAGCCATTTCTTCCGCGACCGCTACGATGCCCTCATGAAGCAGTTGCCCAACATCACCTCCGGAATCACCATCAACCGCGTCGAGGTGTGGGTCACGAACAAAACGGGACAGACCAACGACACCCGTAACATCGCAGCCTTCACTGACCTCGGCGAACACGACCGCATCAGTAGTCCCCTCTGGGTTCCCGGCGCAGACACGAACCCCTCCAACCAATCCAACGACCTTTACACCTCGCTCGTCAACACCCTCCCCGGCGCCCGAGCCATCTCCACCGTCACACCCACACTGGACGGTGTGGGACTTGTTGGCGGAAGCGACTACGAGAAACTCGAGTCCGCACGTCGTCTGTCTTCCTCAGAGTATGTGCTGAACAGCGCACTCGGATTCATCTCTCTCAAACAAACCCTGCAGACCGACCAAGTGTTGGCGATTGCTTATGAGTACACCTACAAGGGCGTGACCTATCAAGTCGGAGAGTTTTCCACCGACCGCAAAGACAACACGGAAGTGCTCTTCGTCAAGGCACTGAAGAACACCGCCTGCGTGCCCGGCATGGGGAACTGGGACCTCATGATGAAGAACGTCTATGCCCTCGGAGCCACCCAGGTGCAGAAAGACAAGTTCCGCCTTGATGTCAAATTCCTCTCGGACACCACCGGCGTCTATCTTTCCTATATTCCCGAGCCGGCGGTTAAAGACAAGAAAATCATTCAACTCCTTGGTGCCGACCGCCTCGACAACCAAAACAAATTGGGGGCGAATGGCTATTTTGACTACGTCGAAGGCTACACCGTGCTTTCCCAAAGCGGCAGAGTCTTCTTCCCCGTCGTCGAACCCTTCGGCAAGGGATTGGCACAGGCTCTCGGCAGCGAAGAACTGGCAAAAAAATATGCCTTCCAAGAACTCTACGACTCCACACGCACCGTGGCGCGACAAGTGGCGGAAAAAAACAAATTCATGCTCACCGGCGAGTATAAAGCCTCACGAAACGACGAGATTCAACTCGGCGCGATGAACATTCCCCGCGGCTCCGTCGTTGTCACCGCCGGAGGACAAACCCTCGTGGAAGGAGTGGATTATACCGTTGATTACAATGCCGGCATCGTTCGCATCCTCAACCAAAGCATCCTGGATGCCGGCACGTCGGTCAGTGTCAGCCTTGAGAGCAACACCGACTACGGCATGCAGCGCAAAACCATGGTCGGTTTGAACTGGGACTATGAGTTCTCGAAAGACCTGCAGTTCGGCGGTACGATTATGCACCTCGGGGAGAAACCGCTCACCACGAAAGTCGCCATGGGCAGCGAACCCCTCAACAACACCCTTTGGGGACTCCACATTTCTTGGAAGAAACAAAGTCAACGGCTCACCGACTGGCTCGACAAACTCCCGCTCCTCCATTGCACCGCACCCTCCAGCATCAACTTCACCGCCGAGTTCGCACAACTCATCGCCGGAAAAAGCCAAGGCGCACAGGGAGATGCCTCCTACATCGACGACTTCGAAAACGCCAAGTCAAACATCGACATTTCCACACCGCAGGAGTGGACGCTTGCCAGCGTGCCCTCCATGTTCCCCGAAGCGAGTCTCACGAACGACGTGCGCTACGGCTACAACCGCGCCCTCTTCTCATGGTATTTCATCGACCCGCTCTTCACCCGTCGCTCCTCCAGCCTCACGCCCGGTCACATCAAGAATGACCTCGTTCAACTCTCTGACCCCGACGTGCGAGAAGTCTATCGCAACGAACTCTTCCCCAACAAGAGCATCAACATGCAGGAGGCAAACACACTCAATGTCTTGAACCTTGCCTACTATCCCAATGAGCGCGGTCCCTACAACCTCGACCCCTCGCTCGACAACGACGGTAAACTCCTTGACCCCCGCTCCCGCTGGGGCGGCATGATGAGACGCTTGGAAAACTCCGACTTTGAGACCTCCAACATCGAATACATCGAGTTCTGGATGCTCGACCCCTTCATCAAAGCCCGTGACAACGGAACCACCTTCGACGGAGACCTCTATTTCAACCTCGGAGAAATCAGCGAAGACATTTTGAAAGACGGAAAGAAGTTCTACGAGAGCGGACTTCCCGTCAATGACGACCCGACGCAATTTACCGAAACCATCTGGGGACGCGTGCCGACGCAGTCCTCCGTCACCTATGCCTTCAACACTTCCAGCGGCTCGCGTCAAAAACAAGACGTCGGCTTCAACGGACTCACCTCCGAGCAAGAGCGCGACTATCCCGCCTACGCACAGTTCCTCGCTGCCGTGCAGGGAAAGGTGAGGGGAGAGGTCTATGACTCACTACTCGCTTCCCCCTCCGCCGACAAGTATCACTACTTCCGCGGTTCGGACTACGACCTCGCGCAGCGCTCCATCCTCGATCGCTACAAATACATCAACAATCCCAACGGCAACTCCGTCGATTCCGACCACTCGCCCGAAAGTTATAGCACCGCCTACAAAACCACGCCTGACGTCGAAGACCTCAACCAGGACTACACCCTCAACGAGTATGAAAAGTACTATCAGTATCGCGTTCACATCGCTGAGGAGGACATGCAGGTCGGAAGAAACTACATCGTCGATAAGCGCGTCGCCAACGTGAAGACCCGCGACAACAACCGCAGAGACTACACGTGGTATCTTTTCCGCATCCCCGTGGATCAGTACGAAAAGAAAGTCGGCGGCATCAACGATTTCTCCTCCATTCGTTTCATGCGCGTCTTCATGACCGGCTTTGAGAAGCCCGTTGTGCTCCGTCTCGCCACCATGAATCTGGTTCGCGGCGAATGGCGTGGCTACGAACAGGCACTCTATCAGGGCAGCGCGCCCGAGACGAGCGGAACACTTGCCGTCAGTGCCGTCAGTTTTGAAGAAAACAACGACAAAGAGCCCGTCAACTACATCCTCCCGCCCGGCATCAGCCGTGTGCAAGACCCCGGACAGACGCAAATCCTCCAAAACGACGAGCAGTCCCTCGCTCTCACCGTCAAAGACCTCTCACCCGGCGACGCCCGTGCCGTCTATAAGAACACCACGCTTGACCTCCGCCGTTACAAACACATCCAACTCTTCACCCACGCCAACACCGTCCCCGGTGCGGACGAGGTGCAGGACGGTCAGATGTCACTCTTCGTGCGCTTCGGCTCAGACTACAAGAGCAATTTCTACGAATATGAAATCCCTCTGAAAATCACACCGGCAGGAAAATATGCCGACAACAACACCAACGCCCTCATCGTCTGGCCCGAGAGCAACATGCTCGACATCGACCTCTCCGTCCTCACCGACGTCAAACGCAACCGAAACAAGCAAAAGTCGCTCGGCTTGGCATCCTACTCACAAGCCTACTCCGAATTTGACCCCGCCAAACCCGCCAACAAAGTGACGGTGATGGGTAACCCCACGCTCGGGGAAGTGCGCACCATGATGATTGGCGTGCGCAACAACTCCCGCCGAGTGCAGAACGTAGAAATCTGGGCAAACGAACTCCGATTGCAACAGTTCAGCAACAAAGGCGGATGGGCTGCGCAGTCCCAACTCAACCTCCAACTCAGCGATGTCGCCACCGTCAACCTCACCGGACACATCGAGACCGAGGGATTCGGCGGACTGGAAGAAACCGTCAGTCAGCGCCGCGACGACAACCTCTACGAATACTCCATCACCACCAACGTCCAGGCAGGACGCTTCCTCCCGGAAAAGGTCAAACTGAACGCGCCCATCTACTATTCCTACTCCAAACAACGCACCTCGCCCCGCTACAATCCTCTCGACAGCGACATGGAACTCGATGAGGCACTGGACGCCATGGCGACTCAGCACGAAAAAGACTCGCTCAAAAACATTGCCGAGAAAGTCGTCATCACCAAAAACTTCAGTCTGTCCGGCGTCAGATTCAACATCGCCACCAAGAACCACCCGATGCCCTACGACCCGGCAAACTTTACCTTCGGCTATGCCTACTCCTCCCGCAACACGAGCGGGGAAACTACCGCGTGGGAAAAGAGTCAGAACTGGAAATGGTCGCTCAACTACAACTGGTCGCCCAACTTCAAAGCCTTCGAACCTTGGAAAAAGTCCAAGAAAAAATCCAAGTGGTTCAAGATTCTCAAAGACCAAAGTTTCAACTTCCTGCCTCAGTCCGTCGGTTTCAACTCTGACATAACCCGTTCTTACTATGAACTCCAGGAGCGTGACATGGAGAACCTCGAAAACAACTCCCTGCCCCTGACCTGGTCCAGCGACTTCCTCTGGAACCGTACCTTCCAACTGCGATGGGACCTCACGAAGAATCTTCACGCCTCCTTCAGTTCCGGGACAAACGCAGAAATCGAACAACCCTACACCGCCGTCAACAAAGACCTCTATCCCGACCGCTACTCCGCTTGGAAGGACTCCGTCTGGAACTCCATCAAAGAAATGGGACGCCCCTTGACTTACCAGCAAACCTTTGATGCTTCTTGGAAACTGCCCATCAATAAACTGCCCATCTTTGACTGGGTGACAACCGACGTGTCCTATAACGGAACCTACAACTGGGCACGCGGAACGGAACTGCAAGACGGAAGTACGCTCGGAAACACCATCAATAACTCCCGAAGCATCACAGGCAACGGACGTCTCAACCTCGAGACGCTCTACAATCACGTGCCCTTCCTCAAAAAGGTGAACAAGAAATACTCACAAACGCCGAAAGACAACAGCAAAGAAAAAAAAGACGAGAAGAAGAATTTCCAAAAAGAAATCAAACTCCTCGCCGACACCACGCAAATCGTGCCCCACAATCAGCGCACCAAGAAAATCAGAGTCACTGCCCTCCGCGCCGACGGCAGCCGCTATCCCATTCGCTACAAAGTGCTTGATGCCAACCGAATCCTGGTGCTCACCCAAGACACTGCCAAAATCAAACTCTCCGTCAGTCCGAGAAAACGAACCGAAGACCAGAAATGGTATAAGTTCCTGCAAATGGGCTCCCGCTTCCTCATGATGGTGCGAAACGTCAGCGTGAACTACTCCAACAAATTCAGCATGAGCATCCCCGGCTTCCTTCCCAACGTCGGAGACTACTTCGGTCAGCGCAGCGGTGGCGGACTCGCCCCGGGTTTGGACTTTGCTTTCGGCTTCACCGATGAGGGCTACATTCGCAAGGCGGCAGAAAGAGGCTGGCTGCTCATGGCAGACAGCGTCACCACGCCTGCCACCACCAACCTCACCGAAACGGTGCAACTGCGTGCCACGCTGGAACCCTTCCGCGATGTCAAAATTGACCTCACCGCCAGCCGCAACACGACGAAGAACCGCAGCATCCAGTTCATGTTCGACGGTATGCCTGCCACCGAGACCGGCTCCTTCTCCATGACCACCATCTCCATTGGCTCCGCCTTCGAGAAAACCGGAAACCCCGACAAAGGCTACACCAGCAAAACCTTCAACAAGTTCCTCGGACTTCTCGAAACCTATCGCCAGCGCGTGGAGAACAAATTTGCTGATGCCGTCTATCCTGCAGGCACTGCCCTCGCCGGGCAGCCGTTCAATCCCGCCAACGGAACCGTCAGCCCTTACTCCTCCGAAGTCATGATTCCTGCCTTCCTGGATGCCTACACCATGGGCGGTGGTGGGCTGGACATCTTCCCGTCCCTGCTCAAGATGCTTCCCAACTGGAACGTCTCCTACGGCGGTCTGGCGAAACTGCCTCGCATGAAAAAGGTGTTCAAGAGTTTCAACCTCAATCACGGCTACAAGAGCGTTTATTCCGTCGGCTCCTATAACACCTATACCACTTTCATGGAGTATATGGGCGGTTTCGGCTTCATCAACGATGTCGCCTCCGGCATGCCCGTGCCGAGTTCAATGTATGACGTCTCGACCGTCAGCATCAACGAGAGTTTCTCTCCGCTCGTGGGCATCGACATGACCTTCCTCAACAACATCACAGCCAAGGTGGAGATGCGCAAAACCCGCGTGCTCGCGCTCAGCATGACTTCTCAGCAACTGAGCGAAACAAAATCCGATGATTTCGTCGTCGGACTGGGCTACAAAATCACAAACCTTAACCTCTTCGCCCCAAAACGTGCCGTGCGCACCAAGGGAAAGAAAGGAAAGCAGGAAGCAACCACCAACAGCAAAGGCTTCTCCAACGACCTCAACTTGCGCCTGGACTTCACGCTTCGCAACCAGACCGCGCTCAACCGAGACATCTTGACGGGCATCTCGCAAGCCACCAGCGGAAACAAATCCATTCAGATTAGTTTCGCCGCAGACTATGCGCTCAGCAAGTTCCTCACTCTCACCGCCTACTATGACCGTCAAATGAACAAACCGCTCCTCACTTCCAGTTCCTATCCCGTCACCACGCAGGACTTCGGCGTGAGTCTCAAGTTCATCTTGAACCATTGAGAAAGGGTGGTGTGAATCCCTAAGATGGGGTGGGCGATGACCTCTTTTCAGACCTAAGTAATCCTCAAAAAATAACCTGCATCATCTTTGAAAATCTTTTCGGTTCATATTTCCTCCCTCATCAGTCACGTAGCTACGACTATGCTCCTTCTTCGGGTGAAAATCTGACCTCGAAAATGTCATTCAAATCTGACGCAACTCATTATTTTCATATTACTTAAAACGATATTCTTCATGACTTTATATTATATTTGTGCCGACTGCGACGAGCACTCCCCTTCGGTGATTGCACTTCCCGACACCGCTTTGCTGCTTCGGAGGATGCCGTTCTTCATTCCCGATTTTGCCGAACATTGCCTGGCGCAGCCATGCTGGGCTCTGCGCATCACCCGACTCGGTCGCAGCATTCACGAACGCTTTGCTGCTCGCTACTATGACGCCACACAACTCACGCTCGCCTATCACTTTGAGGCGCATCCGCTTCTCGAGCGTTTGCGTGAGGAAGGAAAACCTTGGGACATGGCAGTCGGTTTTGACGGAGCCGTTGCCTTGGCGGAACCATCCCGGGAAGGGATTCAAGAGGATGAAGAAGTGAAGGAAGTGAGGGAGCGTGCCAACAAGGTGATTGCGCTCGTTTCTTCCCACCACACCCTCCGACAGGGTGACGTCTTTCTCTTCCCACGAAAGGACACTCCCGCTTTTGAGGTCTTCCGAGAAGACAAACTCGTCTTGCAACTCCAAGGGAAGGAACTGGCTTCCTTCCACGTCAAATGACATATTCTCGCAGTCTTCATTCACAGACTCCCCTTTAAGCAGTCTTCATTCACAGACTCCTCTTTAAGCAGTCTTCATCAACTTTCTGCCGCATGAACCATTTCTCACGCACGTATATATATATAGGAGTGCTTGCTCTTCTTTCCTTCTTCTCTTCGGAATTGCGAGCACAAAACTTTGTTTCCATTTCTCCTGAGGACTATCCCATCACCTCTTCTGCGCTTCCGATTGTGGAAGAACAGGCGGAGTTGGGGTGGGTGTTGCCGACCGACACCTTTTCCATCACGGTGGAATATCCCGAAACTGAACCGCTCTCCGAAGCCGAAGTCAGGATGCTTCGCGGACTCGGCTTTGAAGCAGAGGAACACGTGCAGTTCCACGTGCTCTACAGCAAGATGCGTGGCAAAACATTCGCCGACATAAACTTCGTGCCGGTGGTCAAACAGGGCGGCCGCTGGATGCGTGTGACGAACTACTTGCTCCGTGTGCGCAACCTTGGACCGAAGGTGATGCCCTTCGTGCGCAGTATCTCACGAAGGGTGGAGGCAACGGTGGCTTCGTCGCGCTATGCCGAGAATTCCGTGCTGGCACAAGGAAAATGGGTGAAGATTCGGGTCAAAGAAGAAGGAATCTATCAAATCTCCAATTCCCAACTCTCTTCTTGGGGCTTCAGCGACCCTTCCAAAGTGAAACTCTACGGCTACGGGGGACGTCTCCTCCCAGACGTCTTCACGTTCACGGGCAGCGAAGCACTCATCGATGACCTTTGTGAAGTGCCTCTCTGTCGCCGCGAAGGTTCCGTGCTCTTCTTTGCCGAGGGTCTCACGCGCTGGGGTGAACGCTCGTTCAACGTAAACACTTTCTCCAACTACAGTTACTATTTTCTGACAGAAGGCGAGAATCCGCTGACGCTGGAAACCGCAGAGGACTTCACCTTTTCGACGGTCACCAACGTGAACCAGGTGCCGGCTTATGCCGTAGTCGATAACGACGCTTTTGTCTGGTATGGCGGAGGTCGAGATTTCTATGACTCCAACGAACTGCAAGGTTCGGGTCACACTTTCAAACTCAAGTTGCCCGGCTGCGAGAGCGAAGAGGTCACAATTAATTATGATGTTTCTGCCCAAAACACTTCCGCCGCCACCCGTGTCTCTTTCCTCATCAACAACACCGAGGTCGCTTCGGCGCAGGTTGGTAAATACACCACCGAAAGCGAGAGTGCGAAGGGGCATCGCGGCTCTTTCACCGTGGCTGCAGCCGACGCGCTCAACATCAAAATTGCCACGACAAACACCGGCAGGTTGAACTATCTCTATGCGGTCTATCCTCAGCATTTGGAAGCCGGCGTGACGACCCACGCCTTCACCTGCGGACAGAGCGGAAAGGTGAGCATGGAAGTCGCCGCCGCTTCTTCCGGCACACGTGTCTGGCAACTCCAAACCTCCGATGCCCCCATGATGCAACTCCCCGGCGAACTTGTCGATGGAAGTTATGTGGCGCGTGCTGTTTCCGGAAAAAAACGTTTCGTGATTGTGGATTTAAATGCGACCTACGAAACGCCCGAGTTTGCCGGAGAAATAGATAATCAGAATCTTCATGCCGACGAGAAGATTGACTATGTCATCGTTGTTCCTGCCTCGGGCAAACTCACTGCGCAGGCGGAACGTTTGGCTGCGTCCCATCGCGAGATGGGCAAACTGCGCGTGAAAGTGGTGCGTGCCGACCAAATCTACAATGAGTTCTCCAGCGGAACGCCCGACGCCAATGCCGTGCGTCGTTACATGAAGATGCTCTATGACCGTGCTGCCACTGACGCCGACGCGCCGCGCTATCTTCTTCTTTTTGGTGAGGCATACTACGACAACCGCATGATAACCTCCGAATGGAAGGGCTCGAACCCCGACGATTTCCTTCTTGCCTGCGAGCGTAATGACCAAGAGACCTATTTCAATTCAGACTATTCCATCGGTACGCTTCACTCTTATGTCAGCGATGACTTCTACGCGCTGCTCGATGACAGAGAAGGGAGTCGTCCGGCATTGGAGAAGATTGATCTCGGCGTCGGTCGTTTCCTGTGTCGCGATGAAGCCTCCGCAGCTCGTCTCGTGGATGTTTCAATTGCCTATCGAAAGTGTGAGCAGACGGGCCCTTGGAAAAACCGAATCTGGATTGTGGGCGACTCCGGCGACAACAATCTCCACATGAACGATGCCCAAGCCGTGGTCAGTCAACTTGCGAAAAATGTCAACGGAGGCATGATTACGCGAAAGATTTATCCCGACGCCTACAGCATCACGTCCACTGCGCAGGGCGGCACCTATCCTGAAGCGCGAGCCAAATTCAAACAGGCGATGCAGCAGGGCGCACTGTGGTTGAACTACAACGGACACGGCGGACCGTCCTATCTTTCCCACAATTTTCTCCTGATGCTGGACGATGTGCGCGAAAACTCAAGTTCCTCGACTCCGCTCTGGGTCTTTGCATCCTGCGAAATCACTCCCTTCGACCAGCCCATCACCGACCTTGGACGCCTCGCCCTTGCTCACGAAAATTCTCCCGCGCTGGCGGTGGTGTGTGCCTCGCGTTCAGTCTATTCAAACTATAATCGTGCCTTGAACATGGGACTTGCCAGTTTCGCCTTCCGCAAAAACGAACAAGGCGAACGCTACACGCTCGGCGACGCCATGCGTCTCACCAAAACGCAGCTCATCAGCAACACCATCGTTTCCATTGGCATTGACCAGAGCATCAACAAAATGAAATACGTGCTGCTCGGCGACCCTGCCGTCGCGCTGACTTATCCTGAAGAAAGACTCGTCATTGACAGTGTGAACGGTAAGCCTATCTCTTCAGCCCTCTCCGCACTTGAAGCGGGTGGGGAAGTGGCTTTCAGTGGATTTGTTGCTCGAGAGAATGGTAGCGCCGAGGTGGACACCGATTTCAACGGAACGTTGACCGGCACACTCTTCACGCCTGCCGAGACGATAAAGTGTAAAGGTTATGGTTGCACGAGCGTCTCTCCGCTGACCTACACAGACTACACGAATACGCTCTTTGAAGGAAACGTCGATGTCGTGAACGGTCGTTTCAAGCTGAGGCTGATTGTGCCCCCCAGCATCAAACTCTCTGCCGACCCGGGCATGCTCGTGCTCTATGCGGTCAGTGCAGACTCGCTCCGCACGGAGTGCAATGGTTCGTTTGACCGTTTCTGTTTCAACGCCATTTCCTCCTCGTTGCCTGCGGACTCCGTCCCGCCTCACGTCTATCTTTATCTTGACCGCCCCGACTTCCCCGACGGCGGCATCGTGGGGTCTTCGCCCGTTTTCTTTGCCCACATTGCAGACTCCGTGGCTCTCACCATGATGTCCGGCAACTTGGGTCACGACATGGAACTTTGGCTGGACGACAAGCGTGCCGAGTCTGTCATCGTGAACGATTGGTTCCGTTTCGACAATGGCTCTTTTTCTTCCGGCATGGTTGAATATCAGTTGGAGAATCTCACTTCCGGTCGTCACTGTCTTGACTTCCGTGCATGGGATGCTTTTGACAATTCCACGACTGCTCGTTTGAATTTCACAGTGAGTGAGGAAGGTGCTCCCGTCTTTGACGTCTATGCCACGAACTTAAACTCCGGCAGTTCGAACGTTCGCTTCATCACGTCCTTCCCCAACGAAAACGCCGCACCGACAACGGTGGAGACGGAGGTCTATCACATCTCCGGCATGCGCATCTGGTCCGCCTCAACCGTGACGGAGTCCGGCTATGTCGGCTTTGACTGGAATCGTTGCGACTATTCCGGCGCTCCCATTGCACCCGGAGTCTATCTTTATCGCAGCAAGGTGAACGGCGAAGAAACCAAAACCCGCCGCATCGTGCTGACAAGGTGAACCACGCAGCGAAGAACCACCAACTCTTCGGTTCCTGCGGAACAAGGAGAACCATCTCCTCCTTGCTCCTAATGTTACGGACAAACATGGTGCCATCCTTATCTCAAAATTCCCCTATATAGATATGTATGACCCTCTGAACTTTCGTGCTTCCGACGACCGCTACGAGCGGGGCGAGGCTTTCTATCGTCGCTGCGGGCGCAGTGGCATCCTCCTGCCAGCCGTTTCGCTCGGACTTTGGAAGAATTTTGGCGACACCGTGCCCTACGAACGCAGCCGCTCGATTTTGCTCTATGCCTTTGACCACGGCGTTTGTCACTTTGACCTCGCCAACAACTATGGTCCTCACGCCGGCGCTGCGGAGCAGACCTTCGGACGGGTGATGCGCGAGTCACTGCATCCCTATCGCGACGAACTCTTTGTTGCCACGAAGGCGGGCTACGACATGTGGCAAGGTCCCTACGGCAACTGGGGGTCACGAAAACATCTCATGGCGAGTCTGAACCAAAGTTTGCAAAGGATGAGTTTGGACTATGTCGATTTGTTCTACACGCACCGCTTCGACCCTGCCACTCCGCTTGACGAGACGCTTCAGGCGTTGGTTGATATCGTCAAGAGCGGGAAGGCTCTTTATGTGGGCATTTCGCGCTGGCCGCTTGATGCCACCCGCTATGCTTTGAACTTTCTCCGCCAACGCGACGTTCCTTGTCTCTGCTATCAGGGTCGCATCAATCTTCTGGACCGCGAGCCGCTCACGAGTGGCATTCTCTCCGCCGTGCGTGACGCGGGTTGTGGCTTCGTCTCCTTCTCGCCGTTGGCGCAGGGACTCTTGGCAGGACGCTACAACCAAGGGATTCCCGAAAACTCTCGAATGCGCCGTGACGTGACGCTTCGCGAGGAACAACTGACGCCCGACTTGTGTCAAAAGTTGGCTCGTTTCTGCCAACTTGCCGCTGAGCGTGGCGAGACTCCTGCCTCCCTTGCTCTGCGTTGGGTGCTGAGTCAGAAGGGGGTCACTTCCGTCATTGTCGGTGCAAGTTCTGCGGAGCAACTCGGTCAGAGTCTTCCCGCAGCCTCGGCTCCCGCCCTCAGCGAAGAAGAATTGGCGATGCTGGAATGTCTGTTTGAAACACCGAAAGGAGCATAGCGGACTGTGTGACTGACGAAACAAACAAAAAATGGAACGGAAGAGGCATGACGTTGAGTGACGAAAACAATGTCCTTCAGTAGTGTCTTAGGGCAAAGATTTGGGGATTTTCCGACATTTCTTGGAAAAAGATTTGGGGATTTTCCGACATTTCTTGGAAAAAGATTTGGGGATTTTCCGTTTTCTCTTGTATAAGGCCTTATACACCAAAGACTTGGGCAAAGAAAAGGATGTGATACTCTTGCCGGTATATCTTGTGCCATTCTTATAGATGAGTGTAAAAATGGAGAGCCGTATTGTCTAACAAAATTTTTTATGCGCCTCCACACTAAAACTTTTCTTTTCGCGTTATAATATTTGTGGGTCTATGTTCCCGCCACTCAAAATATTTATCTTTTCCAAGCGGTTCGCCGCTCTTCAACTTTGAAATTTGAAACGCAGCGTGCAGCGACTCAGAACGACGCTCCGCCGCCACAGTATTCCAGATGAAACGAACACTTCTCACCACGCTCTTCTCTCTCTTCACCCTTTGCCTCATGGCAGAGGATGAAGTGCGCGACCAGTTCAATCCAGTGCGGACTGCTGTAGTCTCACAGTCCATTGCACCCGACGCCCGTGCCGGCGGTATGGGTGACGTCGGTGCTGCCACCGACCCCGACGTGCATTCTCAGTTCTGGAATCCTGCAAAATATCCCTTCACGATTTCCCGTGCCGGCTTCGCCATCAACTACACTCCCTGGCTTCGCAAACTCACCACCGGAATCGCTTTGCTGGACGCCGTCGGCTATGTCCGCCTCGGAGACTATCAGGCGCTCTCCGCTTCCATCCGCTACTTCACCCTTGGTGACGTCATGGCGGGCGAAGAAGGAATGACGGTCAAGCCTTACGAGTTCAGCGTCGATGCTGCCTACTCGCGAATGTTGAGCGAGAAGTTCTCTGCCTCCGTTGCCTTGCGCTACATTTACTCCGACATCACGGGGCACTATGACGACAGCACCGAACCCGGCTCGGCGTTCGCTGCTGACTTGGCAGTCTTCTACAACAACTACGTCATGATGGGAAGCCGCGAGTGCCAACTTTCGTGGGGTGTGAACATCAGCAACATCGGTAGCAAGATTAGTTACGGCGACGACCGCTCCTATTTCATTCCGACAAACCTGAGACTCGGCTTGAGCTACATGATTCCGCTGAACGAGTACAACCGAATTGCCTTCTCCGCCGACGCCAACAAACTCCTCGTGCCTTCCATGCCGCTGCAGCGTGCTGACGAAGACGATGTGGACTATGAGGAACGTCTTGATCGCGAGTACTACAGCAAGTCCGGCATCGCCGGTATCTTCAGCTCTTTCGGCGACAGCGAGCGCGGCTTCAAAGGCGAATTGGAAGAGATTCAGTGGAGCATTGGTGCGGAATACACCTACAACGACAAGTTCACGCTCCGTGCGGGCTATCACCACGAAAGCGTCATGCAGGGCAACAGAAAATATGCCACCGTCGGAGCGGGCTTCCGCATGAACGTGCTTGCCATCGATGCCGGCTACGTCATCGCCACGCAACCTTCCAACCCCCTTGACCAGACTCTTCGCGTGTCCCTCTCTTTCGACATGGACGGCATCCGCGACCTTTTCAACCGCAGAAGGTGAGAAAGCGGAACGCCGCGAAAACATAAGGCTCGCAAAGCGTGCTTCTCGGAGTGCGGTTTGCGAGTTTTTGCTTGAAGGGGTGTTCTATAAATTAGGGGATAAGGAACGTTCAAAAGAAAGATCAAAATCAACTATTTTTTAGAACATCCCTAAACTCATTTATTGCAAAATATGACAAAGATTCGTGTAGGCATGGGCTACGATGTGCACCGCCTCGTACCCGGTCGTCCGCTTTTCCTTGGCGGCATTGAGATTCCTTTTGAACTTGGTTTGGACGGTCACAGCGATGCCGACGTCCTGATTCACGCCATTTGCGACGCCCTGCTCGGTGCCGCCGGATTGCGCGACATTGGGCATCATTTCCCCGATACGGCAGGCGAGTTTGCCGGCATTGACAGCAAGATTCTTTTGCAACGCACGGTCGCACTGCTCAAGGAAAAAGGCTGGAGCGTCGGCAATGTGGATGCCACCGTTTGTGCCGAGAAACCGAAACTGAATCCCCACATTCCGACCATGCAGAAAGTGCTCGCGCCTCTTTTGGAAGTCGAGCCGGAAGAAGTGAGCATCAAAGCCACCACCACGGAGCGACTTGGTTTCACGGGGCGCATGGAAGGCATCTCTGCCTATGCCGTCGCCCTCATCTCGCGTTGAACACCCTTGATTTTAAACTTTCTCATGTCCCCCTTTCATCTTTCTCCTTTGACTGCTGTTTTGCTGCCACAGGCAGTGGCGCTGTTGGAGTCTGCCTTTCCCCCTGCAGAGCGTCGTGACACCGAGGCTTGGGTGAGACTCTGTGAACAGCCGCGTGACGGCTTTGCGCCTTTTTCCGTTCTCGACGAGGCGGGCACTTTTGCCGGTTTCGTCACCGTCTGGCTTTTTGAGCGTTACGCTTATGTGGAACATCTCGCCATCCTTCCCTCCTTGCGTGGTCGTTCTGCCGGTTCCCACGTCTTGGAGATGCTGCGCCGTCAGGTAGCACCGCTCCCGATTTTGCTGGAGGTAGAAGACCCGGCGGATGGCGAATGGGAGCGCCGTCGCGTGGAGTTCTATCGCCGCAACGGTTTCCACCTCCTTTCCATTCCCTATCTTCAACCGCCCTATCGCAAGGGCGATGCTCCGCTTCCGTTGTGCCTCATGTCCACAGACGCCGCTTTCGATGCCGAAACAGATGCCGCTTTTCTTCGTCCACTCCGCCGTTTCGTTTATGGTGTGGAAGAAGAAAATTTGGCGTAAAGACCGCTGACCGTCGGCGACGCATTTCACACCTTTGTTTTGTCTTTCTGTATCACAGTCTCCGGCTGTGGTGTGTGGGTGGTGCAGCATCTAATATACGTAAATTAAGGGGGAAAGAAAAAAACTCTGCAAACTATACACAAACCCTACATTCTGCTCTTTATCTCTTTGATTCTCCGTGCGTTGCGAAATGTATAGTTTGTGCTTTAAACTATACACAAACTATACATTAACTATACATTGAAGCGTTCAAAACCCTACACAAAACGGCGCACAAACCCTACACAAAACGGCGCGCAAACCCTACACAGCAGCGGCGCGCAGTTTTACTTGGGAGCGCACCTAAGTGAATTTTGAGGAAGGGAAATTAAAATTTGAGGAAGGGAAATTAAAATTTGAGGAAGGGAAATAAAAATTTGAGGAAGGGAAATAAAAATTTGAGGAAGGCAAAGAAAAATTAGGGGAAGGCTAGGAAAAACTAGGGGAAGGCTAAGAAAAACTAGGGGAAGGCTAGGAAAAATTAGGAGCGCACCTAAGTAAAACTAGGAGCGCACCTAAGTAAAACTAGGAGCGCACCTAAGAAAAACTAGGAGCGCACCTAGCAAGAAATGTTTTTCCATTAATGCCCATTAATGCCCATTAATGCCCATTAATTGTCTCATTAAATGTCTCATTAATTTCTGAACATTTCGCGTGTTCCGTGTTCCAAAACAAATTAATGGCTTTTTAATGAATCAAATTCATGAACATTAATGTTTCAAAAAGGGTGCGCTCTTAAATGAAATGATGAAACTCTGCTCCCGTGACACCTCGGTGACGTCCCGTTGACACCGTCACCAGCCCGTCCTTTCGTTACGCCCGTCCTTTCGTTACGCCCGTCCTTTCGTTTCGCCCGTCCTTTCGTTACGCACGTAACACACGTCACGTTCGTCACGCCCGATTCATTTGTTTCATCTGTTTGATTCGTGTTCAAAAAAGAGAATGTATAGTTGCGGTGTAGGCTTTCGTGTATAGTTTTTGTGTAGGGTTTGAAACGTCTCAATGTATAGTTTGTGTATAGTTTGTGTATAGTTTAGAGCATAAACTATACATTTCGTAACGCTCGGGAAATCAGATAGATGCAGGGTTAAATGTAGGGTTTGTGTATAGTTTGCATAGTTATTTCGCATTCCCTATCATTTATGTATAGCACATCCCTTAAGCGTCACAGTTCACCCATGCCGACGGAAGTTTTAAAAGCGTTTTGTCGGATAATCCGTTTTTACGACCTATATTTGCAGTGTCTGAAAGGGCAGTCCTCGGTGTCTGCCTTGTTTTTTGAAAAATCTAATATGAAAAAATACGTACAGGACTTGCGAGTCGTCGCCAAAGAGACGCCCGGTTCGGGTTATGTTCTTCTCAAACTTAGTCCTTTGGAAGGTTTGCTGCCCGAGATTCTGCCGGGACAGTTCGTGGAGATTCTCGTTCCGAATGCTGACCACACGTTTTTGCGTCGTCCGATTTCAGTGAACTATGTGGAAAACAATCGCCTCTGGCTTCTCATCCACGAAGTGGGCGAGGGGACTCGTTCGCTGGGGCGTCTGGAAGAGGGCAGCCTCTTGAACTGCGTCTATCCCTTGGGCAACGGTTTCTCCTCGCCGGAAGAGGTGGGTGAGAACGTGTTGCTTGTCGGCGGCGGCGTGGGCACGGCTCCGCTTCTCCACTACGGCAGATGTCTTCACGAGTCCGGCAAGCATGTCACCTTTCTTTTGGGCGGTCGCTCCGGACGTGACCTCATGCAACTCCCCGAGTTTGAAAAGTGGGGACGCGTTTGCGTCACGACCGAAGACGGTTCGCTCGGCGAGCGCGGTTTCGTGACGAACCACTCCGTTTTGCAAACTGAAAAATTTGACACCGTGGCGATGTGCGGTCCGAAACCCATGATGGTGGCGATGGCTCGCCTAAGTGCCGAGTTGGGCATCTCGCATGTCGAGGCGTCTTTGGAGAACCTGATGGCGTGTGGCTTGGGCGCCTGCCTCTGTTGTGTCGAAAAAACAGCCGATGGTCACAATGTCTGTGTCTGCAAGGAAGGTCCCGTGTTCCAAACAAAAGATTTGTCATGGCTAAGTTAAACGTAAAAATTGGCGACCTCGCCTTGAAGAACCCCGTGCTGACTGCTTCCGGCACCTTCGGCTACGGACTCGAGTTCGCAGACTTCATCGATTTGAACGCTCTCGGCGGCTTCATCGTGAAAGGAACCACCCTGCATCCGCGAGAAGGCAACGACTATCCGCGCATGGCGGAGACCGCCTCCGGCATGTTGAACTGCGTGGGACTCCAAAACAAGGGTGTGGAACACTTCTGCACGGAAATCTATCCGCAGCTGACGGACTTCGACTCCCACGTCATCGTCAACGTCTCGGGAAGTACGATTGAAGACTACGCAGCCTGTGCTGCCAGAATCAATGAGCTGGAACACATTCCCGCCATCGAACTCAACATCTCCTGCCCAAACGTCAAGTCGGGCGGCATGGCGTTCGGCGTAACCTGTGAGGGAGCAGCGTCGGTCGTGAAGGCAGTGCGAAAGGCATATTCCAAAACCCTGATTGTCAAACTCTCGCCCAATGTCACCGACATCGCTGCCATCGCTCGCGCCGTTGAAGCGGAAGGTGCAGACAGCGTTTCGCTCATCAACACGCTGATGGGCATGAGCGTGGACATCGAACGCCGTCGCTCGCGTCTCAGCATCGGTACGGGCGGACTCAGCGGTCCCTGCGTGAAACCCGTGGCTCTGCGAATGGTCAGCCAAGTCGCACGCGCCGTCAAAATTCCCGTGATTGGTCTCGGAGGCATCATGAACGCAGAAGACGCTTTGGAATTCCTCATGGTGGGAGCCACGGCGGTCGAAATCGGAACGGCAAACTTCATTGATCCCGCTGTCACCATCAAAGTGATTGAGGGAATGAACGACTGGCTGGACCGTCACGGCGTCAAAGACGTCAACGAAATCATCGGAGTGATTGACTGATGCAACCTTTCTCTAAGAACCAACCATATAATCAATAAAAGGAAACAAAATCCACACATTTAAATAGTTATGAAGAAAATCCTCTTTTTGCTGACTTTCTGCCTTTTGGCAAGTGTTCAAACCGTCAGCGCACAGCGGAGAGACGACCTGTCGCGCTATCTTGCCGGTGCCGTTCCCGTCGTGGACGGTTACGTTCAGTTTGAAAAGTCTTTCACTGTGAAAGGAAAGACCAAGGCAGAAATTCATCAGGCATTGTTTGATTTCACCAAGAAAGAACTCGTCGAAGGTCCCGAGCAACTGCCGCAAGCAAGAATCACAGAATCCGATGCGGCAGAAGGAGTCATCGCTGCCAGCATCGAAGAATATCTCTATTTCAAGCGCACAAACTGGGTGACCCACCGCGTCCGCTTCTACTATCAAATTGTCTATACTGTGAAAGATGAAGCCTATACGGTTCAAATCCGTCGTCTCCACTATCGCTATGACCCCGAGACCACCGCAGGCGAGTTTGATGAAGACCGCCGCGCAGAAAAATGGATTACGGACGAAGAAGCGCTGAGCAAAGACGGCAAGAAACTCACTCGCATCGCCGGAAAATTCCGCCGCTTCACCATTGACCGCGTGGACGACATCTTCTATCAGTCTGCGATTGCCACCGGTGCGAAAAAACAGAAGAAATATAAAATGGTAGAGGTTGAGGACGAGGACTGAAAAAGTCCGTCGCACTCAGTCTCTTGAGAATCAACGACAAAACCTACTAAAGCAGGAACGAAGAAGCGTGGCTCCTTTGTTCCTGCTTTTCGGTGGGGCAATCTGCAAAGAGCGATGCCCGATTCTTTTGTGTGGTTTCAGGGGTGTTCTAAAAAAGGTTGCAAGAGTAAGTACTTTCTTTTGAACGCTCCTTGTTCCGTAGTTTATAGGACATTTCTTCAGTGTTTCGTGGTTTTCTCCATCACGTTTGCGGTGAGCATGTCTGCGGCTTGGAGGAGCGCGACGAGGGGAGAGCGTTCCATGGCGGAGCGGAAGGAGTAGCGTTGTGCGCTGCCGTTCTCCGCCATGTCAAACATGCCCATGTGCCAGCGGATGGCGAGGAGTTCCTCCTCGGAGAGTTTCATCATCCAGCAAATGATGAGACAAGACTTTTCGCCGTGACCGAAGGGAAGCTTTTCGTCAATTTCGTAGCCGGGATAGGTCACCCATCTGCCGTGCTCATCTTTTTTATATTTCTCCGTGCGTCGATACATGCTGGTTTTGCAGAGGTCGTGGAAGAGAGCGGCGATGGCGATGCTTTCCGTTTTCAAAGGTTCGGTGAAGGGTGAATTTCCGCTTTCGATGGCTGGTTTCACAACGTTTTCGTAGAGCGTCATGGCAGTTTCGAAGACGTTGATGGAATGGCGACAAAGCCCGCCTTCTTCGTTCAGGTGATAGGATGCGGAGCTCGGAGCAGTGAAGAAATCCGACTTCTCAAGATAGTCAAGGAGTTTCTCCAATCCTTCGCGTTGAATGTATTTGTGACAATAGTCAATGAAAGTCTCTTTCGTTTTTTGGATTTCTTCGGGCGTCATGGTCTTTTGAGGTATTAAATCAGGTGTCAGATGAGGGTGGTTTTCAGTTTTGAAACAAAAAAGGCTGCGTCAAACTCTTCGTTCTGACACAGCCTTTGAATGAAAAAGGTGATTCCGTTGGGGTTCGAACCCAAGACCCACGCCTTAGAAGGGCGTTGCTCTAATCCAACTGAGCTACGGAACCTTTTTGCTGTGCAAAGTTACAACATTTTGTGATTCCGGCAAGGAAAGATTTGTTTTTCTTGACGCAGCGTCTTCTCAAAACTGAAACTGAAACTTGAAACGGAAGAGTCCCAGCGCGGTTTGTTTTGTGAAAGAGGCGTCTGCGAGAGGTTCATTGCACTTGAACGGGAAGTTCCTGTCCTTGAAAGTCAAAGGTGAAGTTGTGTCCTTTTGCAGAGGGGAACTGACTTCTCGCGTCAATTTCTTGTCTTGACTTCAAGTGGTTGATGATGCGCTGATAGGATTCCATGCCGCTTTTTGCTTTGACGAAAGCGACGAATTCGGTGTCAGTGTAGCGAAACTTTCCGGTTTGCATGCTTGGAATGACTCTTTTGAAGGTCATTTTGCAGAAATACCAGCCTTCCTTTTCTTCGGCGAGGAGCGCAAGTTTGATTTCTTTTCTTCCGAGAGGCGTTTCGGGATTGTATCTCTCATCGCCGGGGGTGACGGCTTCTTTTTTGTTGGTTTTGAACTCCTCGATGGTTTCCGCCGTCGTTTTGATGAGGATGAAATAGATGCGTGGGCGGATTTTGTAGCGCTTAGGATAGGGCATGTCGCTGTTGACGTAGTCTCGAATGTCCTTGGCGAGCGCATCGTTGATGGGAATGTCAGGGATGGAAGAAAGGAATTGAATCAGCTCGTCAGCGTCTTTGACGAGCGCGTCGATGTCAAAATAACGTACGTAAATGTTCATTTTTCAATCATTTACTGTGGAGCAGGCATTTTTTTGAGAGACATAATTTTTTTCCTGTTCCGAGAACTTGAAACAAAAAACCGGAGCATTGAAGGAGGTGATTTCTTAATGCTCCGGTCTGTGGATGATGGACTTTTCAGTCCTTTGAAGTGAAGAGGAGGAGACTCGAACTCCCACGTCGCAATTGACACTACCCCCTCAAAGTAGCGCGTCTACCAATTCCGCCACCTCTCCATTTCGGGTAAAACAAAAAAGGAGTCCTTCTCCTTTTTGTGTGCCCAGAACAGGACTCGAACCTGCACGTCATTGCTGACACTAGTACCTGAAACTAGCGCGTCTACCATTCCGCCACCTGGGCAAAGAGCGGAAAACGAGACTCGAACTCGCGACCCCAACCTTGGCAAGGTTGTGCTCTACCAACTGAGCTATTTCCGCAGGGCGTTTTGTCGGAAGACAGGGCGTTTGTTGTCAAACGCGGTGCAAAAGTACAATCTTTTCCCGAAACTCCAAACATTCCGGCGCTTTTTTCGCAACTTCGTTCCATTTTTGAAGGCTTTGCTCAAGGGTGGTTTTACATTTTAGGGCGTGTCGTTTTCTCAGAGATGCACTTTTAGGGGTGGAGGCGGGAGCATGGCGGGTTGTGTGACTGACGTGACTTACAAAAGGCGCCACCAAAACGAAAACCAGCAAAACGCATGCTCGTTCTTTGGGTTGCTCCTTATTCCTTATTCTTTACTCCTCCTTACTCCTCCTTACTCCTCCTTATCCTCCTTATCCTCCTTATCCTCCTTATCCTCCTTATTCCTCCTTCCTCCTTCCTCCTTCCTCCTTCCTCCTTCCTCCTTTCTGTAAAACCTCCCTATAATTCTGACATGAAGCGTGTGAGTTGTTCGGAAAATGTTAATTTTGTGCGGTGAGAATCATTTCATCTTTCCATCCATTTGTTTTTCTATTCAAAATCCTTTCTGCTCATCATGGATAAAATTGCTGTGCTCATTCCTTGTTATAACGAAGAAACCACCATCGGCAAGGTGATTGACGATTTCAAAGTCGCTTTGCCGGAGGCGACAATTTATGTCTATGACAACAACTCCACAGACCACACTTTGGCAGTGGCTGCTGCGCATGGTGCGGTGGTGCGGCGTGAAACAAAACAGGGAAAGGGGCACGTGGTGAGAAGAATGTTTCGAGAAGTGGAGGCGGAGTGCTATGTCATGACGGACGGTGATGACACCTATCCTGCTGACTTTGCCCCAAAACTTTGTGAACCAATCTGGAGAGGGGAGGCAGACATGGTGGTGGGAGACCGCCTCTCTGCCACATATTTTGAAGAGAACGACCGCCCTTTCCACAATTTTGGAAACCGTCTGGTTCGGAAACTCATCAACAGCATGTTTCACTCGCACGTGAAAGACATCATGACAGGCTATCGTGCTTTCAGCAGATTTTTTGTGAAGAACATGCCGGTGACTTCGTCGGGGTTTGAGATTGAAACGGAAATGACCATTCACGCCTTAGACAAAAACTTTTCGTTGGCGGAAATTCCTGTGGATTTTCGCAACCGCCCACAAGGCAGTGTCTCCAAACTGAACACTTTGACGGATGGTTTCAAGGTGATTTGTACGGTGATTCGTTTGTTCCGCGACTATCGACCCTACGCTTTTTTCTCCTCCCTTTCCTTGTTGCTGTCGGTGGCTGCCTTGACTGCATTGTATCCTGTGTTGTGTGAGTATTTCGCCACGGGTCTTGTTCCTCGTTTTCCGACCCTCATCGTGTGTGGCTTCGTTCTGTTGCTTGCCATACTGCTTTTCATTGGCGGTGTGATTTTGGAAGTTATCAATCGCAAACACAGACAACTCTACGAACTCCTTCTTCTCCGTTTTCAAGAAGCGAAAAAGAAGGAGTGAGGGTAGAGACGGGGAAGAAAGCAAAAGAGTGGAACGTTCCTTATTCCATAATTTATTTTTGCTGTCCGCTAAAAAAAATTTGAAGTCAATGATGTCCGGTAAATGTCTTTTGTAGTTTTGTCTAAACACCTCCGTGACACCTCCGTGACATCTCCGTGATACCGTCACCGCACCGTCATGACAGCGTTGGAATATTGTAGAAGGGGCTTTTTCTGCGTAAACATCAACGGAGTCAAACCATAAAGTGTGTTTACCGTACAGCAAAAATAATTTATAGAACAGTCCTTTAGTCTTTAGGGATTCCGATGCGGAAGGCGAGTGACCAAACGAAGAGAGACGAGAGGAGCGTGAGCACGGCAATGCCAACGGTGTTGAAGAGGAAATACGCCCAAGGCGTGATGCCGTGAACCGGTGCCACGTCAAACATCATGGCACTTTGAATCTCTGCCAAGCTGCCGCCAAAATAGGTTACGGCGGGGATGAGTACAATGGCTGCCGCGGGAAGAAGCATCAGGAACCAAAGGAAGAAAATGAGGAAAGAAGCGTGTGCCGGAGCACGGAAACTTCGTCCAATGCTTTTCAAGAAGGAGACCTGCTGCAGGCGTCGAACCACCTGCGCGGTGTGGGTGACGACAAGCAAGAAAAGCAGCAGAAGCAGCAGCGGCAGCAGATAGATGCTCTGACTCTTCACGAGCAGCCATCCGGCGGCAGCCGTGAATCCCAACCAAAGCAAGAGGCGCAAGAACGTGTAAGGAAGATGAATCCATGTTCTTTTCAGGCTCTTTTTCCAGATGAGTTTCTGTGGAATGTGCGGAAAGAATCCTTTCTTTGCCGTCAGTCGAATTGTTTCGCAGAGTTGGGCTTGCAACCAGGCGTCCGCGAAGAGGAGAAAGACCAGACTGACTGCTCCCACGATGAGACTGTGGTCCGAAGGAAGCAAGAGCAAGTGCCACGGAAACTCTTCTTCTCCGGTCGTGCGGAGAAGGAGATAGGGCTGCACGCTGTTGGAAACATAGTCCGTCAGTGCTTCCATCAGTCCGCTCAAGGAAAGCGAGAACAAAAGCAGTGCGGGGAGAACGGCGCGCAAATAGCCGGAAAAGTTCAGCGAAAAAGTTTTCCACGCCATCCAAAGACTCTTGAATGGTCCGTGGGAAGAAGTCAAATCAATTTTCTGTTTCATGAACGTGAATGTGGGGAGCGGGGAGTCCGCTTGTGTCATTTGATGTTTCTTTGGTCCAAAGCCTCCGCATATTTTCGAGCATTTTCCATGTGCTCTTCGTAGGTCGTGGCGAAACAATGTTTTCCCGAAAAGTCCGGACTGGCACACATATATATATAGGAGTGTTCTGCCGGATGGAGCACTGCTTCCACCGAAGATTCCGAGGGAATGCAAATCGGTCCGGGCGGGAGTCCCTCGACACGATAGGTGTTGTAGGGGCTTTCGACAGTCAGGTGGTGGTGCATGATGCGTTTAATCGAGAAGTCATTCAGTGCATATTTCACCGTTGGGTCTGCTTGCAGTTTCATTCCTTGGCGCAGTCGGTTGAGATACATTCCTGCCACGGCGTTTCGTTCCGGTTCGTAGGCGGTTTCTTGTTCGACGATGGAAGCCAGTGTCATCACCTCGTTGGGGGTCAGTCCCAGAGCTTCAGCATCTGCTTTCCTTTGCTTTGTCCAAAAGTTCTGATATGCTTTTTTCATCTTCCACAAGATTTCATTCGGCGTGATGTCCCAATAGCAGTAATAGGTGTTGGGAATGAAGAGTGCGATGGCAGTTTGTGGAGTCATGCCACATTCCTTCAACGTCGTGGTGTCGGTGAAGGCTTCCAGCAGTTGGAGCGAATCGGCAGCGAGGCAGGTGGAGAGGCGTCCTGCAAGATCTTCCACCTTTCGGATGCAAGGCACGACCACCAGTTTCACTGTTTCCTTGTGGTTGCCCCTCAGTCTTCTCACGATGGTGAAAGCCGAGGCTCCCTTGCCGACTTGGAATTTACCGGGGTGAATGTGTGAGGAATAGTTCGTAAGGAAAGCAAGCAGTTTGACGCCTTGCATTTTCAGCGAGTTCCCTGCCAGCGGTTCAAGTTGCTCCATCACGGAAGCTGCGGTGTCTCCTTCACGGACATAAATGCTCGCCGGAGCATCGGAAGAGCGGAAGGAGGAGAAAAGAGTGTAGGCGAAAACGGAGACAAACAGCAACAGTGCGCAGAGGATGCTGAGCCAAGTTTTCTTTTGGCGACTGTATGATGAAAATGGTTTCATGAGACTTTATTCTTGAAGTGTGGTGAGTTGACTTCCGGGATAGTAGTGTGAGAGAATTTGTGCGTAGTCATAGCCCTGCTTTGCCATGACGGCAGCACCGATTTGGCAAAGCCCGACGCCGTGTCCCCAGCCCGCTCCGGTGAGTTTAAAGCATTTCAATTCTCCGTTCTCATATTCTTTATCTACGACAAAGGCGGAACTGTAGAGATGAGTCGGACTCAGCAGGCGGCGAATTTCCAGTTCTTTGCCCACGGTGAGTGTGCGTTCGCTTCCCACGATTTTCAGCAGAGAGAGTCTGCCGCCGGCACCACGCTTTACAGGAATCAAATCCGTGATGCGCCCCAGTTCCTCGCCGGATTTCTCAAGAATCCAGGCGTGCACCTCTTCCGGGGTGAAGTTGACGGTCCAGCGGTAGAAGTCCGTCGTTTCGCAGTCATAGTCATTCAAAACCTCCTGGAGCAGTTCTTGGTCCGTGGTGTGACAGAAGGAGGGCGGTGCGGAGCGAATCCATTTTTCCGCTTCCTCCTCGTTGGTCAGGTCGGGGAGGTCGGTGTGCGTTTGGTCGTCTCTCACGGGAGAGAGATAGGGGAAGGTTTGTTCTTCCCAGCAGGTGTCGTAACTTTCGCTCACTCCACCGCAGCACTTGGAGAAGCGCGTGTCGCAGAGTGCTCCTTCGAAGGTCAGAATCTGTCCTCGCGTGGCTTGCACCGCCTCCGCCACTTGCGGGAGGACAGCTTGTCCGATGCCTTGGTAGCGCTGGCAGTGGTCATCGGCGCACACATCAAAGAGCACGTGGTCATTGCCGTTGTACCATTTCACAATGGAGTCCTGGTGGCGCACGAAACTGAAAGAGTTTGTGTGGCGCGGTGCGTTGTGGCGTCGGATGATTTGGTTATAGACCCAACTTCTGGAAATCACGGCGTGTGCTCTCAGCAGTTGCGGCGAGGAGGTGGCTTTCATTTCTGAGGAAATCACGCTGACGAGATAGTCCTCGATGGCGATGATGTTGACAGCCAGAAGTCTTCCGTCCTCGATGATGAGTTTCAGTGCGCCGTGGAAGGACTGGCGGCAGTTTCGCTGCCAGTGAAATCCGATGCCGATGGGAACCTCGTTCAGTGTGAAGAAGTCCGTGCAGGTAGAGGGGGTGAAACAAAGTTCGGAGTAGAGGTTGCCGTTCCATTCCACTCCTCCTTCTTTGACGCAGACTTTCTGTAAGCCCGAGACCTTTTGTCCTTTTGCGGAGTAGAGACCGTTGAGACTGAACTCCAGTGTTTCAGCCTTCATGATTCCGACCGCCACTTCGGAGTCTGCTTCCGGCAGTTTGACAGCACGTTCTGTGGCGTTTTCGTTGTTCGGGGCAGAGTGGAGGCGTTTAGCAATTTTGTTTGCGTCGCCGGGTGTGATGGCAACCTCTCGCAGGATGGCTTGTGCTTTGGCAGGCGTGATTTTCTCAAAGTCCTCCAATCGGGGTGCCACGAGCAGTCCTCCCATGTCCAGTGCTCCCGGACTGATGAGTAGATGCTGTTTCCCTTCTGCCGTGTAGCACGCCGGGCGGTGGGCTCGGCGGGGGAAGATGACGGTGGTGACGGAATCGGCGTTTGCGTTCTCCTCCATGTTGCTCCAGCAAAGCAGGTTGAAGTCCGGTTCTTCTCGGTCGCCGCGCTCCAAAGCCTCAATGACTTTCAGCGTCAGCAAGATGTTCGCTTTCACGCTTCCCTTGACCACAAAGGCGGGGCAGGCGTAACCCTGCAGACGGAAAATGCCGTCAGTCTGCGGCGAACAACCTTTTTCCGCCATTTCGTTTTTTTCCTGCGGAGAGAAAGGATAGATTTGTTCAAGCTGATTATCATATTGTTTCCAGTCTCTTTCAATGGGCACAAACCCTCTTGCTCCGGCTTGCAGGTGAGCATGGTCGGGTGCCGACGCACCGCAGCGCGCACCGTTGTAGAAGAAAAGGAATGAAGGCATCTGTTTCGCCAGGAGCGGTGTCTTTTCTGCGAAGAGACTGTAGGTCTGTGGCTGATGAGCGCGAGTGGGAATCGTCAGGTGGTGTGGAAGGATGGGGTAGGGATTTACGAGAATGCGAAGTGTGCCGTAGGCGGGCAGGTTATACTGCTCGGCAGGTCGGTTCTCTTCGCAAAGGAAGCAGGGACGGTTTTTGATGGTGCGTTTGTCGATTTGTGCTCCCGTGCTTTTGATTCTGCGCGGATTGCACTGCACTGCCAGTTCGCACTCCTCCAGGGGTAGTGTTCTGGTTTTCATTTGCTTCTCCACTTCTTCGAAGCGCACTTTCACTTCTTCCCAGCGTTCGAGCTGTTTCTGAAAGAACGTTTTCACCTCCACCTCGTCGGCTTCATGTTTTCTGAGTCGGATGAGTTGTTTGCGAGCGTTCAGTTCCATCTCGCGCAGTCGGTCCTTGTAGAGGTTGTTCTTGTTGATACGGGTGATGTCGAGCGCTGCGTCAGAGTTCCCTTCCCATCTGCGGCAGAGATAGAGTTCGTCGTAGATGCGGTGGATGTGCCAGGTGCGGGAGATGGTCAGTCCGAGTGCATAGTCTTCTCCGTAGCTTGTGTTGGGGAAACCAATGCGGCGCAGGATGTGGGTGCGGAAGGCTCGTGGTGCTCCCAACCCGTTGATGCGGAGTGCGTTGTTGCGTCCGTTTTCGGCAGTCCATTCTTTGTGGTCGATGAGTCCGGGCGGAAGAGTCTGAAGATGGAAGTCCACCATGCGATAGCTTCCAATCACCATCGCTGCCGGTGCTGTGCCGGAGAAGGCGTTGCGGATGCGCTCCAACACGTCCGGTGCGGAGTAGAGGTCATCGGAGTCAAGTTGCACGGCATATTTTCCGCAGTGTTCCGAACGAATTGCCACGTCCCAGCATCCTCCGATGCCCAAATCTGTTCTTTCAGGTCGGATGACCACGAGACGGTCGCCGATGTCGGGACGTTGTTTCATTTCTGCCAGAGCCTCCGTCGTGCCATCGTTGGAGTGGTTGTCCACCACGATGACGTTGAAGTCAAAGTCTGCTTGTTGCGAAAGCGCACTTTCCACGGCGTCTTGAATCGTTCGCACACGGTTTCTGACGGGAATGATGACAGAAACCTCCACGGGATAGTCCTCCTCGTTGTCGGGCGGAAGGTCTTCCCAGTCTTGCGGGGCGAGATAGGCATCAATTTGTTTCAAGTGTTCGGTGCAGGCACGCTCCATTTCAAGTTGCACGGCACGCGCGGCGGGGTTCACGTAGTCAAACTGTTTTTCGCCCGATGCTCGGTGGTCGGTCTCGATTTCGGTGTAGAGGATTTCCGGCAGGTGGAAGATGATGCCTTTGCGGGAGAGGAAGAGGCGGAGGGCATACCATCCGGCGTAGCGGAAGCGCGGGGTGGGAGTGGAGTGCAGAAACTCTCTGAGCGACTCCGTTCGAATGAGCACGAGACTTCCGAAGTCAAAGTCATCGCGCAGAGCTCCCGCGGTGTAGTCAATGCACGGGTGAGCTCCGTGACTGTCGTTTCGGTCGCAATAGACCATTTCTGCTCCGGTGGCTTCCGCTGTTTGCAGCATTCTTTCCCAGCATCGGTGGGAAGGGATGATTTCGTGGGTGCTGAGCGAGAGGAAAAGATAGGGTGACTCTGCTGCTGCCGCCACGGCACGCAGGAATTTTGTGCCGGTGAGCACTTCGCTTGCCTCCAGAAGTTTCATTTTCTCGTTGGAGGGAAGGCTGACTGTTGAGGTGTTGTCGGGTGAAACGAGGAAAACGTTTTTCACCACGTTGCTTTTTGCGGATTCCGCGAAGTCCGGATGCGCGGCTGCGCTGGCAGGCAGAAAGATATCGGTTAGCATTGGCTTTTGCTTTTTGGGGGAACACGAATGGTTCATGAATGCTTGCGAAATGTTTCATGAACTTTTCGTGTCAAGGAGTTTATGGGCAACAATGATTTTGCGCTGCGCGGTTGTAGCGTGGCGAAGTTGCATTTTCGCCACGTCTTGTTGCGTTATTTCCAGTTTTTGGCGAGTCCTCCTTCGCTGGTTTCTCTGTAGAGAGAGGGGAGGTCGTGTCCGGTTTGTTTCATCACCTCCACCGTTTTGTCGTAGGAGATGCGGTGCACGCCGTCGGCGAAGGTGGCATAGACGTTGGCGTCGAGGGCGCGTGCGGCTGCGTGGGCGTTTCTTTCGATGCAGGGAATTTGAACGAGTCCGCAGATGGGGTCGCAGGTCATGCCGAGGTGGTGTTCCAATCCCATTTCTGCTGCATATTCAATCGTGGCGAGTGAGCCGCCGAAGATGTAGTTCGCAGCAGCGGCAGCCATGGCACACGCCACTCCGACCTCAGCCTGACATCCGGCTTCTGCGCCGGAGATGCTGGCTCTGCTCTTGGCGATGTTTCCGATGAGTCCGGCAGTGGCGAGGGCGTGGAGGATTCGCGGAATGGGGAAGCGGCGAGATTTTTGGATGTGATAGAGCACAGCCGGGACGACGCCTGATGCTCCGCAGGTGGGCGCTGTGACAATCACTCCACCGGAGGCGTTCTCCTCGCTGACGGCGAGGGCGTAGGAAAAGACGAGGCCGCGGCTTCGGAGATTGTCGCCGTAGCCCATGGCTCGGATGTAGTAGTCCGGTGCTTTTCTTCTCAGTCTCAGCACGCCCGGCAACACGCCTTCGTGGGCGATGCCTCTTTCGACGGCAGCGCACATGGTTTCCCAGACCGTGTTGAGGTAGTCCCAAATGGCGGAGGACTCTCTTGCTTCGACATATTCCCAGTAGGACTTTCCCTCTGCGCGACACCAGGCTTGGATGTCGCTGAGGTGGTCCAAGTCATAGACGTCGGGAGTTTGCAGAATCGTGTCCCCCTCCTCTGCCAGGGCTCCTCCTCCAACGCTATAGACGGTCCAGGCGTCTTTTCCCTCCACCTCGTTCGTGACGGGTTCGGTGGCACCGGGGCAGAACTCAAATTTCATGCCGTTGGGGTGGTAGGGGAGCACCGTCTCCGGTTTCCAAACGAAGTCAGTTTTTTCTTCGCCGAGCACTTGGGCGATGGCGAAGTCCGTGAGGTGACCTTTTCCTGTGGCGGCGAGACTGCTGTAGAGTGTGACGCGGAAGCGTCCGTTTTCTTGGCTGTGTCGTTGCAGATAGATTTCGGCGGCTTTGCGTGGTCCCATCGTGTGGCTGGAGGAAGGTCCTTGTCCGATGCGAAAAAGTTCGGTGAGTGATTTCATGAGAAAGTGGATGTATGTCTTATTTTTCTCTCCGCAAATGCGCTCTAATTGGTATTATCATGAAACCCTTTATTAGATTTACCATATATATAAGCGGTGGCGGGGAGAGCGTCTGTGTTTGTTTGTGGTATTCTGTTTGAAGTGTTGGTTATTAGTTTTTGATGAGTCCTCGTCGATAGGCAGCGAGGAGTCTTTCGAGGTCAGCCACTTGTTCTCGGAGTTCCGCTCCTTTGTCGGTGTCAGCCACCATGGCGCGTCGTCCCATCATTTCCACGATTTGTGTGGTGGAGCGGATGTCCGTTCCGTGAGCGATGGCTTCCTCGGTGGAGGTGAAGGGTTCGTGTTGCACGAGTTGGAAGCCTCGGCTGTGATAGACCAGCGTGTAGCCCGCGATGCCCGTGGTGTCGTGATAGGCTTTGGCGAAGCCTCCGTCGATGACCATCATGCGTCCTTCGGCTTTGATGGGACTTTCTCCGCGTGTCGCTCTGACGGGGACGTGCCCGTTGATGATGTGACGGTGAGGTCCTTTCACTCCGAAGGCATCCATGATGTAGTCACACACCTTGGCTTCGGAGCGCAGGCGATAGTATGCTCCTTTCTCCTCCGTGTGTGTTTCCTTTTCTGCGAGGAAGTAGCGTTCGAAGGTTGCCATTTTGCGTTTGTCGAAGAGCGGAGAGTGTGGTCCGCACCAAAGATACCAAAAGAAGTCTCTGGCGTTTTCTCGGAATTTTGGTTCCGCCTTTTCGTCGTAGGCGGTGCGCACCAAAAGTTCCGTGCGGTCCAACAGTTCTTTTCCTGCCACTTTTTCGCCTTCGATTTCCACAGCGAGGAACTCGCCGTTTTCGTCCATCGGGACGGAGGCGTGGTAGAGCAGGTTGGAGTTGCAAACGCCATACATTCCACCGTGGTCCAGGAGTTGTCTGACGTGGGCTTGGAGTCGTTCGCTGGAGCGGAAGGAGTGGGTCAGTCGTTTGATGAGTTCTTCCTCTTCCGGTGTCAGCGCGTTTGGAGCGTGGCTGTCAAGCGTGGGCCAGAAGGTGTCGTTCATTGCATATTCCTTTCCTTCCACCTCCACTTTTGTGTGGTCCGCACTGATTCGCGCCGGCATGTTTCTGTCCGTCATTTCCCATTCCGGGTGTTTGTCGTAGAGTGCTCCCTCGAGTTTGAACTGTATGATCGCGATGGCTTTGTGCATCTGTGCCATCATGCGGCAGGTTTTTTCCTCCAGAGCGTCTTCCTCGCCGAGTTGTTTCGGTTGGAACGCTTTGCACTCGTCTTTGCCGTAGGTTTCCATGGCAAAGGTGGCGAGCGGAAGGAGATTGATGCCGTAGCCTTCCTCCAAGGCTCGGGTGTTGGCATAGCGCAGCGAGAGACGCAACACCGCCGCCACGCAGGCAGGGTTTCCGGCTGCCGCTCCCATCCAAAGAATGTCGTGGTTTCCCCACTGAATGTCCCAGTGGTGGTAGCGGCTGAGGCGGTCCATGATGAGGTGCGCACCGGTGCCGCGGTCGTAGATGTCACCGAGGATGTGCAGGCAGTCGATGGAAAGTCGTTGAATCAGTTTGCAGAGTGCGATGACGAAACCTTCGGCGCGTCCCGTTTCGATGATGGTGCGAATAATCACGCCGACATAAGCCTGTTTGTTGTGGTCGTCAGAACTTTCGTGAAGGAGTTCTTCGATGATATAGGAAAACTCCTCGGGGAGGCTTTTGCGCACTTTTGAGCGTGTGTATTTGGAAGACACGGAGCGGCATACAGCCACGAGTCTGTTCAGCGTGGTTTGGAAGAAGTCCTCTCGGTCAGCCTCTTCCGGTTGCATCAGTTCCAGTTTCTGCCGCGGATAGTAGATGAGCGTGCAGAGTTCACAGATTTCCGCTTCGCGCAGGGTGTTGCCGAAGAGTTCTCTCACTTTTCGTTTAATGTTTCCCGAAGCATTTCTCAGGACGTGTTCAAACGCCTCGTGTTCTCCGTGGAGGTCAGCGAGGAAGTGCTCGGTTGGTTTGGGGAGATGGAGGATGGCTTGCAGATTGATGATTTCCGTGGTCACGCTGGAGATGGTGGGAAAATTTCCTGCCAGCAGTTTCAGGTATTTCATGTCTCGGTCATTGGTGACCGTCTTCGTTTCGTTGGGATTTGGATTCATCAAGGTGTGTGATTAGATTAAGGGTGGGGCGCACTAATATATATAAGGTGTGATGCGCTAATATATATAATGTGTGGCGCACTAATAAGTAAAAGACGTGTGCGCGCTATCATATAAAACAATGAGTTCGCGCTTGCTGAAAGTGAGTCTAAGCAAGACCCGCTTGCAAAATTAGTCCACTCTGCGCGATTCCGAAAACATTTCCTTTGTTTTTTGCTCCCACAGCCACGGCTCTTTCACTTCACGCTCATTGGACGGTGTTTTGACGGTGGGGGCAGAGAGGTTTGACGCCGGCGTCACGGAGGCGTCAAATTGGTGTCACCGTCACTTTTCCCATAGAGTTTCTTACTTACCGTTTCGGTGTCAATTCGGCAGAAGAGGCGGCAAAGTGACATAAAACTTTAAAAGATTTATACTTTCCCGTCAGGTTGTCAGCACCGTTTGTTTTGGCACGCGGATTGCACTTAGAAGGGCGAAGCTCAAAGTCCAAAGAGTTGAGAAAGACTCCAAGGCGAGAGTTCAAGAAACAATTCAACACAAAATTTCAATCCATTAAAAAATAGGAGGTTATTATGTTACAGGTTATGAATTCTAACAGTTGGTTTCCCACCATGTTTGACGATTTCTTCAACAATGACTGGATGCCCAAGATGAAAGCCACCGCTCCTGCCGTCAATGTCAAGGAAGACGCAAACGCCTACACCATGGAGTTGGCAGTGCCCGGCATCAAAAAAGAATTTTGCCGCGTGAACATCAATGCCGACGGTAATCTTGAAGTCGCCATCGAGAACAAGTTGGAACACAAAGAGGAGAACAAGAAGGAGCACTTCCTGCGCCGCGAGTTCAGTTATTCCAACTATCAGCAGACCTATGTCTTGCCCGATGACATCGTCAAAGACCACATCGCTGCCAAGGTGGACAACGGCGTACTGACCATCACCATGCCGAAAGTCAGCAAGGATGAAGTCAAACAGATTCAGCGTCAAATCAGCATTGACTGACGCTTGAGCGCAGCCTCGTCTGACGCATCCCATTTCATGTGAAATGAGTGAGTAAAAAGAGAACGCTTCGTTTTGAGAATTCCCAAAACGAAGCGTTTGCTTTTGATTTAGTTGAAGGGGTTTGTTTTCAGAGGTTTAGGCTCAGAATGTGTAACCCCTTTCTGTGTGGTCTGAAGCCAACCGCGATTTTCTGTGTGGTCAGAAGCGGGCGGTGACTTGGAAGTCAAGCGTGTTGTAGAATCTGTCTTTGGCGGTGTTTTGGCGGCTGCGGTCGTCGGTGAACGTGTAGTTCAGTTGGAAGATGAGATTCTTTCCGAGATAGTAGTTGGCAGCGAGTCCATAGTCCGTTTTGAGACTGTTCCAAGTTTTGGCGGCGCGGTAGCAGTCGTAGCGTCCATAGATTTTGAGGTTCTTCATGACGGGTGCGCCGAGTGTGGCATACCACGCATCGGAACGGCGGGGCTGAGTCACGTCCGTGGTGACGCCGCCGACACTGCTCATGTATTCTCCTCGCACGGACCAGTCACTTTCATATTTCACACCGGCTCCCCAGCGGACGCGTTTCACTTTTTTCTGCGTGTTGCCCGGAGCGTTGGCATTGTATTTCTCATTGACGTAGGTTCCGTTCCAGCCGAAGCCGCCGATGCAGAGGTTTTTGATGGGAGAAATCCAGAGTCCGCCGATGAGGTCCTTTTGTTTGTCTTTGTCGGTGTGGTTGATTCCTTGACCGTTGAAGACGCCAATCTGATAGTGCAACCATTTGTGTCCGTCTTCTGCGGGGAAGAGGTCACCCTGCACTTGGAGTCCGAGGTCACGTCCTGAGCTTTTGTGTTCGCCGTTGCGGTCACCGATGGAGGCGAGTTTCATGGTTGCCTGCGAGTAGGAGCCGAGTCCGACGTTCAGAGGGGAGTAGGGGTTTTCGAAGCCGAAGGAGCGTTTGAACTGTCCCATTTTGACGCGGAAGCAGTCAAACTTTTGCCATTCGACGAAGGCATCGACAATGCGCGGTCCTTTGTCCTCACCGGGTGCTCCGTTGACTTCGAGTTGGAATTTATAGTAGAAGTCTTGATAGACTTTTCCATCGACATAGAGGCGGAGGAAGCGGAGGTCGAAGCCGCCGTTTTCTTCCGTGTGGTCTTCGTCGCGCCAGTTGAACTTTCCGATGATGTAGCCTCCGAACTTCATGGTCGGTTTCATGTCTCGAAGGATTTTGGGCGTTTGGGAAGATGCGGAGTCGCGGGGTGCGAGGATGGTGATGCCGGTTGTTTCGGAGTCGTTGTCCGTGGTGTTCTCGTTGCCGTTGTTTTCAGCGTGGGCAGAGGCAGCGAGGAGGAGGAGTGGCAGGAAGAGATATTTTTTCATTGTCACTTTTTTCGTCACTTTTTGATGTTAGGTTCTTGCAGACCATAGCCTTTCAGTTTGTCTTCCAAGAGGAGGAGCAGGGAGATGATGATGGCGACAACTCCGAAGCCGGCGAAGATGGTCATGGTTTGCGTGTAGTCGATGGTGCCGTCGGCAGCGGTGTTGGCTTGGTTCACTTTTCCAATCCAGACGGGGACGAGTGCGAGTCCGATGTTTTGGATGTAGAAAATGAGAGCGTAGGCTGTGCCGAGGAGTTTCATCGGAATGATTTTGGGCACGGAGGGCCACATGGCAGAGGGCACAAGACCAAAGGCGATGCCGAGGACAATCATCACGGCGATGGCAATCACCCAAGAGTTGAACGGGAGGGCGAAGACCATGTGCACGAGGGTGAGCAGGGCACTGCCGATGAGCATGAGCGTGGCGCCCTTTCCATATTTGTCATAGATGTGACCAAAGAAAGGGGTGAGGAAGATGGTGCCGAAGGGGAGCATGGCGGGAATGAGTCCGGCGACACCTTCATCTACGCCATATTTGAAAATCATGAATTTCGTGGCAAACTTCAGGAAGGGGAAGACGCCGGCGTAGAACATGAGGCAGAGCACGGCGACAAACCAGAAGCCGCGGTTGCAGAGCAAGAGTTTGAGGTCGGCAAATTTGAATCCCTCTTCCGGTTTGGCGTTGGCAGCAGCGGCGGAAGCGTCTTCCTTGCGGTCCATGACGCAATAGACGAGGTAGGAAATCAATCCGGCGCCGAGCAGGCAAGCGCCGAGGCCGACGGAGCAGTGAACGCCGCCGCACATCTTGGCGAAGGGAAGTGCCACTGCCAGCGCAGCCGCCGTTCCGATACGTGCCAAAGCGACCTGAAGTCCCATGGCGAGGGCGAGTTCGTGTCCCGTGAACCATTTGACAATGACTTTGCTGACAGTGATGCCGGCAATTTCGCAGCCGACGCCATAGATGGCAAAGCCGAGGACTGCCCAAAGCACCTGTGTTTGGTAGGTGCCGATGCCGAGGGGCAGGGTGATGCTGCCTTCAAACTGGTGGCTGACAGCCCAGTATTTGATGAGTGCTCCGCCGAACATGAGCATGGTGGACATGATGCCGGTGAAGCGGATGCCGAATTTGTCGAGGATGATGCCTCCGAAGAAGAGGAGGAGAAGGAAGACGTTGAAGTAGCCGTAGGCTCCGGAGAAGAAGCCATATTCGTCACTGCTCCATCCGAGTCCGAGGCTGCCGGGTTCTGCGGCGGCGGTGAGGAGTGGTTCGAGGGGCGACATCACGTCGGTGAAGAAATAGCCAGCCATCATGGTCAGACTGACGATGACCAGAGCGGTCCAGCGAGCTGCTTTGGAGTCGCTGAGTTTGCGTTGAAGTGTTGCAGTCATTATTGATTTATGTTTGAGATATTTTATAAGGGGGGTCTAAAAATTAGGTTCGGAGCGTTCTAAATACTTTTATTTCAAGTATTTGTCCAGCCAGCGGAAGAAGGTGCGTTGCCAGAGGATGCCGTTTTGTGGTTTCAGCACCCAGTGGTTCTCGTCGGGGAAGAGGAGGAGTTGGGCGTCGAGTCCGCGCATTCTGGCTGCGGTGAAGGCGCTTTCGGCTTGGGTGTATTCAATTCGGAAGTCTCGTTGTCCGTGGATGCAGAGGATGGGTGTGTCCCATTTATCAACGTAGAGGTGAGGCGAAGTGGTGAACACTTTTTGCATTTGTCCTTCCGCGTTTTTCTTCCAAGGTGCGCTGCCCATGTCCCAGTTTGGGAACCAGAGTTCTTCGGTTTCGACGTATTGCTGTTGCGTGTTGTAGATGCCGTCGTGGGCGATGAACGTCTTGAAACGTTTGTCGTGGTTTCCGGCGAGCCAATAGACGCTGTAGCCTCCGAAACTTGCGCCGACGGCGCCGAGGCGGGAGCGGTCAATGTAGGGTTCAGTGGCGAGGTCGTCGATGGCGGAAAGATAGTCCTGCATGCACTGACCGGAGTAGTCGCCGCTGATTTCTTCAAGCCATTCCATGCCGAAGCCGGGGAGACCGCGGCGGTTCGGGGCGATGATGACATAGTCGTTCGCCGCCATGATTTGGAAGTTCCAGCGGTAACTCCAGAACTGACTGACGGGAGACTGCGGTCCTCCTTCGCAGAAGAGGAGGGCGGGATATTTCTTGGCGGGGTCAAAGTGAGGCGGATAAATAACCCAGCAGAGTTCCTCCTTGCCGTCGGTGGTTTTGACCCAGCGCTCCTTGACTTCTCCCCAGGCGAGGTTGTTGTAGAAGTGGTCGTTTTCGTGGGTGACTTGTTTGGCTTCAGCGGTCTTTTTTGTTTTCGTGGAGAGCGTGAAGATTTCGTCGGCGCGGCTCATGCTGTGTCGCTTCGCCAGAAGTGTGACGCCGTCGGCGGCGAGTCCGATGAGCGAATAGTCTGCCACGTCGTCGGTGAGTGCGCGGTGCTGTCCTTTCAGGTTGGTGACATAGATTTGCGTTTTGCCGTGCCACACCCCGGTGAAATAGAGGTTACGGGAGTCTGGTGCCCAGCAGAACTCGTTGACTCCGCTTTCGAAGCCTTCGGTGACGTAGGTGCATTGCCCTGCGGCGAGGTCATAGACGCAGAGGCGGAGACGGTCGCTTTCATATCCGTCACGCTCCATGCTGAGCCAGGCGACGAATTTTCCATCCGGTGAGAATTGCGGGTTTTGGTCATAGCCGGCGTGTAGGTCGGTATCGCCTTTTCGGTTGGGCGTTTGTTCGCGGAGAGAGACGTCGGCATGTTCGGGTTCCAAGGTCTCGAAGCCTTCCGGCTTACAGATGTTGCGAACCTTTCCGGTTTCCACGTCGTGGAGGAAGATGTCGCTGTCGGTGCTGATGGCGTAGGCTTTCCCCACCTTTTTGCGGCAGGTGTAGGCAATGGTTTTGGAGTCGGGGCTCCACGCCAGTTGTTCCATGCCGCCGAAGGGCATCATGGGGCATTCAAACGGCTCGTCCTTCAGGAGGTCGCCTTTGACGGTGACGCTTTGTCCGTCAAAATCAGCGAGGAAGGGGTGGGGCACGGAGGTGACGTAGGTGTCCCAGTGTTTATACATCAAATCGTTGATGACCATTCCCGTGCTGAGCGGAAGGTCTTCTTCTTTCTTTTCGATGGAGTGGTTCATGGGCACTTCCATGACGAGGATGACCTTCTTTTCATCGGGTGAGAAGAGGAAGCCGGCGATGTCGCTGTCTGTGTGTGAGATCTGTCGGCGTTCTGTTCCGTCGGCGTTCATGACCCAAAGTTGGCTGCTTCCGGATGCGCTGCTGAGGAAGGCAATTCTTCGTCCGCCGTCGATGAAGGCGGCACTTCGTTCGCTGTTCTTTCCTTCGGTGAGGCAGCGTGAAGCGCCGGTGGCGAGGTCAAGCGTGTGGAGGCGTGTGCAACTTTTGTTTTGCTTCACGCTGTAGTAGGTGACGCCGTAGGCGATGGTGTTGCCTTTCGGTGCGATGCCGACTTCGCCGATGCGTCCCATTGCCCAGAGCGCCTCGGGGGTGAGGCGGTCAGAGGTGAAGGCGGGCGTTTGTTTGCCGATGAGTTCCTCGGCGGTAGCAGTGGAGGCGTTGGCTGCGTTGGCAGTCGAGGTGAGGAAAGCGGCTGCTGCGAGCATGGTGGTGAGGTGTGACATGGTTTTGTGCTTCTGAGTGTGCTCTTCGTGAGGAGTAAATCCATATAAATATACGAGAGGGAGACACCTTATACCATATTATATATATAGTAAGGTCTCTCCCTCAGTGTGAGGCTGGAAATCAGGAACGGTTGCGCGCCTGTTGTTGGCGTTTCATGATTTCCTCTTGTTGTTTCTGGAGTGCTTCCAGACGGGCAGCGAGTCCGCTGGGTTTCTTGTTCGGATTGTTTTTGTTGGCGATGAAGTTGGCTTCCAATTTCTCCAAGAGTTTTTTGTCATCGGTTGTCTTGCGCAGGAACCACATCGTCAGTGCGCTGAAGAGCAGGGAGATGAAGTAGTAGTAGTTCAGACCTGCGGAATACTTGTTGAACATAAAGAAGAAGAAGAGCGGCATGAGCATCATCATCCATTGCATGACCTTCATTTGCTGCGCTTGTTCTCCGGACATGGATTCTCGCTGCTGTCTCATGGTCATGAAACTGTAGAGCAGGTTCGTGGCGCAGAAGAGGAGGCAGAAGAGGCTGATGTGGTTGCCCAAGCCCCAGATGGGCGTGCTCCAGGAGATGAGACTGTCGTAGGTGGAAAGGTCATCCGCCCAGAGGAAGCCTTGCTGTCGCATTTCGATGGCGTTCGGCACGAAGTTGAACATGGCAATCCAGATGGGCATCTGAATCAGCATCGGGAGACAGCCGCCCATGGGGCTCACGCCATACTGTGAGTAGAGCGACATGATTTCCTGCTGTTTCTTCATGGCGTCTTCCTTTTTGGGATATTTCGCCGAAATCTCATCCACTTTCGGTTTGAGCACTCTCATCTTTGCGCTGCTCATGAAACTCTTGCGTGTCGGCACATAGACGATGACGCGGAGGAGAATCGTGATGAGCAGCAGCACGATGCCCATGGGGAGTCCCATGCGGGTGAAGAAGTCAAAGACGTAGAGCGTGAAGTAGCGGTTAATCCATCTGACGATGGGCCAGCCGAGATAGACAAGTTCTTGCAGGTCGTAGTCCTGTCCCGTGATGCTGTGGTCGTCCATGGACTGAAGCAACCGGTAGTTGTTCGGACCGAAATAGTATTGGAAACGAGTGGGTTGTTTGCCCTCCGCATCGAAGTCCGCTTTCATGTGGGCGGAATAGTTCTTCAAGTGGTCTCCGTTTTCGGGGAGTTGTTCGCTGCGGAGATTCACTTCCTTCAAGGGTTTCTCTGCGATGAGGATGGAACTGAAATATTGGTTTTTGAAGGCAATCCAGTTCACGGCGTCTTCAGCGGTGACCTCCTCTGTCTCGGCTTCCGACATTTTTTCAGTTTCGCCGTTTTGGAGACGGTAGGTCAGTGTGGAGTACATGTTCTCGAAATAGAATCCCTTCTCATGGCGCGCCACCTTGTCGTTCCATTTCATTTGGAGACTGCGGGTGGAGGAGGGGAGGATTCGGCGCAGGTTGGCGGAGCTGACGGTGAAGTCGAGGAGATAGTTGTCAGCCAGGAGTTTATAGTTGAGCGTGATGGTTTCGCCTCCGGCTCCCTGCAAGGTCAGCGTGGCGGTGGAGTCAGTCACAGCCGTGGGTGTGAAGACATAGTCGTTGAACGCCATGACGCCCTCTTTCGTGTCGAGGAGGATGTTGGAAGAAGCGTCTTTTTCGTTGTAGAGGCAGAGTGAAACGTTGCGTTCGGCTTCAAAGTCGGCGTAACTTTTGTATTCGTTGAGTTTCACTTCTTTCAGCGTGCCGCCTCGGGTGTTGAGGGTGACGGTGATTTTCTCGTTTTTCAGCACGATGTCTTTTGCTTTGCCCTGTTTGGCTTCGCGGAAGACATCAAGACTGTCGTTGGTGGCGGCAGGTGCTGCTGCCACGGCGGATGGTTGGGTCTTGGGGGCTTGGGTTTGCACGATGGTCGTGTCGTTCTGAACCATTTGTTGGTATTCGGCTTGCTGGGCACTGTTGTACCAACTGAAGCCGATGAGCACGAGCACGATGAGCACGAGTCCTGTGACGGTGTTTTTGTCCATTGGGTTGAAATGTTGTGTGTTTGAGAGGTCTGTGGTGGACGGAAGTTTTGCGCCGAGGAAAAAAATCCGGAAAAATTTCAGCGGCAAAAGGATGGTAAAGACATCTGCCGTGAAGGCATCTTTTTCGCTGACTTTCTGACAAACCGCAGGGGCTGTGTCTCACAACAAGTTGCGACGACACACGCCCCATGAACGTTGTTTTAATCGGTTGCTTTTATTTTTGGCATGCCTTCACGAAACTCAGGAAGAGAGCGTGTGGCTTGAGCACGGTGCTGGAATATTCCGGGTGGAACTGCGTACCGATATACCATTTGTGGTTCGGTATTTCCACGATTTCGACGAGGTCGGTTTCGGGGTTTGTTCCGACGCACTTCATGCCGGCGTTTTCGTAGGCAGCGCGGAAGTCGCTGTTGAACTCATAGCGATGACGATGACGTTCGCGGATGACTTCGGACTGATAGATTTCAGCCACCTTGCTGCCCGGTTTCAGTTCGCATTCGTAGCCTCCGAGGCGCATGGTGCCGCCCATGTTTGTGATGTTCTTTTGGTCTTCCATCAAGTCGATGACGTTGAACGGCGTGGTCGGATTCAGTTCCACGGAGTTGGCGTCGTTGAGACCGAGCACGTTTCTGCCGAACTCAACCACCATCATTTGCATGCCGAGACAAATGCCGAAGGTCGGGACGTTCTGTTCGCGACCATAGCGGGCAGCAATAATCTTTCCTTCTGTGCCGCGCTGTCCGAAGCCCGGACAGATGACGAGACCGTCATATACCTTCAGCGTCTCCGCCACGTTTTCCGGCGTGAGTTTTTCGCTGTTGACGAAGTGGCTCTTGACCTTCAGGTCGTTGTAGGTGCCGGCTTGGGAGAGTGCTTCCAAAATGCTCTTATAGGCATCTTGAAGGTCATATTTTCCGACCAAACCGATGTTCACTTCTTTCGTGGCTTTGTGGCGACGGTCGAGGAAGGAGCGCCAGGGACCGAGTCCCGGAGTTTCTCCGACGGGCATGTCGAGTTTGCGGAGAATCGTGGCGTCGAGTCCTTGCTCTTGCATTCGCAGGGGCACTTCATAGATGGTCGGCATGTCCAGGCTCTGCACAACGGCATCGGGGGAGACGTTGCAGAAGTTGGCAATCTTTCTGCGAAGTCCGGCATTCAAATCGTGTTCGGCGCGAAGCACCAAGATGTCCGGCTGAATACCAATGCTTTGGAGTTCTTTCACCGAGTGTTGCGTCGGCTTCGTCTTCAGTTCTCCGGCGGCGGCGAGGTAGGGGACGTAGGTCAGATGCACGCAGACCGCCTTCTTTCCCAGTTCCCATTTCAGTTGTCGGATGGCTTCCAAAAACGGCTGGCTTTCAATGTCGCCGACGGTGCCGCCGATTTCTGTGATGACGAAATCATATTTGTTCTTCTTGCCCAAATAGAGCATGTCGCGTTTGATTTCATCGGTGATGTGCGGGATGACCTGAATGGTTTTTCCGAGATAGTCCCCTCTGCGCTCTTTGTCGATGACGCTTTGGTAGATACGCCCCGTGGTGAAGTTGTTGTACTTCGTCGTTTTGATTCCCGTGAAGCGTTCGTAGTGTCCGAGGTCGAGGTCAGTTTCCTGTCCGTCGTCGGTGACGTAGCATTCCCCGTGTTCGTAGGGGTTGAGTGTTCCCGGGTCGATGTTGATGTAGGGGTCAAACTTTTGGATGGTGATTTCGTAGCCTCTGGCTTGCAAAAGTTTACCGATGGAGGCTGCGATGATGCCTTTTCCCAAGGAAGAAGCCACGCCTCCGGTCACGAAGATGAATTTCGTTTCAGTCACGATGATGAAAGATTTGGGGGTTACTCGGAAAGCGGGAGATGGAAACTGACGGGACAAGTAAAACTGCGCGCCAAAGTGTCCGTGCGAACCGCCTTCGCATTTTCGACTGCAAATTTAGATAAAATCCGCGAGGTTTTGCACATGTGCATTAAATATCCTTTCGTTTCTCACCTCGCGGCGTTGCTCTTGCCTCGGTCGGAGACTGGGAAGACAAGGAGGCATCATGGAGCGACTGCACCACAAAGATTTCGTTCATGTAGGTTTTTGCGCGCGCTTCGCTTGTACATTCTTATACGTAAATAAAGGGGGAAACAAAAAAACTCTGCAAACTATACACAAACCCTACATTTTGCTCTTTATTTTGCTGATTATCCGCGCGTTGCGAAATGTATAGTTTGCGGCGCAAACTATACACAAACTATACACAAACTATACACGGCAACCCTACATTGAGAGACAAAGAGTCAAAGAGTCAAAGAGTCAAAGAGTCAAAGAGACAAAGGACGAAAGGACCGCCTTTTTGAGACATTAATGTTCATGAATTATTCACGAATTGACCATGAATTGATTTTTTGAACACGAATTGTTCAGAAATTAATGAGACAATTAATGGGCATTAATGGAGAAACATTTCTAGGAGCGCACCTAGGAAAAACTAGGAGCGCACCTAAGAAAAACTAGGAGCGCACCTAGGAAAAACTAGGAGCGCACCTAAGAAAAACTAGGAGCGCACCCAGTTAAAATTTCCCTTCCTCAAATTTTTCTTTCCCTTCCTCAAATTTTTCTTTCCCTTCCTCAAATTTTTCTTTCCCTTCCCCAAATTTTTCTTTCCCTTCCCCTAATTTTTCCTAGCCTTCCCCTAGTTTTTCCTAGCCTTCCCCTAGTTTTTCCTAGCCTTCCCCTAGTTTTTCTTAGCCTTCCCCTAATTTCACTTAGGTGCGCTCCTAAGTAAGACTGCGCGCCGCCATCTTCGCGGGCGTACAGCCCTCCAGGCTGACACTGAGGGGGTTGCCGCTGTCCGGGGGCGATGCCCCGGCATTCACAGTACAGCCCTCCAGGCTGGATAGTCTTGCTTGCCAACGGGCTGTCCGCGCAGGGTTGCCGTGCAGGGTTCTGTATATAGTTGTCGTGTAGGCTTTTGTGTATAGTTCTGTGTATAGTTCGTGTATAGTTTATGCCCTAACTATACACACTACACGCGTTTGATTTTCAGCGCAATGTATAGTTCTGTGTATAGTTTGTATAGTTTTTGTATAGTTTTACGTGTATAGTTGTATATAGTATGTAGTGTATAGTTTTGCGTGTGTAGTGTATAGTTTTTTGTATTGAAAAACGGAGGTGCAACGTGTGTCGCACCTCCGTTTTATCTTGCTTCGTTCTTCCGAACGTTTTATCTGTTCTTCCGAACGTCATCTTCGTTCTTCCGAACGTTTTGCGTGTTCGGGTTTTCAGTCGGGGACTTTCGAGCCTCCACCGAACCCGATTTCTTCGTAGTCTTCGGGCAGCTCCTCGGGCGTCCAGCCGCCGCCAATTCCGCTGCCGCCCGAGGCGGCGAGGATGCTGACGGGACTCAAAGCGAACTGCTCGGTCTGAGGTTGAATATATCTTTTTTTCATAATCTGGTTTGACTTTTTGTCTCTTTGACTCTTAGTCTTTTTGACTCTTAGTCTTTTTGACTCTTAGTCTCTTTGACTCTTAGTCTCTTTGACTCTTAGTCTCTTTGACTTCTTATTTAACGAGTTTCTTTCCGTCCTTGATGAAGATGCCGCTGCGGGGTTCTTCGGCGAGGCGGCGACCCTGGAGGTCGTAGATGCCTTGGCGCGGAGCGGAGGTGACGATGCGGATGTCTTCGATGCCCGTGACTTCGCCTTCGCCAATCACGCTGACGCTGATTTTCCACGGAGCGATGTTGGGTCTTTCTTCTTTAATGATGTCGTCGAGTGCCGTCACGGTGAGGAACCAGCGCTGGGGTTTGAGCGCACCTTCGGGGTGATAGAGGGTACCGCCCGTCATGGTGTAGTCGTTGTCAGCGTTGAAGTCGCTCTTCTCGGAGTAGATGCCGGTGAAAGTGTAGAGGCGTGTGATGCTGGAGCATTTGATGGATTTGCTTTCGGGGTCCTGGAGTGCGACTTCGGTGAGCGTGATGCTCTTTTCGCCGACTTCGAGGGCTCGGATGAGGTAGGGCGTGTTGGGAAGGAGTGTTCCCGTGGTCACCTTTCTCACTTCGAGCACTAGCTTCGAGCTTCCGTCGGCTTCCTCATATTCGTGGAAGTTGTTGATGCACGCCACTTCCAGACCCTGCGGCTTCCAGTCTGCGCTCGACATGGAGAAGGGCACGTAGAGCGGTTGCCAGTTGGTGTGGGTGAAATTGCGGACGTAGGTGAACGTTTTCACATCCTGCGGGGTGGTGTATTCCTCGCCGTCTGTCAGTGTCAGCGTTTCCTTAGTGCTCCAGCTGGCAGTAATGCGGAGGGAGTAGTCTTCATCGATGGCTTGTCCGTCGTATGCACGCACACCGATATAGTAAACCGTGCCTTTTGTGACGGTATAGGTGAATTCAAAGTCTTTGAAAGAACTGCCATCGTGGGTCAGTAAGGTCATGCCGTCACTGCTCCACAGCGAACCGTAGGTGTCGGATGAGCCCCAAGCGCTCACTCCGATGGTGCCGTCGCCGGATGCCACGAAGCGATAGACGTTGTATCCTTCGATTTTAGTATATGTGTCCGGTTCTTTCACGGCACCGATTCGGATGTCGTGCCAGCCGGTGACGATGGTCGGGATGGCTCCTCCGCAGATGGTGCAGACGCCGTTTTCATAGTCAAAGACGTGACCGTTGCCGGGAATCACGGGATCTTTGATTTCCGTGGTCAAGGCTGCATCGGAGAAATAGCGGTGGCAGAGTTCACATTCCCAATGCTCCACATTGCCTTCGGTGCAGGTGGCAGGCTTGGCAGGGTGGTGGATGCCGATGCCGTGGCTGAGGGTGACGCTTCCTTCAGTTTCGGGTTGCGTGTTGGTGAAACCTCCGCCACGAACTCCGCCCTGGCAGTCGATGATGATGGCGCCCTCGGCATAGACCGTGTGGACGGAGCCGAGTTGCGGATAGGTGTCCGTGCCCACTTGCTGTCCCCAGGTTCCCTCGGGTGCGGCGGTTTGGAGGAGATAGGTCACCATGCCGCTTTGGAAATGTGTGGTGTCGTAGCCCACGGCTTCTCCGGTGACGTTGCCGTTTTCAGACTCGTCCACATATCCGATGGCTCGTGCTTCCAACTCTGTTGCGAGGCTTTTCAGGATGGCGTCACTGCGGAACACCATACACTCTGAGAAGACGAGCCCGCCTTGCACGACTCCAACCAACAGACCGTTGGTGCCGGTTACGACTCTTTCGGTCACATTGCCTGTTGAAATCACGTTCGAGAGGTTGGTGGCTTCACCGTAAATTGCTCCGACAATGCCACCCACATGGTAACTGGCTTCCACATTTCCATGGTTGGCGCAGTTGGAGATGTGGCCTCCCTTTTGAGTGCCCGTAATGCCGCCTACACAGTAGCCGGTGCTTTTTACCGTTGCGTAGTTCGTGCAGTTTTCAATAATACCGTCTGAACTGGCACAGATGCTGCCCACGTACTCTTTGCCGGTTATTGTTCCATCTGCCACCGTCACGTTTTTCACGGTGCCGTATAGATTTCGGACAAGTCCCGTGAACATGTCACCCGTGATGTTGACGCCGGTGAACGTGATGTTCTTGATGCAACAATTTCCGGTCTGGTCAAACATGCCTGAATTCTGATAGGTGCTGTTGACGTAGAGGTTTGAAATGGTGTGTCCGTCGCCGTCGAAGGTGCCCTCCCAATTCACGGAGCCCAGTGAAGGCGAGATGGAAATCCAGTTGCCGACGGTTTTGGAGCAGACGCTGCTCATGTCGATGTCGTCGATGAGTTTGGCACAGGCAGTCTTATGTTTTTGGGTAGTCTCGCCGTTGGCGGGCGTGTAGGTTCCGTTCACCCAGTCTCGGAACCATGCCAGTTGCGCGGCATTGGCAAGCAAGAAAGGAGTCTCTGACGAGCCGTCGCCGTCAATGCTCATGAAATTGATGGTGAGAGCGCAGTCGCCGCTGATGGCTTCGCCGCTGCTTTTTCTCACACCGAGGTAGTAAACCGTGCCGTTTGTGACGGGATATTTGAATTTGAAGTCTTTCTTGTTGCTGCTGCTGTTGTCGTCCTCAGTCAGTTTGGTCGTTCCGTCGCCGCTCCAAAGAGCTCCGTAGGTGTCGTCAGAGCCCGTGGCTTCCACCGTGATTTCACCGTTGGAAGGTGCTTCGAAGCGATAGAGGTTGTAGCCATTGGTGGCAGTGTTGTCGTTGAACACGGCAGCAATCTGAATGGTGTGGGTGCCAGCCTCCAGAACCGGAATGGTCTCTCCGCAGACGGTGCAGGAACCGTTGATGAAGTCGTAGGTGTGACCGACGGCGTGCAGCACGGGGTCAGCAATCTCCGCACTCAGGTCAGTGTCGGTGTAGAAGCGGTGGCAGTAACTGCATTCCCAGTATTCCACATTGCCATCGGTGGTGCAGGTCTTCTCCACGGCGTCGTGGTGGATGAGAGTGGCAACGGTGACGGTGCCCTCCGTTTCGGGTTGCGTGTTGGTGAGCGTTCCGCCAATCATCTCGCCTGTACATTCGATGGTGATGTCGCCCTGGGCATAGACGAGGTGGGCAGAGCCGAGTTGCGGATAGGGGTCCGTGCCCAGTTGCTGTCCCCAAGTGGCTTCGGGTACTGCGGTCTGGAGCAGACAGGTCACCATGCCGCTTTGGAGTTGGGCAGTGGTGAATCCTTGGGGTCTGCCGCTGAGATTGCCGCCATTGGCTGTGTCAATCAGACCAATGGCTCGGGCTGTCTGTGCCGTTTCGCCAATGGAGAGGGTGGCGTCGCTGCGGAACACGGCATGGTCTGACAAAGTGAGTTCGGCTTGCACGTTGCCTACCAGCAGACCGGCGGTTTCGTCATTGTTCTTCTTGGTCACATTGCCGGTCGAAATGACGTTAGAGATGCTTACGGCACCCGTAACCAATCCGACAATGCCGCCCACGTTTCCTGCGTCGGCGACTCCTCCCTCAACTGTTCCATGGTTGGCACAGTGGGAGATGCTGCCGCCGTTTTGTTGTCCGACAATGCCGCCCGCACCTAATCGATAGCTTTCCACTGCAGCGAAGTTGGAGCAGAATTCAACAATGCCAGAAGAGTTACCGCAGATGCCGCCTCCATGGTTTCTTACAGCAAGGAGTTTCGCGCGGTTGGTGCAATGGGACACTTTTCCGCCGTTGCTCAGACTGCCGCAGATGCCGCCCACGTCATTCATGCCTGAAATCGATCCATCAGCCACAGTCACGTTGGTCGCAGAACCGGATAGTGTTCCAATAATACCCGCGTGGTCGAATCTTCCCGTGATGCTTGTGGCTGTGAACGTGATGTTTTTGATTTGGCAATTTCCGGTCTGTCCGAACATGCCGAAGTGGTCGGCAGAAGAATTGACATAGAGGTTTGAGATGGTGTGGCCGTCGCCGTCAAAGGTTCCGGACCAGAGAACGTTCAAATCGGCGCGCGAGATGGGTTGCCAACTGCCGTTGGTCTCGTTGCAGACGAAATTCATGTCGATGTCGGCGGTGAGTTTGGCGCAGGCATCCTCGTGTTTTGTGGCAGTCTCGCCGTCAGCGGGTGTGTAGGTTCCGTTCACCCAGTCGCGGAACCAGGCAAGTTGTCCGGAATAGGAGATTAGATAGGGGTTCTCGGGTGTGCCGTCGCCTGCAGGTTTGACATCTTCTTCATACCAGTTTGCGCTGAAGACAACAGGTTGCCTTTGGATGATTTTTCCAAAATAGTCACGCATGCCAAAGAAGTAAACCGTGCCTTTGGTGACGGTGTAGGTGATTTTAAAGTTCTTTTCCTCTCCGCCGTCGTCATTATTGACCAGCAGGGTTGTTCCGTCGCCGCTCCAGAGCGTGGCGTAGGTGTCGTTGGTCCAGCCGTGGCTCTCCACCGTGATTTCACCGTTGGCGGGAGCCACGATGCGGAAGAGGGTGTAGCTGTTGATGTCAGAGAGTTCGCGGGACGTGGCATCCAGCAGATAATTCTTTTCACCGACCTCCAGTGTCGGGAAGACCTGTCTGCAGATTGTGCAGTGGTCGAGGTCATAGTGATAGGCGTGACCGGTGGAGTAGAGCACGGGGTCTGCAATCTCGTTGGTCATGGCTGCGTCGGTGAAGTAGCGTCGGCAAAGCCCACATTTCCAGTATTCCACATTGCCATCGACGACGCAGGTTTTCTCTTGGGCAGGGTAGTGGATGCTGTAGCCGTGGCCGAGGGTGACGGTGCCTTCCTCGTTGGGACGCGTGTTGGTGAAACTGCCGCCAGTCATTCCGTTCTGGCAGTCGATGATGATTTCGCCCTCGGCATAGACCTTCTGGTCAGAACCGAGTTGCGGATAGTCGTCCGTTCCTAGTTGCTGTCCCCAAGTTCCCTCAGGCACTGCGGTTTGCAGTAGGTAGGTCGCCATGCCGCTTTGAAGTTGGGTGGTGGTGTAGCCCGTGGTTTTTCCGATGACTGTGCCGCCGTTGGCGGAGTCAATGCGTCCGATGCCTTGGTCAGTCAGTGTCGTTCCTCCGCTGGTCAGAGTGGCGTCGCTGCGGAACATGGCATGGTCCGGCAAAGTGAGTGCGGCGCGCACGTCTCCCACCACAAAACCGGCGAATCCACTGTTGCCCGTTTCGGTCACATTGCCCGTTGAAATCACATCAGAGATGCTTCCGGCAGCAGAAACAGAGCCGACAATGCCGCCCACACATGCTGCAGCAGTCACATTCCCACGGTTGTCGCAGCGGGAGATGCAGCCTCCTTCTTGAGCACCGACGATGCCGCCCGCATGGTTGCTCGTGGCAATCACTTGTGCGTGGTTGATGCAAAGGGTGACAGTTCCGGTGCTTCCCAAACCGCCGCAGATGCTGCCCACGTGGTTCTTGCCGGTTATCGTGCCATCTGCCACGGTCACGTTTGTTGCAGAACCGTTGAGAAAGGCAACAATGCCCGTATATGCTTCTCCTCCATAGATTCTCACACCGCTGAACGTGATGTTCTTGATGGTGCAATTTCCTGTCTTTCCAAACATGCCGAAATGGGTGGCAGTGGTATTGACATAGAGGTTCGAGATGGTGTGGCCGTCGCCGTCAAAGGTGCCGGACCAGTTCACGTTTTTCGATTGAGAAGAGATGGGAATCCAACTGCCGACGCTGCCGGAGCAGACGGGAGCCATGTCGATGTCGGCGGTGAGTTTGGCACAGGCATCGGCATGGCTTGTGGCAGTCTCGTCCTCATCGGGCGTGTAGGTTCCGTTCACCCAGTTTCGGAACCACGCAAGTTGCGCGGCATTGGTGATTTGGTAGGGATTGGCAGATGTGCCGTCGCCCTGAGGTTTTGCGCCGTCATCATACGCGGTGACAGTGATGGTGAGGGCGTAGTCGCCGCTGATGGCGTAGCCACTGTATTGACGCACACCGATGTAGTAAACCGTTCCTTTCGTGACGGCAATGGTGAATTTGAAGTTGTTTCCATCTCCGCTGCTGTTGTCAGAGGCAAGTTGGGTTGTTCCGTCGCCGCTCCACAGCGAACCGTAGGTGTTGTCTGACCCGACGGTCTGCACCGTGATTTCGCCGTCAACGGGTGCCACAAAGCGGAAGAGGTTATAGCCGTTGATGACTGTGTTTTGTTTGGTCACGGCTGCAATCTGAATGGTGTTCGTGCCTTTCTTCACGGTCGGGATGGTCTCTTCGCAGGTGGTGCAACTGCCGGACGCATAGTCATAATTGTGACCGGTGGCGTGAAGCACGGGGTCTGCAATGTCGGTGGTCAAGGCTTCATCCGTGAAGAAGAGGTGGCAAAGGTCGCATTCCCAGTATTCCACATTTCCATCTGTGGTGCAGGTTCCCGCCACGGCGTCGTGGTGGATGCCGATGCCGTGGCTGAGGGTGACGGTGCCTTCCTCGTTGGGACGCGTGTTGGTGAAACTGCCGCCAGTCATTCCGTTCTGGCAGTCGATGATGATTTCGCCCTCGGCATAGACCTTCTGGTCAGAACCGAGTTGCGGATAGTCGTCCGTTCCTAGTTGCTGTCCCCAAGTTCCCTCAGGCACTGCGGTTTGCAGTAGGTAGGTCGCCATGCCGCTTTGAAGTTGGGTGGTGGTGTAGCCCGTGGTTTTTCCGATGACTGTGCCGCCGTTGGCGGAGTCAATGCGTCCGATGCCTTGGGCAGTCAGTGTCGTTCCTCCGCTGGTCAGAGTGGCGTCGCTGCGGAACATGGCATGGTCCGGCAAAGTGAGTGCGGCGCGCACGTCTCCCACCACAAAACCGGCGAATCCACTGTTGCCCGTTTCGGTCACATTGCCCGTTGAAATCACATCAGAGATGCTTCCGGCAGCAGAAACAGAGCCGACAATGCCGCCCACACATGCTGCAGCAGTCACATTCCCACGGTTGTCGCAGCGGGAGATGCAGCCTCCTTCTTGAGCACCGACGATGCCGCCCGCATGGTTGCTCGTGGCAATCACTTGTGCGTGGTTGATGCAATGGGTGACGTTATTGTTGGAAGTTTGGTTTGAGGCAATGCCGCCCGCATAAGCGCCTTTGCTCAGCACTTTGCCGTAGTTCGTGCAGTATTCGATGTCGCCTATAGCGTCAGCACAGATGCCGCCTGCACCATACTCGGTGGCGGTCACTTGTGCGTGGTTGATGCAATGGGAAATGACACCCGGACCGCCTAACATTTTGCCACAGATGCTGCCCACGAAATACTTGCCGGAAATCGTGCCGCTTGCCACCGTCACGTTTCTCACCGTACAGTTCATTCCGATTCCCACAAGACCGGTGAAATTTTCTTGCCCCGTGATGTTGACATTGGTGAACGTGATGTTTTGGATTATCCCCGAACTTGAACATCCAAACATACCGGTGAAACGGGCAGTGGAGTTGATGTAGAGGTTCGAGATGGTGTGGCCGTCGCCGTCGAAGGTGCCACTCCATCTCACGCCATCCTGAAAGGGCGAGATGAACTGCCAACTGCCGATGCTCTCGGAGCAGACGGTGCTCATGTCGATGTCGGCGATGAGTTTGGCGCAGGCATTCTCGTGTTTTGTGGCTGTCTCGCTGTCAGCGGGTGTGTAGGTGCCGTTCACCCAGTCGCGGAACCACGCCAGTTGCGTGGCATTGGCAATCCGGTAAGGGTCGGCGCTTGAGCCGGTGCCCGCAGCGGGTTGCTCCGTGACAACACTCTGTGCCCACACCGAAGCGGGCAAGACCATGGTCGCCACAAGCAGCAATGTCGTGAGCAACCAACTCTTTCGTAATGATTGAATCATAGGGGTTTGAAGCAATATATATGGATAATAATGTTTGTTCTTATGCGACTAATTACTTATTTCTAATTAGAAGATGTGTTTCCTAGGTAGAAATTAATGTAATAATGCGTTGCAAAGTTATGATTTTACAATTATTCGCTCCGCAGATTCTTTAATTTTTTATTTCGGTATATATTCTTTGAGAACGCTTTGAGGGCGCGGTTTTTCCGCGTCAAGCGGATTCATCCATTGTTTGAGCAGTTACGTTTTGCGGACGCCGTGGCAACGTCTTTTCCTTGGGAGTTGTCATTTTTTTCTTGGGAGTTGTCATTTTTTTCTTGGGAGTCGTTAGTGTTCGCCGTAACGGTGAACACCAACGGGAATAAGGATAGGAATAACAAATCGGCGGACAGGAATGTTGCCACGCCGTCAGCGAACGAGTTTTTTCTGAAAAATGTTTGTTGAAACGGTCGGCAACAAAAAACGCCTCCCGAGGTTCGGGAGGCGTGGAGGAAAAACGAGTGGCGCACGGTGGCGCTACGTCGTGACTTGATTAGTCGAGGTTGGCGAGTTTGTTCTCAGAACCGAGGACTTCAACAATCTTGTGCTCGTAGAGCTTCTTCATGTTGTCGCGAGCGGGACCGAGATACTTGCGCGGGTCAAATTCACCGGGTTTTTCAGCGAAGGTCTGACGGATGGCAGCGGTCATAGCCAAGCGAGAGTCAGAGTCGATGTTGATTTTGCAAACTGCGCTGGCAGCAGCCTTGCGGAGTTGCTCTTCGGGAATTCCGACAGCGTTGGGGAGTTTGCCACCGAACTTGTTGATGGTGTCCACTTCGTCCTGAGGAACGGAAGAAGAACCGTGGAGCACGATGGGGAAGCCGGGGAGTTGCTTCATGATGGCGTCGAGCACGTCGAAAGCGAGGGGAGGAGGCACGAGGCGTCCGGTCTTCGGGTCACGGGTGCACTGTTCGGGAGTGAACTTGTAGGCGCCGTGGCTTGTGCCGATGGAGATGGCTAGGCTGTCGCATCCGGTGCGGGTGGCGAATTCAACCACTTCTTCGGGTTTGGTGTAGTGGCTTTCAGCGTGGCTCACTTCGTCTTCAACGCCTGCGAGTACACCGAGTTCACCTTCAACGGTTACGTCGAACTGGTGAGCATAGTCCACCACCTTCTTGGTGAGTGCGATGTTTTCTTCGAAAGGAAGTCCGGAGCCGTCAATCATGACAGAGCTGAAGCCCATGTCGATGCAGCTCTTGCAGGTTTCAAAGCTGTCACCGTGGTCAAGGTGCAACACGATTTCGGGGTGGTTGCAGCCGAGTTCTTTGGCGTATGCCACAGCACCTTCAGCCATGTAGCGGAGGAGAGTTTGGTTGGCGTAGGCACGTGCGCCTTTGGAAACTTGGAGAATCACAGGGCTTTTCTTTTCGGCAGAAGCCTGGATGATTGCCTGGAGTTGCTCCATGTTGTTGAAGTTGAAGGCGGGAATGGCATAGCCACCGTCAATGGCTCTTGCAAACATGTCGCGGGTGTTTACGAGGCCGAGGTCTTTGTAGTTAATCATAATTGTGTGATAAAATTTAGGGATTGTTCTACGGTCTGCAAAGTTACGCGTTGCAGTCCGAATCTCCAAACGAGCGGGACGGTTTTTGCGCACCACTGTTCTTGATGTGCCAATTTTAGGGATGTTCTATAAATTACGGGATAAGGAACGCTCAAAAGAAAGTGCTTACGTTTTGGTCGCTTTTCGTTTCTTAGCGCGCCCTTTTGTAAGTTTCGTCAGTCAAAATATCATCTCTAAGAAATCCAAAACCAACTCAACCTAATTCCTAGAACATCCTTTTGGTGTCTCAATAGGCTTGTTCGTGAACGCCTGCCACGGCGCGACCGCTGGGGTCGTTGAGGTTTTTGAAGGCGCTGTCCCAGGCAAGCGCTTCGGCGGTGGAGCAGGCAACGGAGGGTACGGAGGGCACGCTGCGGGCAGCACTTTCGCTGGGGAAGTGTTCCTCAAAGATACAGCGATAGTAGTATTCTTCCTTGTTTCTCGGCGGATTGATGGGGAAGCGTTCGGCGGCGTGTTCCATCTGCTCGTCGCTGACGGCGGCGGCAGTGATTTCTTTCAGTGTGTCAATCCAAGAATAGCCGACGCCGTCGGAGAACTGTTCTTTCTGTCTCCAAGCCACGCTTTCGGGAAGATAGTCTGCAAAGGCTTCGCGGAGAATCTTCTTTTCGATGGTTTGTCCCGGGCACATTTTGGCTTCGGGGTTGAGCCGCATGGCGACGTCAAGGAATTCTTTGTCCAGGAAGGGCACGCGTCCTTCCACGCCCCACGCCGAGAGGCTCTTGTTGGCGCGCAGACAGTCGTAGAGGTGGAGTTTTGAAATCTTGCGCACCGTTTCTTCGTGGAAGGCACGTGCGTCGGGCGCTTTGTGGAAGTAGAGATAACCGCCGAAGACTTCGTCGGCTCCCTCGCCGGAGAGCACCATCTTGATTCCCATGGATTTGATGACGCGAGCGAGGAGATACATCGGCGTAGAGGCGCGCACGGTCGTCACATCGTAGGTTTCGATGTGTCGGATGACGTCGTGGATGGCGTCCAAGCCTTCTTGGATGGTGTAGTGAATTTCGTGGTGAACCGTTCCGATGTGGTCGGCGACTTCTCTTGCTTTGGCAAGGTCGGGTGCTCCTTCGAGTCCGACGGCGAAGGAGTGGAGGCGGGGCCACCATGCGTCCTGGCTGTCTCCGCTTTCCACGCGTCGTGCGGCAAATTTGCGTGCGACGGCAGAGATGATGGAACTGTCGAGACCGCCGGAGAGGAGGACGCCGTAGGGCACGTCGCTCATGAGTTGTCTCTTGACCGAAGCCTCGAGTGCTTCGCGCAGTTCGCTGACGGAGGCGGGGTTGTTGGCGACGGCTTCATAGTTTTCCCAGTCGCGTTTGTACCAACGTTCCATGCGTCCCTTGCTTCCGAGATAGTAGTGTCCCGGGAGGAAGGGTTCGTAGCGTTCGCAGAGTCCTTCAAGTGCTTTGAGTTCGCTGGCGCAATAGACTTTTCCGTCCGCGTCAAATCCGATGTAGAGAGGAATCACGCCGATGGGGTCGCGTGCGATGAGGAAGTCGTCCTTTTCTTCGTCGTAGAGCGCGAAGGCAAAGATGCCGTTGAGGTCTTCGAGGAAGTTGATGCCCTTTTCGCGATAGAGGGCGAGGATGACTTCGCAGTCCGAGCCTGTGGCGAAGGGATAGGTGTCGCGGAAGCGGTTGCGGATGTCTTGGTGATTATAGATTTCTCCATTGACGGCAAGCACTTGTTTGCGGTCGGGGGCGAAGAGAGGTTGTCCGCCGCTTTCGGGGTCCACAATGGAGAGTCGCTCGTGGCAGAGGATGGCACTTTTTCCGCAGTGAATGCCGCTCCAGTCGGGACCGCGGTGGCGCAGACGACGACTCATGGTGAGGGCTTTGTTGCGCAAGGCAGAGGGTTCTTCACTTCGGATGTTGAAAATGCAGGCAATTCCACACATGTCAGTTTTCTTGTTTTAGGGGATAGGAAATGTTTTGTAAGTCTTGAACGTCACAGGCGTTCTTTTTGTTAGCATTTGCTGTGTTTTCGCAAACGCGGCGCAAAGATAAGAAGAATTTTTCTGACAAATTGTATAAATCAGACAGAGATTTTAGTAATCCTCAAAAAATAACCTGCATCCTCTTTGAAAATCTTTTCGGTCCATATTTCCTCCCTCATCAGTCACATAGTTACGGCTATGCTGCTTCTTCGGGTGAAAATCTGACCTCGAAAATCTCATTCAAATCTGACGCAACTTATTATTTTCATATTAGGGGTGTTCTATAAATTACGGGGTAAGGAACGTTCAAAAGAAAGTGCTAACATTTTGGTCGCTTTTTGTTTCTTAGCGCGTCCTTTTGTAAGTTTCGTCAGTCACATAGCCCGCTATGCTCCTTCCTCAACTGACAAAAGTTCATCTCTAAGAAATCAAAAATCAACTCAACCTAATTTTTAGAACACCCCATTACTAAAAAAACAGTGGCGGCTTTGGCTACCCGCCGTGACTACCCGCTGACGAAATCGGCGGAAACGGTGGCTTTTTGCAGAAAGACTACGCCCCGACGAGCGTCAGACGTAGGGATTGAAGCGGCGTTCGTGGTCGATGGTCGTGGTGGGACCGTGTCCCGGGAGCACCTCCGTGTCGGGTGGGAGGGAGAGGATTCTTTCTTGCAGGCTCTTCACCAGCAGCGGTCCGTCGCCGCCGGGCAGGTCGCAGCGTCCGATGCTTTCCAAGAAGAGGCTGTCGCCGCTCAGGAGCACCTTCTCTTCGGCGCAGTAGAAACAGATGCCGCCGGGCGTGTGTCCCGGAGTGGCGAGCACTTGGAAGACGTGGTTTCCGCAGGAGAGCGTGTCGCCGTGGCTCACGGTTCGGGCGGCTTGTGGCACCTCCACTCCGAGGTCGCGGTGAAGGAAGAGCGCGGCTTGGCGGGAGGCAGCCTCGAGCGTGGGCAGTTCGTCGGAGGCAATGACGAGCGGTGCACCAAACTTTTCGGCAGCCCATTGCGTTCCCCAGATGTGGTCGAAGTGACCGTGGGTGTTCCACTGTGCGGTGAGGTGCAGGTTTTGGGCTTCGATGCGTTCGGCAATGGCGGCGTGTTCTTCTTCGCTTCGTGCGCCGCAGTCGATGAGGACGGCGTCGCGGGTGTGGGCGTCAAACAGCAGATAGGTGTTTTCCTCAATCATGTTGACGACAAAGCGTTCAATGCAGAGGTTTCCGTTTCGGAGTGTGGTGTTCATAATGTGGATGAATGAAGGGTGGAAAGGGTTTCAACGGGGGAGGTTGGTGGCAGCGGGCACGTAGAGCAGTTTCTTGGTTTCAAAGAAAGGGTGGGCGATGTGGTCGGCGAGCGAGAACTCTTGGATGTTCTTTAGCCCCTGAGTCTCTTCGGTGAGGTCGCCGCCCTTGAGGCAGAGCATGCCGTTGGGCATGGAGGACGCTTTGCCCTTTGCGTCGATTCTTTTGGCGACGAGGGCGTAGAGTTCATCGGCTCGCATGACGGCACGGCTGATGACGAAGTCAAAGCGGCGGCGTTCCTCGGTGACGTTCTCGTGGAGCACCTCCACGTTCTGCAGTCCGACCCCTTCCGCCACGGCGGCTGCGACCTTTGTCTTCTTCCCGATGCGGTCAATGAGGGTGAAGCGGCAGTCCGGAAAGAGCACGGCAAGCGGGATGCCGGGAAATCCTCCGCCGGTGCCGACGTCCAACAGACGGGTGTCGGGTGCGAAGTGGACGAAGCGGGCGATGGCGAGCGAGTGGAGCACGTGGTGAATCATCAGGTTGTCGATGTCCTTTCGCGAAACGACATTGATGCGTGCGTTCCATTCTCTGTAGATCGGTTCGAGGGCAGCGAGGTGTGCGGCGCGTTCGGCGTCAAGTTCGGGGAAGAGCGCGGAGAGAAGTTCGGAGAAGTTTGGAGCGTTGTCCATATAGGGGTGTTCTAAAATATAATAGGGGTGTTCTGAGAAGTTAGTAGAGTCGGAAGATTTGTTCCATGCGTTGCCACTTCTCGGCAGATGAGGCATTTTCGGCGGCTTGTTGGAATTTGGCGGTGAGTGCTTCCCATTCGGTTTGTCGGGGCATGGTTCCCATTTTCGCCATGACCTCGTCGAAGTCTGCGTCGTCGGGCAGTTCGACAATCATGAAGAGGCGTGTTCCTCGCAGCCAGATTTCCATTTCTTGGACTCCGGCGTCACGGATGCCCTGCAGAATCTCCGGCCAGATGCCTTGCGGACTGTGGAGTTCACGGTATTGGCGAATCAGTTCCGGGTCTTCGCGCAGGTCAAGGGTTTGACAGTAGCGTTTCATGCGTATATATATAAATAAGGAGTATATATAAATAAGGAGTATATCTTAAAGTATATCTTAAAAGAGTGTTCTCGTCATTGCGCTTCTTTGCGTGCGGCGTCAAGGGCACAGCGGATGGTCGGTGCCATGTCATAGTAGCGATAGTCCGCGAGTCGTCCGCCGAAGATGACGCGGTCTTGTTGCGCGGCGAGTTGTTTGTAGCGTTCGTGACAGGCGTTTGCCTCCGGTGTGTTGATGGGGTAGAAAGGTTCTGCGCCGGGCGTCCATGCTGCGGGATATTCTTTTGTGATGAGCGTGTGGGGCAGGCGATAGACATCTTCGCCGAAACTCTCGAAGTGTTTGTGTTCAATGATGCGGGTGTAGGGCACGTCGGCTTCCGTGTAGTTCACGACTGCGTTGCCTTGGAAGTTGCTCTCCTCCACTTCGAGATGTTCAAAGCGCAGGGAGCGGTAGGGAAGGTGTCCGAAGCAGTAGTCAAAGAAACGGTCGATGGGACCGCTGAAGACCACTTTCTTCGCCACTTTCATCCATTCCTCGCGCCCTTCAAAGAAGTCTTCGGAAAGTCTGACCTCAATGCCGTTGAGCAGGGAGTCCGTCAGCACGTTGTAGCCTCCCTCGGGGATGCCTTGGAAGGAGTCGTTGAAGTAGTTGTTGTCAAACACGAACCTCACGGGCAGTCGTCGGATGATTTCCGGCGGCAGGGTGTTGGCGGTGCAGCCCCACTGCTTTTCGGTGTAGCCTTTGATGAGTGTGTGGTAGATGTCCTTTCCGACCAGCAGGAGTGCCTGTTGCTCCAAGTTCTGCGGTTGGCTGAGTCCGAGTCGTTGCAGTTCGGCGCGTGCTTCTCGGCGTTGTTCTTCCAACATGGCTTGCGCTTCGGCAGGCGTTTTGACGCCCCACATTTGGTGGAAGGTGTTCATGTTGAACGGCAGGTTGAAGAGTTTACCGCGGTGGATGGCAATGGGCGAGTTGGTGTAGCGGTTGAAGTGGGCGTGTTGGCAGACGAAGTCAATCACCTCGGGGTCGGAGGTGTGGAAGATGTGAGCGCCGTAGTCATGACGGTGAATGCCTCGGATGCAGGGAGAATAAGTGTTTCCCCCGACGTGCGGACGTTTGTCGATGACCAGGCATCGTTTGCCTTGCTGTTTCATCAGATGAGCGAAGACGGAGCCGAAGAGCCCGGCACCCACAATGAGATAGTCGTAGTTCACGGTGAAAAAAGATTTAGATTGGCTTTGGCTTTGGCTTTGGCTTGCCCGTCGACGGAATCGGCGGGAACGGTGGCAATGATGAAATTCCGCCCCGACGAGCGTCAGAGTTCAAAAAGCGGGGTCGGTTCACGTCGCGGCAGCGTGTCCACTTTTGTGTTGAAGCCCTTTTCGGAGAGTGATTCGGAGACGATGCGCCGCGCCAGTTCCGGCAGGTTGTTCTCTGCGCTGAGGTGGCAGAGCCACACCTGTTTCAAGAGAGACGGGTTGGCGTGTTTTGCCACGAAGTCCGCCGTTTCCGTGTTTGCCGAGTGTCCCTTGGGACTCGTGATTCGGTGTTTCAGTCGGGCGGGGTAGGGACCTACTCGCAGCATCTCCGGGTCATAGTTAGCCTCCACGATGAGGTGAGTAGCCCGTTCGATGAAAGGAGCCATTTCGTCGGTGAAGTGTCCGATGTCCGTGAGGAGCACGACACATTTGTCTTCCGTTTCGATGCAGAAGCCGTTGTTGTCTGCGCTGTCGTGTGGCACGTGGATGACGGTGATGCGGAAAGGTCCGAGTTTGAAGCAGTCTCCCTTTTCAAATTCTTTCCGTTGTGCAGCAGGCACTTTTTTGCAGATGTGGTGGTTCACGGCGACCGAGTCGTGGACGGCGGCGGTGGCATAGACCGGCACTTGGAACGCCTCGCTGATGGCTCCGACGCTCTTGGAGTGGTCCGTGTGGTCATGCGTCAGCAGGATGGCTTGGAGGCAGGAGAGTGTCAGTCCATAGTTTGAGAAGAATCGTTTGGTGGTTCTGAAACTCAGCCCGGCATCAAGCAGGATGCCGAAGTTCTCATGAATCAGATAAGCCGAATTTCCGGAACTTCCGGAACCGAAGGAAATATATTCCATGAAAGAATCTGTTCGTTAAGGGGGGTCTCTTCGTCGGCGTCGGTGTCTCAGAACGGCAGTCCGACGGCGAAGTGGAAGGTGAAGTCACGTTTCATTTGCGGATGAATCAGCGGATAGTGTCCTCGTCCGTGAAGTTCGGCGGGGTTCACCGCCTTCATGCCGCCGTCGAAGCGCAGGATGAAATAGTCAAAGTTCAGGCGAAGTCCCAAGCCGTAGGAGACGGCAATCTGTCGGTAGAACGTGTTCCAGTGGAAGAGTCCGTCCTCCATGCCGGCGTAGGAGCGAGTGTTCCAGATGTTGCCCGCGTCAATGAAGAATGCGCCGTGGAGTTTCCAGAAAAGGAAGGTGCGCCACTCTGCGCTGAGGTCCAGTTTGAGGTTGCCCGTTTGGTTGATGAAGTCCACTCTGCCACCTTGTCCGCTGTAGGACCCCGGACCAAGTTCGCGCACGCTCCATCCTCGGACACTGTTTGCGCCGCCCGAGAAGTAGCGTTTCTCGTAGGGCAGAATGTTTGAGTTGCCGTAGGGCAGTCCCAGTCCGAAGGCGGCGTGGAAGGCGAAGGAGTTTCGGGAGTTCAGTCGGAAACTTTTGACGAAGTCGAGGTCAAATTTGACGTATTGTGAGAAATTGATTCCCAAGAAATTGTAGCATCCTTGCGCATCGCGCTCCTTTCCCGAGAGTCGCATGGCGGCGTAGAGGAGATTTCCCGCCGCTTCGACGCCGCCTTTCAACTGAAATCCGTTGGTTTGGTAGAGTCCGCTCGGTCGGTCGGCAGCGTTGCGCATGGAGTTGTAGAGGAAGTTATAGCCTATCTTCATGATGAAGAGGTTCTCGTAACTGTAGCGCAGGACGGCGTAGTGCGGGTCGTCACCTTCGAGATATTGGTTGCGGAACGTTCCCGAAATCCAGGGCATATAGACATAGTCCACGGAGAGCAGGTCCAATTTGTGTTGCAGTCGCGAGTCTGCCGTCTTGAGCCATTTGTAACCCCAGGAAGCGGTGAGCACGCGGCGGTGAAACTCGGGTCGGTCTTGGGAGTCATACATGAGTTTTGCTTCTGACTCCGCTTTCAAGGCTTTGTGAATGCGATATTTGACGAATGGAGCGAGCAGTGTCGGGAAGCGCAGCGAAGCCTCCGCGCTCCATTCGATGAAGTTTTCGTTGGCATAGCCCTCCAAGCCCGTGATGGCTTCAAATGCTCCTCTCAGTTTCAGCGAGAGCAGTTCCGAGCCGCGGAACATGTTTCGGTTGGAGAAGGTCAGCGACGCTGCCGCGCCGAGGTCGCCCGCCGTGTTGGTTCCTTCGAGTTCCAGTCCCACCATGTTAGGCTTCTTTCGTTCGACTCGGATGTCGCAGTCCAGCGCACTGCTGTCGGTCGGCACGGGCGAGATTTTGAAGGTGGCGTGGGCGATGGCAGGGAGTGTGGAAAGGTTGGCATAGGAGTTTCTCACAGCCGAGGCGCGCATCGTGTCGCCCTTTTGCAGATTGATGTGGGAAGCGTAGAGGCGGCTTTTCAGTCGTTGCTTCCCGCTGCTGAAGAGCGTCAGTCCGCGGTAGGTGGTAGAATCCCGCTCCGGCGTTTCGGGCGAGATGTCTTCCCAAATCCTCACTTCGCGCAGATGTTGCACCGTGGTGCTTCGGACGCTGTCGGTTCCCATCGGTACTTCGCAAACCAACGTCAGTGCCACGCCGCGACTGCCTCTCAGCGTGTCAATGTCGAAGGTGACGAACCCATCGTGGATTCCGTAGAATCCTCGGTCGCCCAGTGCTTTCACGATTCTGTTGCGTTCCTCTGCGAGACGGTTCAGGTTCAAGCGCATTCCGCGGCGCAGCAGCGTCTGTGCGGAGTCCTGGCGGAAAGCCTCTCGGTGGGCGGGATTGGTGAAGACGTAGTGCAGATGCTCCACGTAGAAAGGTTCGCCCGGTGTCAACTGATATTCCACCTTCGTCTTGTGTTTCTTTCTGACGACCACCGTGTCGGTGCGAGCGTGGAGATAGCCGTCATTTCGCATGGCACGCGTCAGGTTTTGGGCGGAGAGTGCCGTCAGAGCCTTGTCATAGACCACGGGTGCTTCGCCCATTCTCCGCCAGAAACGCGAAACGCCTTTCTTTGCTTTGACTGAGTCGGCAGAAGAAAGGCAGTAGAGACCAAGCGGCACTTTCCAGAGAGAGAACCACTTCGTGTTGGGCTGTTGACGAACGTAGGGAGAATAGTGTTTCGCAGGAAAATTCTTCTCTGCGGAGGTGAGTTTGATTTCCGACAGAACCGTCTCTCCCTTTGCCAGGAACTTCTTGCTGGAGCAGGAAGTCAGGATGCAGAAGGAGAGAAATGCAAGAAATAGGGTGATGCTATGGAACGTCTGTCGATACATTTCGACCGCAAAGTTAATCTTTTCGCGCCAACCTCGCTTCGTTTTTCGCCCAAACCTCTTCGATGCGCCTCAAAATGGAAGCGAAAGAAGCCAAGTGGCAGTCATTTGACACTCTCTCTTGAACGCTCCTTATTCCATAAGTTATTCTACAGAAAAACAACTGCCCCCAAACCCGGGCGGGCTTGGAGGCAGCGAAGAAAAACTGTATGTTTCAAGTAGAGAAAACACTGTATGTTTCAAGCGAAATCTTTCATCGCGTCGTGTCGTCTCACTTTGAGTTCTTCGTTTCGGGGTCGGAGAGTTCGACGGCGAAAGAGCGTGTGATGCCGCTGAGTGTTTTGGCACGAATCCAGAGCACGCGTTCGGAGCTGAGGTTCGCTTGTTTCACGACGTCTTCGAAGTCCTCGACGGTCTTCATCTCGCGGTCGTTGATTTTGACGATGATGAGTCCCTTGGTCAGTCCGGCTTCCTTGAACTTACCGTCGCGGATGGCGGTGATGAGGAGACCGGAAGAAAGGTTGAGTTCTTCTTTTTCTTTGTCAGTCAGCGGACGCAGGGCGGCTCCCATGGCTTCCGTGTCGAGGTTTTTGAGTGCTGTGGTTGTTCCCTGTGCGTTTCTCAGCGTGAGGGTGACGGTGTGTTCCTTCTTGTCGCGGAGATAGGTCACTTTCACTTTGTCTCCGGGGCGGTGGTTCACGATGGACTCTTGGAGTTCGCCGAATTTCTGGATTTCCTTTCCGTCGATGGCGGTGATGACGTCCCCTTTGCGGAGTCCGGCTTCCTCGGCAGCACCGTCGGCGGTGACTTCGGTGACGTAGATGCCATTGACTGTGCCGTAGTCCGGTGTGCGTCCTTGTTCTTTTTCGGCGTCAATCTGGTTTCTCACTTCGGTTCCTCGGATGCCGATGAGGGCACGCTGCACGGTGCCGTAGGTTTTGAGGTCTTCAATCACCTTGTTCATGATGGAAGTTGGGATGGCAAAACCGTAGCCGCTGTAGGAGCCGGTCTGGGACATAATCATTGTGTTGATTCCGACCAGTTCGCCTTCTGCATTGACCAATGCTCCTCCCGAGTTTCCGGGGTTGATGGCAGCGTCCGTCTGGATGAAACTTTCGATGCTTCCCGCTTTGGCACCGAGGGTGCGCGCTTTGGCGCTGACGATGCCGGCGGTGACGGTGGAGGTGAGGCTGAAGGGATTACCGATGGCGAGCACCCATTCTCCAAGTTTCAGTTTATCCGAACTTCCGACGGTGATGGGTGAGAGGTTTTTGGCTTCGACTTTGATGAGTGCGAGGTCGGTGGTGGCGTCGGTGCCGATGATGCGTGCTTTGTACTCTTGGTTGTCGTTGAGTTTCACGGTGAGTTCGTCGGCGTTTTCAACGACGTGGTTGTTGGTGACGATGTATCCGTCAGCGGTGAGAATGACGCCGGAGCCTGTGCCGGTGCGTTTGGGTGTTTCGATTTTTCTTTCCCGAGTGCCTCCTCCGCGTCCGAAGAAGTCTCCGAATCCGAAGAAGTCTTCGAATGGGTCACGATAGGGCACGGTTTGCATGCGGCTGTTGGTCACGGCTTTGATATAGACCACAGAATTCACGGCACGCTCGGCAGCCACGGTCAGATCAACGTTTCCTGCCACGGGAACGGAGGCTGCCGTTGCCGTGAAAGTGGCAGGTGTCAGAGTGAGAACGAAAGCGGAAAGAATCAGCAGAGTTCGTTTCATGGTGAAAAGTTTTATGTGTTACGGTTGTTTTGAGATTTATGTATTCAAATGATTTATATATTCAAATGATATGTCACTGGCAGGATTTGCGGAGGCAGACAAAAACGCAGAGACAGCCGATGCCCTCCTCAGCGTCAAATCCGCCGCAAAAGTACGATTTCCGTCGCAATGACACTTCAAACCTTGGGTTTACGTCCCCTCGTTTTTTTTCAAAATTAACAGCAGCGCCGTCTGAGATGCTTGCATTGTTAATTATCTGCCGTATTTTCTGTGCTTCTGATGCTTCATTTTCGCTTCGCAGCAGCAAGCGAGAAGGGGCAGGGTGGGGCATATCTCAAAAACAAATACTAATTTTGCGGTCGAATTACACTTGCGAAAGGATTTTCGCGGCTGATGATTCCTATGTCGTTAAGGGGTGTTCTAAAAAATAGGTTGAAAACGTAAACACTTTCTTTTGAACACTCCTTATTCCAATAAGTTTATAGCACACGTCTCAAACCATGCTCACCCTCCCCAACTGCAAAATCAATGTCGGACTGCACGTGGTGGCAAAGCGCCCCGATGGCTTTCATGACCTCGAAACTCTGTTCTATCCCGTGCCCTGGTGTGACGCGCTTGAACTGACACCCGTCATGACCGGAGGGAAGGTGGAGCGCGACAGTGCCATCGAAGGAATCTTTACCCTCAGCGGGCGACGCATCGAGGGGGCGAAAGAGGACAATCTCGTCATGAAAGTCTATCGCGCCATGAGAGAAGAGTTCTCCCTGCCTGCCACCGACATCGTTTTGACGAAGAACCTGCCGACCGGTGCAGGACTCGGCGGAGGGAGCAGCGATGCGGCGTTTACCATGACTGCCCTGAACGAACTCTACGACCTCGGACTTTCGCCCGACGACATGGAACAACGCATGAGCCGTTTCGGTGCCGACTGCGCTTTCTTCGTGAGGAACAAGCCCGCTTTCGCCACCGGCATCGGTGACCAACTCGAGCCGAGTCCTGTTTCGCTGAAGGGAATGTGGATTTTGTTGGTCAAACCCTCCGTGTCCGTCTCCACCGCTGAGGCTTATCGCGGAGTGACGCCTCGTCGTCGCGAGTTCGGACTTCGCGAAGCCCTCTCGCAACCCATTGAAACTTGGTGCGACACCGTCACCAACGACTTTGAAGAACCCGTCTTTGCTGCCCATCCCGAACTTGCAGCCATCAAACAAACCCTCCTCGACATGGGCGCCGCCTACGCCGCCATGAGCGGTAGTGGCAGCACCATCTACGGACTTTTCCGCCGCCCCGTCGAAGAAGCCGAGCGCGTCTTCAAGGACTGCCTCGTGCATGTGGCAAAGTTGTGAGAGAGGGAACCCCCGGTTCCGTCCCTTATATATATAATAATGTGTGGCATGTAAAAATAAATCCCACTTCCTTGACACTCAAACATGATTTTCTATTTCTCCGGCACAGGTAATTCTTTCCGCATCGCCCGCTCGCTGAGCACTGCTCTCGGTGAACGTCTCGCCGACATGACCCGCGTTTCGTTGGAGAATATGTGCGACGACAAGGTCGGTTTTGTTTTTCCCGTCTATGCTTGGGGACTTCCCCGGGTGGTGGAGCAGTTTTTGAAGCGTCTGTCCGGCGTCACCGCTCCGCGCTATGTCTATGCCGTGCTCACCTGCGGCGATGACATCGGACGCACCGACGTCCTGTTGCGAAGGACGCTGCAGAAAGCAGGGTGGGGGCTTCACGCCGTTTTCTCGCTCAGAATGAGAAACACCTACGTCTGTCTTCCCGGTTTTGACACCGACAGCGCAGAAGTGGAGCAAGCCAAAGAGAAGACATGGAAGACCAGACTTGAAGAGGTGATTCAAGTCGTTGAACACGAAGGACGTTCCACTGCTGCCGACCTCATTCCGGGGGCTCTGCCGGGACTGAAGACTTACGTGCTTCGTCCGCTCTTCAATCGTTTCCTCATTTCTCCTTCCCGCTTCCGAGTCGATGAGGCACGGTGCAAACACTGCGGCGCGTGTGCCCAAGTTTGTCCTTTGCAGAACATCTCGCTGGAAAATGCCGACCGCCTGCCGCACTGGGGAAACCACTGCACCCACTGCCTCGCCTGCTATCACGTTTGCACCGCCCATGCTGTGAACTACGGCAGTTTCACGCGCCGAAAGGGACAGGTCAAAGTTTTGAACAGCCGAAACGATATAGGGGTGTTCTAAAAATTACGGGATAAGGAACGTTCAAAAGAAAGTGCTTACGTTTTGGTCGCTTTTCGTTTCTTAGCGCGCCCTTTTGTAAGTTTCGTCAGTCGCATAGCCCGCTATGCTCCTTCCTCAACTGACAAAAGTTCATCTCTAAGAAATCAAAAATCAACTCAACCTAATTTTTAGAACACCCCTAAAGCATAAAGTCTTCAAATCTACACCTCCCTCCACTCCCGCACCTCCCTCCACTCCCGCATAATTCCCGCAAAAACATAGAATCATAATAACCCAAAAATCTCAAAATTCCAATCATCATGAACAATCTTTGGTTTGAATGCAAAGTGAAATATGAAAAGACGCTTGAAAACGGCGCCGTGAAGAAAGTCAATGAACCCTACTTGGTTGATGCCCTCAACTTCACCGAGGCAGAGCGCAGAATCATTGAAGAAATCACGCCCTACATGACCGGCATCTTTGAAGTCAGCGACATCAAGCGTGCCCGCTACGCTGAAATCATTGAAAGTTCCGAAGAGAAAGCAGACCGCTTCTTCCGTGCCAAACTTGTTTTCATCGTGCTCGACGAGAAGTCCGGAAAAGAGAAGAAAACCACCCAAAACATTCTCGTTCAAGCAGCCGACCTCCCCGATGCGCTTCAGAAGCTCGAAGCAGCCATGAAAGGCATTGCTATGGACTACAGCATTGCCTCCCTCGCCGAAACATTGATTATGGACATCTTCCACTACAAACCCGCCGAAAACTGAACGAAACCATGATTCATCTCACTGAGGTCCGGGACACCCTTCCTGAAGGCGTCCAACTCGTGGCTGTTTCCAAGTTTCATCCTGCTGAACTCATTCGCGAAGCCTACGACCAAGGGCAGCGCATCTTCGGAGAAAGCCGTGTGCAGGAACTGCGCGAAAAACAAACCGCGCTGCCCGATGACATCGAGTGGCATTTCATTGGTCATCTCCAGCCCAACAAGGTGAAATACATTGCGCCCTTCATCCGTCTCATCCACGCCGTTGACAGTTTCAAACTGCTCTGCGAAATTGACAAACAGGGGCGCAAGGTGGGAAGAGTCATCGACTGTCTCTTGGAACTTCATCTTGCCGCAGAGGAAACCAAGTTTGGCTTCACGAAAGCAGAGTGCCTTGCCATGCTTGAAGAAGGAGCGTGGCGCGAACTCCGGAACGTGCGACTCACCGGTCTGATGTGCATGGCGAGTCACACCGATGAAGAAGCGCGCATTCGTCAAGATTTTCACGAAGCCTCCGTCTTCTTTGACGAAGTCAAAACCCGCTTTTTTGCAGATGAACCCTCCTTCTGCCAACGCTCCTGGGGCATGTCCGGAGACTATCCCATCGCCATTGAAGAGCGTGCCACACTTGTCCGCATCGGCAGTGCCATCTTCGGTGAACGAGAAGGGTGAGCGACAAAAAGAAGAGTGGAAAAAGAGTAGAATGGGGTGTTCTATAAATTAGGTTGAAAACGTAAGCACTTTCTTGTGATCGTTCCTTATCCCGTAATTTATAGAATACCCCTATACCAAAAATAAAGCCCTTATTTCTCCTCAGCAGACTCAAAAATCTTGTGCAAGCAAGCAGTTTTTATTACTTTTGCAGCGTTTTTAATAGAATAACGAAGTCGCCGTGCGAAGAAAACGGCGTGCGACTTCCTTCAAAAGCGAATTTTTCACCCCATTTGATAACTACGACAATAGGTCATGGTACACTCCACAGATTTAATGAACAGTGCCGCCGACAACATCAGAGTGCTGGCGGCAAGTATGGTAGAACGCGCAAAATCAGGTCACCCCGGCGGAGCCATGGGCGGAGCAGATTTCATCAATGTGCTCTACAGTGAATTCCTCCGTTTTGATCCCGACCATGCCACCTGGCGTTGTAGAGACCGCTTCTATCTCGACCCCGGACACATGTCCCCGATGCTCTATGCGCAACTTGCGCTCATCGGAAACTATTCCATCGATGATCTGAAGAGTTTTCGTCAATGGGGCTCTCCCACGCCCGGTCATCCCGAACGCTGCCCCGAACGAGGCATCGAAAACACCAGCGGACCGCTCGGACAGGGACACACCTACGCCGTCGGTGCTGCCATCGCTGCCAAGGCACTCTATGCTCGCACCGGAAATCCCGGTTTCAATGAAGAGAAGATTTATGCCTACATCTCTGACGGCGGCGTGCAGGAAGAGGTTTCCCAAGGCGCAGGACGCATGGCGGGACACCTCGGACTGAACAACCTCATCATGTTCTTCGACGCCAACGAAATCCAACTCTCCACCGAGACCCGCATGGTCATCTCCGAGGACACCGCCATGAAATATAGAGCATGGAACTGGAACGTCATCGAAATTGACGGCAACGACGTGGAACAGATTCGCCAAGCGCTGACCGAAGCAAACCAAGAAGAAAATCGTCCCACGCTCATCATCGGACACTGTGTCATGGGCAAGGGATGCCGCAAGGCAGACGGCTCCAGTTACGAGCACGACTGCAAAACCCACGGCGCTCCCCTCGGCGGAGACGCCTACATCAACACGGTTCGCAATCTCGGCGCAGACCCCGAAAATCCGTTTGTGATTCGTCCCGAGGTGCGGGAAATGTATGACGCCCGCCTCGCCGAACTCCGCATGCTTACCCAAGAGATGCAAGCCCGTGAGCAGGAATGGGAAAAGGAAAACCCCGAAAAAGCCCAACAACTCAACGATTGGATGAACGGCGTGCTTCCCGAAATTCCCTGGGGTGAGATTCAGCAGAAACCCAATTCCCCGACCCGCAACGGTTCCGCAGAGTGCCTGGCACTTCTCTCTCGTTGCGTGCCCAACATGATTGTCTCCTCTGCCGACCTTTGCAACTCCGACAAAACCGACGGTTTCCTCCGCCACACCACCGAAATCACCCGCGAAAACTTCGCCGGAGGCTTCCTCCAAGCCGGTGTTTCGGAACTCACCATGGCTTGTGTCTGCATCGGCATGATGCTCCACGGCGGCATCATCTCCGCCATGGGAACCTTCTTTGTCTTCTCAGACTACATGAAGCCCGCCATCCGCATGGCTGCTCTCATGGAAATCCCCGTCAAGTTCGTCTGGACACATGATGCCTTCCGCGTTGGCGAAGACGGTCCGACCCACGAACCCGTTGAGCAGGAAGCACAAATCCGCCTCATGGAGAAACTCAAGAACCACTCCGGACGTGACAGCGTTCGCGTCTTCCGTCCCTGCGACGTGCACGCCACCACCCACTGCTGGCGCATGGCGATGGAGAACATGGAGACGCCGACCGCCCTCATCTTCAGTCGCCAAAACATCAAAGACCTGCCCTCCGGCACGGACTACGAAAGCGGCGTGAGACGCGGAGCCTATGAAGTGGTTCACGAAGCCAATCCCGATGTCGTTCTCGTCGCCTCCGGTTCTGAAGTGAGCACCCTCGCCGAAACCGCAGCGCTGCTTGCCAACGACGGCATCAAAGCCCGCGTGGTCAGTTGCCCGAGTGAAGGACTCTTCCGTCGCCAACCCAAGGAATATCAAGAAAGACTCCTTCCCACCGACTTCCCCATCTTCGGTTTGACCGCCGGTCTCCCCATCACTTTTGAAGGTCTTGTCGGCAACAAAGGCAAGGTTCACGGTCTTGAAAGTTTCGGCTTCAGCGCGCCCTACAAGGTGCTTGACGAGAAACTCGGCTACACCGCAGAGAACATCTATCGCGAAGTGAAAGAATATTTGGGAGGTTTGGTATGACACAGACACAGAAACCCCTCGGACTCGCTTCCGACCATGCAGGATTCGAACTGAAGCAGTTTGTCAAGACCTATTTGGACCAACATGCCATCCCCTATAAGGACTATGGCACTCTTTCCACCGATAGTTGCGACTATCCCGACTATGCCCACGCCTTGGCACGTGGCATCGAGAGCGGCGAAGTGGAGAAAGGAATCGCCATCTGCGGCACCGGAGAAGGCATCTCCATGACACTCAACAAACACGCCGCTGTTCGCGCCGCCCTCTGTTGGATTCCCGAAATAGCCAAGATGACTCGTCTCCACAACGATGCCAACGTGCTTGTCCTTGCAGGAAGATACACCACTCCGACTCTCGCCGAACCCATCATCGAAACCTTCCTTTCCACCCCCTTCGAAGGAGGTCGTCATCAACGAAGAATTGAAAAGATGTCCTTAAAATGAATTTTTTGAGCGCGAAATTTCGCAGAACGAACTGAAAACTATAATTTTGCACTCCGAAACTTTAAAAGGAAACCTTTCAAAGGGTCAATCTTGATATTTATAATTCAAAAAACATACATTTTTATCATGACTAAGGCAGATATCGTAAAAGAAATCTCTTCCAAGACCGGAATTGAAAAGAACATCGTTTTGGCGACTGTTGAATCTTTCATGGAAACCGTAAAGGAATCCTTGGCAAATGAAGAGAACGTTTATCTTCGCGGCTTTGGTAGTTTTATCCTCAAGAAACGTGCCACCAAAACTGCACGCAACATTTCCAAAAACACGACCATCATCATCCCCGAACACAACATCCCGGCTTTCAAGCCTGCAAAGACTTTCTCTCTCTCCATCAAAAAGTGAGAAGAATCTCTCCACAGAAATCCACATATCTAACAAATAAAAACGTCTAGCCATGCCTAACGGAAAAAAGAAAAAAAGACACAAGATGTCCACTCACAAGCGCAAAAAAAGACTGCGCAAGAATCGCCACAAGAGCAAGTAAAGTCGGCGATGGTCTTGTTCTTCCTTTCACCCAAAAGTGAGAAGAAGAAACAAATGATACGGCGAGTAAACGGGGCTTGTTCATTGGTTTCGGTCATTCATCTTGTGTGACAGAAAACCTAACCACCGTTTACCCGCCGTTTTTTGCTATTTTTTTATGGTGTTCCCGCGAGAGTTCAAAAACTGACGGACTTTCTTTCAAGGGGGGTCTAAAAATTAGGTCGAAAACGGTAAGCACTTTCTTTTGAACGTTCCTTATCCCGTGATTTATAGTACAACTCGTTGAAGAAGAACCTCTCAGAAAAACTCATCGCGAACGACAATGGTCTTGGAACAACCTTATTCATTTTCACTCCTTACAATCAACTCTGAATGACAAGCGAAGTTATTGTGGATGTCTCGCCAAAGACAGTCTCCATCGCACTGCTCGAGGACCAAAGGCTGGTCGAATTCCAGCGCGAAGCACGCGAGGAGCACTTCTCCGTCGGCAACATCTACTTGGCTAAGGTTCGGAAACTCATGCCCGGACTCAATGCTTGTTTCGTCAACGTAGGGTTTGAACGCGACGCCTTCCTGCACTATCTTGACTTGGGACCCCGCTATCACGCACTTGAGAAATATCTTGAACTGCTCGGGAATGGTTCCAAGAATGTCTCTCTCGAGAAAGTTCTCAAAGAACCGGACTTCAACAGAGAAGGAAGCATTCAAAACACGCTCAAGGTCGGACAGGAACTCCTCGTTCAAGTCATCAAGGAACCCATCAACACAAAAGGCCCGCGCCTCACTTGTGAGTTCTCCTTCGCAGGACGTTTCCTCGTGCTCATTCCCTTCACAGACAAAATCTCTGTATCCACCAAAATCAAATCTTCTGCCGAGCGAGCACGTCTCAAGCAACTCGTGAGAAACATCAAACCTCACGGTTTCGGTGTCATCATCCGAACCGTGGCAGAAGGAAAGAGAGTGGCTGAACTGGACAACGAGTTGAAGGTGCTGGTGAAAAGATGGGAAAGCGTCATCGAGAAAGTGCGCACCGCAAGACAAGAGTCGCAAAAACTGCCCCTCCTGACCTACGAAGAAACCGGTCGAACCGTGGCACTGCTTCGAGACCTGCTGAATCCAACCTTTGAGAATGTCTATATCAACGACCCTCACGTCTTTGAAGAAGTGAAGGGATATGTCTCGCTCATCGCCCCGGAAAGTGCAGACATCGTGAAACTCTACAAAGGAAACGTTCCCATCTTCGACAACTTTTCTGTCACCAAACAAATCAAAACGTCCTTCGGGCGCAGCGTCACCTACAAACACGGAGCCTATCTCGTCATCGAACAAACCGAAGCGCTCCACGTGATTGACGTCAACAGCGGAAATCGCTCCAAATCTGCGGAAGGACAAGAGACCAATGCACTTGACGTGAATCTCGGAGCAGCCGACGAAATCGCCAGACAACTCCGACTCCGAGACATGGGAGGCATCATCGTCGTCGATTTCATTGACATGGATGTGCCCGAAAACCGACAGAAACTCTACGAGCGCATGGTTGAAAATCTCAGAAAAGACCGTGCACGCCACAGCATCCTTCCGCTCTCAAAATTCGGGCTCATGCAAATCACGAGACAAAGAGTGAGACCCGCCATGAACGTCGAAGTCGATGAATCCTGCCCCACCTGCGGAGGAACCGGCGTCATCAAATCCAGCCTCCTCTTCACCGACACACTGGAAGAGAAAATCAGAATGCTCGTGTGCGACCTGCGCATCACTCGCTTCAGACTCTATGTGCACCCCTTCGTGGCTGCCTATCTGGAACAAGGCGTCTTCAGCATCCTTCGCCTTTGGCACCTGCGCTACGGCTTCCGCTTCCAGATTATTCCCAACCAACAACTCGCCTTCCTACAGTACGAGTTCTACGATGCGAAAGGTAGAGAGATACAGATGAAACAAGCCCACGAAAACGTAGCGTCTTCACGCAAAAGCACCGCCACCACCGTGCCCACCGTGTGAAACGAAAATCCCAAAGTCTGATTCCAGACATTTCATTCTAACGCACGCCCCCGTCTTCCACACAGGAGACGGGGGCGCGTGTTTACCTTTGGAATGTAAATAAGACCTTCACGTTTTATATTTTTCAAATATATATATTTCAAATAGAAATCTATTGAGGAAATTTTAATGAGGAAATCATTTCCCAAAAAGAGATTTCCACAAATAGATTTCTTGCTTTAGCAATCCCCTTTCACGTTTTATATTTTTCAAATAGAAATCTATGGAGGAAATCTTTCTGAGGAAATAGAGTATAGTAATCTTTAAAAAATAACCTGCATCATCTTTGAAAATCTTTTCGGTCCATATATCCTCCCTCATCAGTCACATGGCTATGGCTATGCTCCTTCTTCGGGTGAAAATCTGACCTCGAAAATGTCATTCAAATCTGACGCAACTTATTTTCAGACACAAGAAAGTAAATCGTTTCGTTGGCAGATGAACATTCCAAGTATTGTTTATCTTTGATTGTTACCATCTGATTAACGTGGAAACATTCTCCATTCTGTATTGATTGAAAAGGGGTTACGTCCTTGACTGCAACTAATTTACCTTTTTCATTCTTGACAAAAAGGAATTTACCAAGAACCTTGATTTGTTGGGCAGCATCATAGAAAGTTACCTCCTTACCAACCATCTCAGCATACGTAGAGAACTTATCATTTTGGCCATATATATACAAAGATGATAGACTGACCAATATTATTAAAATAATTCGTTTCATAGCAAGCAGTTTATTTGTCGATACTTTTGGCAATAAGTTTGAACTTGATGGCATTTTCCAAGTACCAGGCATAGGCTGTGGCCCATTGCTCTTGGTCGGAAACGTCAAAGGGTTCAAAGATGTTGATGCGTGTGGCTTTGGATGCTTCTACCCATTCGATGCCTTTGCCAAATTGTGCCTCAAAGTCGGCCTTGTGCGCCTCGAAGAGGTGGAAGAGTTCTTTGTTGTCGGGAATGTAGATGCCGCAACTCATATGCTTCTTTTGGATGCTGGCCGTGAAGCAAAGATGATATTCGGAGCTGCCAACGCTGATGTCGTACCAATTCTGCGGCTGGGCTTTGCGCGTCTTGAAGTGCTTGGTGAAGTCGGGGCTGGCGTTCATCGTGTCGTTAAACTTCTGCCAAAAGGCGAGTTGTATCTGCTCGGTATTGTTCAAACCAGCCACGCTCTTCATCTGTTTGCCCCAGTCGTTCGGGCGTTCAATGACGCTGAACTTCGGGGCAATGGCGGAGTCATCAATCTGCCACAATTCAATCTCCACGAGAAAGAATCCGAGGTCGGTGTCGGTATGTTGGTTCAGCCATTCGATGGCTTGGCGGTGTTCATCGCGGGCGTGCTTCACCACCCATACCACCACCTCTGCCCCCTTGCCCGAGGCGTAGGTGATGAGTTTGCCCAAGTGGTCGTGGTCGGTTTCTTCAAGTTGGTTTTCAATGATCACCTTGCGTCCCGTACCCTCTTCTTTGGCATAGAGGTCCACATTGAAGTTGCCAACTGACGATTCACGCTCTTCGAGTTCCAACTCAATGCCAATTTCCTCGCCCAATTTGGTGAGGTTGTGCTCATCCGCCAGCCACTTGGTAAAGTCGTTGGCTTCGTGCGGCCAAATAGACCGCAGGTCAGTGATGCGTTTTATTTTCCCGAGTTTCATAGATTCTAATCCTTCAAATATTTATGCTTAACATCCATCCATCGTGGTAGATTAAGTCTTTTGCCATAGTATTTGAAATAACTATCGCAAAGTCGTTCGCTCCAATGGTCTGCTAAATTGTTTGTGTCGTGATACTTGTAAATGGTCTGTTCCAATGCGGCAAGGAAATCTTCCAAGCAGTCAAACGGACGGAAATCAGAACGCTCAGAATACCAAGTTGCAGGACGGATATTGTTAATCACGCCACGCTTGCATTGTACCTTCAAGGGCCAAGCAGAACTTGTACAAGCGATTTCCCACACATTTTTCAGCCAAAAGTCCTCAATGATAACCAATCCGCCGTTCTCTTCCATGTTGTATTTGATGAGGAGATACTTTGCATGAAGTTTCCAAGGATGGTCTATAATTTCATTGATGTAGCTGCGGAATGCGCCAATATCAAAGTTTGGAGAGCCGATGAACGACTTGACTTCTAACCATCCCTCGTTAGACTTTTCCTTGTCAAGCCAAAAGTCGGGTGATGCCTGCCTTTGATTGTGAACATTCTCGATGCCTTCGCTAACCAACCATTTTGCCAACCACTCTTCAAGGATATTACCGACCACATTGTTCTGTTCCACAACGATGTCGTAGTCGCGAAGGTTGAAGCGTATATAGCCATCAGCACCGATAAATTTGAAGTCGCTTTTGAGTTTATGGTAGATTTCTTCTGCTGTTAGTTTCATTGTATTAGGGTATTAGTTGATAATTTCTATATTATCTAAGAGGCGTGCTGCTACTGCTTTAATGACGGGTACAACGACTGTGTTGCCCAGTAAGTCAAAGCCGTCCTTCTCACTTACGTTGAAAGGCATATCGTCTGGGTAACCACAAAGCCGCAGTCCTTCTCTTAAAGTTAGACGGCGCAGACCTCCATTGTCGCCAACGTAAAGCTTTTGCATATCCATTGCAACAAGGGTGGGGGCAATCTCATTGGGAGAAAGCACCTTGTTAATTTCAAAACTGAGTTTTCCTGCAACGATGTTGTAACCTTTGGGTTTTGAAGTGTCGGGTTCGCGGCGCGTTGTAGTTACGTTGCCAACTTTCTCGCGTATGAGTTTTTTGGGATGCTCGAATTTTAGGTAGCCCTTTTCGCTAAGGTTGTTGAGCATTTCCTCCAAATTTGGGTGCTCGTAGAAGGTGCGAATCTGCTCCTTTGTCAAGGGCATTCCGTCCATCCAGTCAATACCGATGATTTCAGCCCATTTCTTTTTGCGCCTTTCGGTCAAGATTTTGTCAAGCAGTTTTTTCTCTTCTTTGGTGACCTCGCCTTTGACACCCAAATCCCAACTATGAATGTTGGTGTCACCGCCTCGTTTGTCCTTGATGGATTTACCATAAAGTTCCTCAACCTTAAAATGCCTGAGAAGGTTTCTGACAAAAGGAGTATCGGTGGTTGGCTGTCCGCTTTCAAGAATACTCGACAAGGTACATTCTACGACTGGGAAGTTGTCCAAATTGGGAGTGGTTTGCAGACTGCCTACGATATAGATACGTTTACGTTCCTGCGGAACACCAAAGAATTTGGAGTTTAACACGCGGTAGTCAAATTGATAGCCCAAATCCCTCAGCCGTTGCGTAATTACTTCAAGCGTGCGTCCACCATCGTGGTTGACCAGTCCTTCCACGTTTTCAAGGATAAAACCCTGTGGTTTTTTGTCTCGTAGAATACGTTCAACTTCAAAGAACATTGTACCGCGTGTATCGGCAAATCCCTGTCTCTTTCCGGCAGCACTGAATGCCTGACAAGGAAAGCCGGCACATAGAATGTCAAAGTCGGGAATTTCATTAGTTGAAACCTTGGTAATATCGCCGTGAATGGTTTCGGCCGGGTGGTTTTCTTGCAGCACCTTGATGGCATGACTCTTAATCTCTGAGGTAAAGACACAAACCGTTTCAATTCCTCTTTCCGCAGCAGCTTGTTCTACACCTTTTCTTATACCACCAATACCGGCAAACAAGTCTATAATTCGTAGAACCTTACGGTGCTGAATAGATGCCAAAGCCGGTAGTGGGGATTGCGGCTTAGCAACCTCTGCAACATCGGCTCCACAAATAATCGTTGGCGAATGTTTGGCACGTCCTGGATTTATTTGTTCTACTTCTTCCATGAGTCGTGGTATATCTACAGCCTCTGCTTGAATTTCATCCCCAAGCAAATAGACCATATAGTCACCATGCGGTGTGGGGTATTTCAACACCTGCATTTCATCTTCGCGTTTGATGCTTTGAGAAATACAAGGAAACAGGTGATAACCTACCTTTGGGTTTGCAGTATCGTAAATTAGGATATAATCGGGCTTCGTGGACGACACAATCCCACCATTTCGTGTAGAGAATATATCGTTATTTAATCGCACGTTATATAGCTTTTCATATCTATGCGTTTTCTGACCAACTATCCAGGAAAGTTGGTCTTTCTCGCTGCGATATGCCCCCAAAAGAATTTTGGCATCCTTTACGTTTGAATAGCAAAACACTTCATTCTTATCGTTCATAATTGGTAATCTGAAATATGAATTGTCCGCCTCATAAAACAAGAAACTTCCAAGTAGCACCTGCGGCTGACCAAAGCCTTTGTAACTACGAGGGAATTTCCTTTATATGGTATGTAATATGTTCTTGGTCTTGTTTGCAGGTCGCGGAAACCGCTACCGCTTGCAAAAATACATAAAATAGTTTAATGCAACTTCCGCTTTGCAGATTTAAAACAAGTGTAACAAATTTGGGACTGGGGCAAAAGAATAAGGGCACGCTCCGCACTTTATACCTTATTTAGAGGTTCATTTTTTCTGCACAATCCCTACACACATCTTTGTAAGCAACTTGATAACAAATGCGTTGGATGTGTGGGATTGGGCGGCAAAGCCCTACAGAAACATATAATGAAGTTTTCTTGCAGGCGCACAGTCGTCCTCCCAAATGGCGGGGAAATGAATAGTGCTCGTTAATCGGGGCGTTGATGAGGCGTTAATTTGCTTTCTGAATACGAACCAAACGTATCAAAGGAATCTTGCGACTCTTCCGGATTCTCAGAAATCTGCGGAATCTGCGGACTCTGCGAGAACACCTTCTCTGAACTCTGCGGAATCTGTGAAATCTGCGAGAAATTTTTCTCTGCCCTCTGCGGACACTGCGGACTCCGCGAGAACTCCTTCTCAGTACTCTGCGGAATCTGCGAAATCTGCGAGAATTTTTTCTCAGAACTCTGCGAGAACTCCTTCTCAGCGACCTCCACTTTCACTTTCTCCACCTCTGCTTCAGCGGGTTTCTCCAGTTTCTTCACTCCATAGAACATGCCCTGGGCGGTGCGCTTCTTGGGGATACCCATGCGGCGCAACTGACGACCTAAGCCCGTCATTTTCAAGCCCTGCAGGGCGCGGCGAGAGTCACGCTTCAAGGTCTCGAAGATTTCAGTGGCAGAAACCCACTGCGCGTTGTCGTCGTCCTCCGCAAAAGTGAAGGAACGGTGAAATGCCTCTGCCAGAGGAGATTGACGATAGAAAGAACGGTTGTGTTCCTCAATCTCTGCCTCCTCCTCATGGCTGAAAAAGGTCGGTTCGCCGTGGCGAATCTCTGCCACTACCTGGGCGTAAAGTTGCTCATGCTCAATCGGTTCACGCGTGATGGGGGCTTCCACTATCTGGCAGAAGAAACGACGCGAACCCGTCGGGTCGGTCAGGAGTTCCGTCATGTTCGACGTACCGATGAATGCCGCCGTGCGCGTCATCTGCATCGCCACCTGGCTGCGCCCTTTCTGTACCTTGACCTCCGTCAACTGCATGAGGTTCTTCAGCGTAGCCATCTGACGCTCGGAATAGCGGTCGAACTCGTCCATGTTGATGAGCGCATATTTTCCCAGATAAAGTTCGGACTTGGCGTCTGCCGTGAGGTCGAACTTGTCGGTGAAATAGGAGCGCAGACAGGACGGCAGAAGCATGCGGCAGAACGTACTTTTTCCCATGCCCTGACGCTCGCTGACCAACAGCGGAGCAATCTGACAATCAAACACTACCATGGAATCTTGCTCGCTGAGCCAGCCCTTCACCGCACCGCGTAGCCAGCGGCGGAAAACGCGCTGCCAGAGGTCGTCACGGGAGACACGCGCTGCCAGTTCGCCGACGCGGTCGCGACCGTCCCACTCGGGCAGGGAGGTGAGATAGGCACGCAGGGGGTGGAACTCGGGTACGTCCTCGGACAAGAGATAGGCATCAATACTGCTGCGGAAACAGTTGGGATAGGTCTGCTGCACGCTGCGCACGATGGAATTGTGGGCACGCACGCTCATGGGTTTCAACCGCGCCTCGGGGTCTTTCCTGTTCCGCACCTCGGGGTGCTGCGTCATGACGTTGAACCGTACTTCCCAATTCTTAAGTACCTCATCTTCCACTTGTTGCGGGGTGATGTATTTGACGCCGGCGTTGGTTTTCGCTTCGGCATTTTCGTCCGCTTTTGGGTTGGCGTTTTGGAAAAACTCGCTGAGGACGCTGAGTGCTTCGCCCGTTTTGGGCGAGAGGAACATTTGCATCATCTTGGGGTTGGAGATGAACTGCTGAAAGAGTTCAAACGGTGTGTGTGCATTTTCTTCCTGGTTTGAAAATGCCTGCTGTTGTTTGAGGGTAGTGTTTGCCATAATGAAAATAATAAATAGTTAGCGTACGCCGACATTCAGTGCCGGTGTTTTGTTTTTGGAGCCCTCTCATGCAGTAGATTGTTGTAGTTGATCTAACAGAAGATACTATCCGCAAGTTTTCCTGCGTCCTGACCATTCACGTCGCTTCTGTTATCTGAGTGCGAAGGTAATAAATTTAGCCGCGAAATGCAAGTGTTTCGGGGTTTATTTTTTGTGTTTTATTTTTAAGTTCATGGAGGAAGAACAGGGAGCGATGGCGGTAAGGAATGTAGGGTTTGTGCGCGGTTCGCTGGTACAACCCCATTCGACATAAAAAGGGAGTGCGAAAAAAACTATGCAAACTATACATTGAATCATACATTCCGCTGATATTTAGTGCGTTGCGGTGTGTATAGTTTGCCCGCAAACTATACACAAACTATACATGAAGCATACATGGAGACAAAGAGACAAAGAGTCAAAGAGTGGGGGAGATAAAGAGACTAAAAGACTAAGAGACTAAGAGACTAAGAGACAGGGCCTACCCCAACCCCTCCCTAAAGGGAAGGGCTTTGTTGCGGCGCTGATGCACCGCACATGGGGGTCTTGTTTTGGAGACAAAGAGAGGAAGAGACTAAAAGACAAAGAGACAAAGAGAGAAAGAGTGGGAGGGAGGGGTTTAGCCTGGAGGGCTGTACTGTGAGTAACCTCGGGCAACGCCCGGGGATAGCAGGAGGCAAGGAAAGATTAGCCTGGAGGGCTGTACGCCCGCGAAGATGGCGGCGCGAGCCGCTTTAAGTTGGCATCAAGTTTTAACTGGGTGCGCACCCAGACCCCGATTTTAAAGGGAAAGTGACGTGATAAGGGAGGCGCTGCGGCTACCGCCGCCATCTTCGCGGGCGTATAGCCTTCCAGGCTGACACTGAGGGAGTTGACGCTGTCCGGGGGCGTTGCCCCCGGTTACTCACAGTACAGCCTTCCAGGCTGGATAGCCTTGCTGGTCTTATCCTCCTCCTAAGACATGAAGCGCAGCGTACCCACACTTGCTGGCGTTGTCACCTGTGCAGCAAAAGTATCTTAGCCTGGAGGGCTATACTGTGAGTAACCCCGGGCGACGCCCGGGGATAGCAGAAGGCAAGGAAAGATTAGCCTGGAGGGCTGTACGCCCGCGAAGATGGCGGCGCGCAGTTTTACTTAGGAGCGCACCTAAGTGAAATTAGGGGAAGGCTAAGAAAAACTAGGGGAAGGCTAGGAAAAACTATGGGAAGGCTAGGAAAAACTATGGGAAGGCTAGGAAAAACTATGGGAAGGCTAGGAAAAATTAGGGGAAGGCAAATAAAAATTTGAAGAAGGGAAATTAAAATTTGAGGAAGGCAAATAATAATTTGAGGAAGGGAAAGAAAAATTTGAGGAAGGCAAATTAAAATTTGAGGAAGGGAATCTTAACTGGGTGCGCTCCTAGTTTTACTTAGGTGCGCTCCTAGTTTTTCCTAGGTGCGCTCCTAGTTTTTCCTAGGTGCGCTCCTAGTTTTACTTAGGTGCGCTCCTAGTTTTACTTAGGTGCGCTCCCAGTTTTTCCTAGGTGCGCTCCTAGTTTTACTTAGGTGCGCTCCTAGTTTTTCCCAGGTGCGCTCCTAATTTTTCCTAGGTGCGCTCCCAGCAAGAATTGTTTCTCCATTAATGCTCATTAATTGTCTTAAAAGAGATTTCCACAAATAGATTTCTTGCTTTAGCAATAACCTTCCTTCACGTTTTATATTTTTCAAATAGAAATCCACGGAGGCAATTTTAATGAGGAAATCATTTCCCAAAAAGAGATTTCCACAAATAGATTTCTTGCTTTAGCAATCCCCCTTCCTTCACGTTTTATATTTTTCAAATAGAAATCTATGGAGGAAATCTTTCTGAGGAAATAGAGTATAAGGGAAATTATTTCTTAAATCTCTCATTAATTTCTGAACAGTCATGTTCAAAAAATCAATTCATGGTCAATTCGTGAATAATTCATGAACATTAATGTTTCAAAAAGGCGGTCCTTTCGTCCTTTCGTCTTTCGTCTCTTCCTCTCTTTGTCTCTTTGACCGTTGACCGTTGACCGTTGACCGTTGACTATTGACCGTTGACTCCCCAACTTTTTGACTCTTTGACTCTTTGTCTCTTTGACTCTCAATGTAGGGTTTTGTGTATAGTTTGTGTATAGTTTGCGCGCAAACTATACACGGGGAAACGTGTTGATAATCAGTGGAATGTAGGGTTTTGTGTAGGGTTTGTATAGTTTTTGTGCATAGTTTGGCGTATGTAATGTAGAAACTGACAAAAGGGACACTAAAAAGTCAGCTAAAACGCAAACACTTTCTTTTGAACGTTCCTTATCCCATGACTTATTGAACACCCCTTAAATGAAAGAATTGCGAGCGTCGTGAAAATAATGATATAATTTTAGCCTGTTTGAAAACTTTTTTCATACCTTTGCTAGCGATTAGATACATCTCTTATTAAGGGATGAAGATAATTGAGAGAAAAAAAGTATAATTTAATAAAAATAGAATGCAAGGTTAAGATGCAATCGCAAGTCGACAGGAAGTTTGACTTTAGGAGTAAACTTTCGTATTATAAATGCGTAACTGCCTGTTTTTCAACTAGTAATTGAGAATAAGCAGGAATAGAAGAAGTACTCTTATCCTCCATTATTTACTCTCCTAAGCTTGCCTTCTTTATCTTTATGGGAGCTGTAAAAACGTCAGAAGACCGTTGGTATGTGTTGCGTGATTTAGCACGTCCGAATGCCAAAAATCCCGCCTACAAACAACTGCAAGCAATGCCTGAGATGGAGGGTTGCGTCTTCGTGCCGCTTAAACAGCGTGTATTCCTTGAACATGGAAAACGTGTGGCGCGTTTCGTTCCCTATATGTCCGACCTTGTTTTCGTTCATAAGTCCAAGGAAGAACTTGACCCCATCGTCCAGAAGATGGAACTGTTACAGTACCGCTATGTGCGTGGTGGCAAGCAGTATGAGGCAATGAGCGTGCGAGCTAAGGAATTCGAGAAGTTCCGTGAAGCCGTTGAACAGACTGACAATGTGGAATACTACAGTTATGAGGAAGTCTCACCGCAGATCTATGGCAAGCAGATACGCATTATCGGTGGTCGTCTCAACGGCTTTGAAGGTCGCCTGATGAGCAAACGCGGCAGCAAATACAAACACTTGCTCATTGACCTTGAAGAATGCAATCTCTCCGCTGCCATACAGGTGGAGACAGAGCTTATCCAGTTAGTGAAATAATTCAATTCATATACATAAACATGAGCATCTTCAAAGACAAAGTCCTGTTGATTACAGGCGGTACGGGCAGTTTTGGTAACGCCGTGCTTCGTCGCTTCCTCGATAGCGACATCAAAGAGATTCGTATTCTGAGTCGTGACGAAAAGAAGCAAGATGATATGCGTCACTTCCTTCAGGCTAACCGCTCAGATGTGGCTCATAAGGTGAAGTTTTATATTGGCAATGTGCGCGAGCGTCAGGCCGTGGACTTTGCGATGTCGGGCGTGGACTATGTATTCGCTGCCGCCGCCTTGAAGCAGGTGCCTTCGTGCGAGTTCTTCCCCATGGAGGCTGTACGCACCAATGTGGAAGGAACGAACAATGTGCTGCTTTCCGCCATTGCTCATGAGGTAAAGAACGTGGTGGTACTCTCCACTGACAAGGCCGCCTATCCCATCAATGCGATGGGTATTTCCAAGGCAATGATGGAGAAAGTGGCAATCGCCCAGGGACGTGCCCTTGGTCCCAACGCCAAGACCACTATCTGCTGCACACGCTACGGTAATGTGATGGCAAGTCGTGGCTCGGTAATCCCACTTTGGGTAGAACAGATGATGGAGGGTAAACCCATCACCATCACCGACCCGAACATGACGCGCTACATGATGACCCTCGACGATGCCGTTGACCTCGTTATCTATGCCTTTGAACATGGAAACAACGGTGACCTCTTCGTACAGAAAGCACCGGCAGCAACGCTCGATGTTCTTGCACAAGCATTGAAGGAAGTATATAGCCAGGTTGACCCGAAATACGGCGAGACCGAGGTGAAGGTTATCGGAACTCGCCACGGTGAGAAACTCTACGAGACACTCGTCACCCGTGAAGAGATGCTCCGCTCTGAGGACATGGGCAACTACTTCCGCATTCCATGTGACAGTCGTGACCTTAACTACGACAAGTTTTTCACCGAAGGCGATGATGCCATCAGTCGTACGGAAGACTATCACAGCCACAATACCCGCCGCCTCGATGTGGAGGGTATGAAGGAACTGCTCCTGAAACTCAACTTCATCCGCGAAGACTTGGGATTGCAGACTCGTGCCAAAGCCCGCGACATCCGCTCTGAATAGTTCTTGGACCACGGATTCCGCACGAGTTCATCCATTAATGTTCATTGATTAACTCATTAATAAGTCATTAATATATTCCGCGGATTCTGCGTGAGACATATAAAATTCATGAATCAATTCGTGAGTAATTCATGAGCATTAATGTTTCAAAAAACGTTCAATAGCACAGCAATGAAGATATTGGTAACGGGTGCCAAAGGGTTCGTCGGCAAAAACCTCTGCTCCCAACTCAATAATATAAAGGAAGGCAAGGCACGTTGGTATGGCGACGTGAAGATTGATGCCGTTTATGAGTACGACATCGACTCCACTCCTGAGCAACTCGATGAGTGGTGCAAGGATTGCGACTTTGTCTTCAACCTGGCAGGTGTGAACCGTCCTCAGGACCCGAAGGAGTTCATGGAGGGCAACTTCGGCTTTGCCACCACTCTTCTCAATACGTTGAAGAAGTACAAAAACAACTGCCCCGTCATGATCAGTTCCTCCATCCAAGCCACCCTGGCAGGTCGTTTCGGAACAAGCGAATACGGTAAGAGCAAGAAAGCTGGAGAGGAACTGATGTTCGAATACGGCAAGGAGACAGGAGCCAAGGTATTGGTCTATCGCTTCCCGAACCTCTTCGGCAAGTGGTGCAGACCGAACTACAATTCAGCCATTGCCACCTTCTGCCACAACATCGCCCACGACCTCCCCATCCAGGTCAATGACCGCAGCGTGGAGATGGAACTACTCTACATCGACGACCTTGTCGATGAACTGATAGGCGCCCTCAAAGGCGAAGAGCACCGATGCGAGTATGCGGGCCTAACCCCCATCCCCTTCCCTAAAGGGCAGGGGGGCTCCTATGCAGACAAGTTTGGAGTACACACAGCAGATCCAACGCTCTATGATGTGTTGAAAAAGCATGCTGAGAACATGCGCAAAAATCCTACAGAAGCCGAAGAAGTTCTCTGGAAAGCGCTTAAAGGGAAGGGTCTTGACCATAAATTCCGCAGAAAGCATATCATCAGAGACCACATCGTTGATTTCTTCTGCAATGATCTGAATCTTACCATAGAATTAGACGGCGGATATCATTCTACCCCGGAGCAGAGAGATGCTGACGATCTTCGTACAGCTGAGCTTATGAAGATGGGATATAGCGAATTGCGATTTAAGAATGAAGAAGTCCTGTTTGATCTGGAGAACGTACTCTCGCAGATTAAATCTGTTTGCGAACTGAAGTCCTCCCATTTAGGGGAGGATTTAGGAGGGGCTTACTGCTACTGTCCCGTCACCCATAAAACCACCCTTGGCGAAATCGTTGACATCATCCATGAGTGTGCAGATGCAGCCGCCAACAAGGACGGCATCAACATGATTGAACTGCCCCAGGGCAGCTTGAAATATAAGCTCATGACCACCTATCTCAGCTATCTCCCCAAGGAGAAGGCCATCTATGACCTCAAGATGAACGTGGATGCAAGAGGCTCCTTCACGGAACTGATGCACACGCTCAACTGCGGACAGGTGAGTATCAACATCTCCAAGCCGGGCATTACCAAGGGGGAGCACTGGCATCACAGCAAGTGGGAAACCTTTATCGTAGTATCAGGTCATGGCCTTATTCAGCTCCGCAAGGAGGGAACGGATGAAATCTGGAACTACGAAGTGAGCGGCGAGAAGATACAGGCTGTGCAGATGCTCCCCGGCTACACCCACAACATCATCAACCTCTCCGACACCGAGGACCTCGTCACCGTCATGTATTGCAACGAAATTTTCAATCCTCAGCGCCCCGACACCTATTTTGATAAGGTAGTGAAGGAATAGACGAACACGAATTATCACGAATATCCACGAATTATTTCATAAATTCTTGGAAATGAAATATTTTGATCAATACAAAGATGACGCGTATAGGATAATTGGAGCAGCCATGAAGGTTCATTCAGAACTGAATTGGGGGCTTTTGGAGCAGATATATCAGGAGGCACTATACCTTGAACTAAAAGAGCAAGGGATTGAGTGCGTACGCGAAAAAGAGATTCCTTGCTATTATAAGCATTATATACTTGATAAAAAATATAAGGCAGATTTAGTTGCCGGAGATATTATTGTTGAGTTGAAAAGTGTGAAGGAATTAAATCCTGCACATCGAGCGCAATTATTCAATTATTTACGATTAACAAAAAAGCCTGTTGGCATACTTGTAAATTTTGGTGCAAGTAGCCTTCAAGGTGAGCGATATGCCTTTATAGAAGAGGAAAACCATTGTGTTCTCTTGGATAAAAATATGAATCTGTTATTTGACTCAGATATTGATTGGGAATACGATATTGAGGACAAATAATTTGTGATAAAATTTGTGGATAATTAATGGAAATTTTTGTCTAAAATTATTTTTATGGAAAAGCAACCGAAGTTTGATTATACTGACATTCACTGGCAAGAAAACGGCAAACTCAAACTCTGCATCATCGTCGGCACCCGCCCCGAGATTATCCGCCTTGCCGCCGTTATCAACAAGTGCCGTAAGTACTTTGATGTGATTCTCGCCCACACAGGCCAGAACTACGACTACAACCTCAACGGCATCTTCTTCCGCGACCTCAAGCTCGCAGAACCCGAAGTATATATGGATGCCGTAGGCGATGATCTTGGCGCCACCTGCGGCAACATCATCAACTGCTCCTACAAGCTCTTCGCCCAGACGCGGCCCGATGCCGTGCTCGTGCTCGGCGACACCAACTCCTGCCTAAGCGTAATAGGAGCCAAGCGCCTGCACATCCCCATCTTCCACATGGAAGCAGGCAACCGCTGCAAGGATGAGTGCCTCCCCGAAGAAACCAACCGTAGAATCGTGGACATCATCAGCGACGTGAACCTAGCATACAGCGAGCACGCACGCCGCTACCTAGCCGAGTGCGGCCTGCCCCGTGAGCGTACCTACGTCACAGGCAGCCCTATGGCAGAAGTACTTCACGAAAACCTGCAAGAGATAGAAGCCAGCGATGTGCACAAACGCCTAGGTCTAGAGAAAGGCAAATACATCCTCCTCTCAGCCCATCGCGAAGAAAACATAGACACCGAAAAAAACTTCCTCAGCCTCTTCACCGCCATCAACAAGATGGCAGAGAAGTATGACATGCCGATTCTCTACAGTTGTCACCCACGCAGTCGCCACCGCCTCGAAGCCAGCGGATTCCAACTTGACCCGCGTGTTCAAGTACAGCAGCCCCTAGGCTTCCACGACTACAACTGTCTGCAGATGCACGCCTTCTGCGTGGTGAGCGACAGCGGCACCCTGCCTGAGGAAAGCAGTTTCTACGCCTCCATCGGCAAACCCATCTCCGCCGTATGCATCCGCACCAGCACCGAGCGTCCCGAAGCCCTCGACAAAGCCTGCTTCATCCTCAGCGGCATTGACGAGAAGGGACTCCTGCAGAGCGTGGAACTCGCCGTCAGCATGACCCGCGACGGCAACCACGGCATCCCCGTGCCCAACTACACCGACGACGTCAGCAACAAAGTCGTCAAGATCATCCAAAGCTACGTCGGCGTTGTCAATAAGATGGTGTGGAGGAAAGAGGGGTAAAAAACGTTATTCGGGTAATTCATGGTTTCACGCTACAACTATTCTCGGATTAAGGAAGCGGAGTATTGAGCATTTTAAAACCGAACATAATCATACAATGAAAGCCTATAAAGATTTGAAAATTGCCGTAGCAGGCACCGGCTACGTCGGTCTCAGTATGGCCACCCTGCTGGCTCAGCACCACAGTGTGACGGCTGTTGACGTCATCCCCGAAAAGGTGGAAAAAATCAACCACCGTGTTTCGCCCATCCAGGACGAATACATTGAGAAATACTTCGCCGAAAAGGAGTTGCAGTTGACCGCCACTCTTGATGGTAAAGAGGCATACAAGGATGCCGACTTTGTCATCATCGCAGCTCCCACCAACTACGACCCCGTCAAGAACTTCTTTGACACGCACCACATTGAAGACGTCATCGACCTGGTTTTGGAAGTCAATCCCGATGCCGTGATGGTCATCAAGAGCACCATACCTGTAGGCTATACCCGTTCCCTCTATAAGAAATATGCCTTGCAATTCCTGCTTAAACCAGAGTTGAAGGGCAAGCATTTCAATTTACTTTTCTCGCCAGAGTTCCTGCGCGAGAGCAAAGCCCTCTACGACAACCTCTATCCCAGCCGCATCATCGTGGGCTACCCCAAGATGATAGAAGGATCGGAGTTTGACGAAGAGAACGCTGCCATCAAAGCCATCGGCAACCCCGAGGCAGAAGAATATGCCAAGACTTTTGCCAAACTGCTACAAGAAGGAGCAATCAAGGAAGACATTGACACGTTGTTTATGGGAATGAAAGAGGCAGAGGCAGTCAAGCTCTTTGCCAACACCTACCTCGCCCTGCGAGTCAGCTACTTCAATGAACTGGACACCTACGCCGAGGTAAAAGGACTGGACTCTCAGTCCATCATCGAGGGCGTAGGACTGGATCCGCGTATCGGTTCGCACTACAACAACCCGAGCTTCGGTTACGGAGGATACTGTCTGCCCAAGGACACAAAGCAGTTGCTGGCAAACTATGCCGACGTGCCCCAAAATATGATGTCAGCCATTGTTGAGAGTAATCGCACGCGCAAGGACTACATCGCCGACGCCGTGCTGCAGAAAACTGGGTATTACCATGAAAATGCCCGCTGGGATGCCGATAAAGAGAAAGATGTGGTCATCGGCGTGTACCGCCTGACGATGAAGAGCAACTCCGACAACTTCCGCCAGTCGGCCATCCAGGGCATCATGAAACGCATCAAGGCCAAGGGTGCAACGGTTATTATATATGAGCCAACTTTGTCGGACGGCGACTCCTTCTTCGGCAGCAAAGTTGTTAACGACCTCGATACATTCAAGCTGCAATCCGCCGCCATCATCGCCAACCGCTATGATGCCTGTCTGGATGACGTGAAAGACAAGGTATATACAAGGGACATTTTCAAGAGAGATTAGCCTTATGCTGGAATACAATATAGATTTGAGCGGCAAGACCATTCTGGTCACAGGTGCCGCGGGCTTTATCGGCAGCAACCTGTCGAAACGGCTGTTGAGCGACTTTGAGGGCATCAAGGTCATCGGCATCGACTCCATCACCGATTACTATGATGTCAATCTCAAATACGAGCGGCTTCAAGAGATAGAAAGCCTGTCAAAAGATTGGACATTCATCAAAGGCAATATAGCCGACAAGGCACTCATCGAGCAGGTATTCACCGAGCACAGCATAGATGTTGTGGTCAACCTCGCGGCGCAGGCAGGCGTGCGTTATAGCATCACCAACCCCGACGCTTATGTGGAGAGCAACCTTATCGGTTTCTATAATATCCTCGAGGCCTGCCGCCACCACGAGGTGGAGCACCTTGTGTATGCCAGCAGCAGCAGCGTCTACGGGAGCAACAAGAAAGTGCCCTATTCCACGGACGATAAGGTAGATAATCCCGTCAGCCTCTATGCTGCCACGAAGAAGAGCAACGAACTGATGGCGCATGCATACAGCAAATTGTACAACATACCCAGCACAGGCCTTCGCTTCTTCACCGTCTACGGTCCTGCCGGCCGTCCTGACATGGCCTACTTCGGCTTTACCGACAAACTGGTAAAGGGGGATACGATAAAAATCTTCAATTACGGCAACTGCAAGCGCGACTTCACCTACATTGATGATATTGTAGAGGGCGTGGTGCGCGTGATGCGCCATGCGCCCGAGAAGCGCACGGGCGAGGACGGCCTGCCCATTCCCCCTTACAAAGTCTACAACATCGGCAACAACCAACCCGAGAACCTGCTTGACTTCGTGTCCATCCTCCAAGAAGAATTGATCCGCGCAGGCGTGCTGCCCGCAGACTATGACTTCGAAGCCCACAAGGAACTCGTGCCGATGCAGCCTGGCGATGTACCCGTCACATACGCAGATACAACCCCCTTGGAGCAGGACTTCGGCTTTAAGCCCTCCACGCCGTTGAGAGAAGGATTGAGGAAGTTCGCGGAGTGGTATATAAAATAATATGGATAAGATTTCTATCTTTAATAGAAACAATATGGATACACTACAAAATATTACCTTTACAGATGAGGTCGTAAGCAAGCTTTTCGGAAAGGAAGCAGCAGAGGATGAGGACTTTGCACGACTACAAGCCTACTATATAAAGAGCCGGACGCATGAACGACTGACGGCAGATCTTCCTTTGCGGATACTTGTTGGACACAAGGGAATCGGGAAATCCGCCATCTTCACCATTGCTCGGCATGAAGATAAGGAAAACAACCGTGTTTCTATACTCATCAGACCTGACGATATAGCGAATTTAGGAAAGAACGAGGATGATTTCGATAACCTCATCAGATTGTGGAAAACAGGTCTACTTCAGATAATCACCAATAAGATTTGCGAAAGCATACATCTTCAATTCCCCATCAGTCAGGATATTAAAGAATATGGGAGATTAGTAACACAATTCCTGCCGTTTGTCAAACAATTTTTCCAGAAGAAATTGGAAGATAAAGGTATATCTGGGACCGATAAATTGGTAGTGGAGAATTTTCTGAGGATAAACAGAATTATTGTCTATGTGGATGATTTGGACAGGGGGTGGGAAAGCAAGAAATCCGACATACGAAGGATTTCCGCCCTTCTGAATGCTGTCAGGGATTTGTCCAATGACAACAGGGGGCTTCAGTTCCGCATTTCTTTGCGGACGGATGTATTCTATCTTGTTAGGACTTCGGATGAATCGACAGATAAAATTGGCGATTCCGTCATTTGGCACAACTGGACGAATCATGAGATACTGCTTCTGCTCATCAAACGCATAGAAACATACTTTGGTAGAGGGTTTGATGTTGACAAGAACAGGCATGTGGAGCAGCGAAATCTAGCCAACTACCTCAATCCAATTTTTGAGAAATATTTCACGGATAGAGGAAAATGGGAGAACAAACCAATGTATGTCATATTGATGTCCCTCATTCGAAAGCGTCCGCGTGATTTGGTGAAGCTTTGCAATGCTGCTTCAAAATGCGCATACGAAAATGACAAGAACAAGATTGATACGGATAGTCTGAAATCTGTTTTTGTAAATTATTCACATGACCGTATACAGGATACCGTTAATGAATACAGGTCGGAACTGAAAGATATTGAACGCTTATTGCTGAACATGAAGCCATCGTCACAGGAACGTAAGGCAGGTAAAGGATACATATATACCACCACAGAACTTCATGCTAAACTGAACTGCATCATGCAGCAGGGCTCATTCTTCTTTACTAACGGAAAAGTGGCTACGGCAAAGAGCCTTCATCATTTCCTTTATAAAATAAACTTCATAACGGCTCGCAAGGAACGTAAAGACGGATTTATCGACCGAAAATATTTTGAGGAGAATAAATATCTGACATCTGGTATTGCAGATTTCGGATACGACTGGGAAATTCACCCCGCATTCCGATGGGCACTATCCCCAGATGATATTGGTAGCATACCCTTCAGTGTTGGATTATCGGCGGATAATTAATCCTTATGTGGGATAAATTTGCGTTATATATATAAAGGACAATGGCCATGTGAACACCCTTTGCCTACTGGAATTTTTCCCCTCTTTTGTAAGTGTGCTTATTCCGTTAGGAACGGTTTCACTTGAGTCTTATTTGACAAATATTTATATTAACCACTTTTTCCGAACCCTTATACCATCCCGAATCAACCATGGAATCTTTCATGGCAGATATTTAGAATATATTATTGTTATAGTATTGGGACTTGCGATTGCTTTTTGGATCAATAGAAAGTCTACTAAGATTATCAAGACTGTGATGCAAGCGTAATGTGGAAATTTCATTATATTGAATACTCTCTATTCGGATTAAGTTCTCACAAATTGAATAAAGCAAATGATAGAAAAGCTCAAAAAATTTTTGACATTAAATCATATACAGTTTCAGATGCCTTCGGACAATATTATTACATTTTCAATTAATAATCTGCATTATGTGGCAGAATATCACAAGGAAAAAGATCCCACATTTTTTAGAATGTGGCTACCAGATATTGACAACATTGAGGATAATAATACAGAAAAATGGAGGATAGCTATGAATATAACAAAGCAATATAAATGTGGTAAGGTTGTTGTTATATCTGGTCGACTTTGGATGTCGGTTGAGAGTTTCCTGTTTGGAAATGTAGACGCCCCTAATCTTTTCTCAAACATGATACTTGTCTTGAGAGATATGATATATGAATATAGAAACGATATAAAGCAGCAACATAGGAGAAAATAATTATGGCAAAGATTGAAGAAATTATCCAACTCATCCAATCTACTAAGACAAATGCTCCTCAAGAGAGATGCTTTAGTAAGCACGCCATCATCTATTGCAACCTTGTTTGGATTATAGCGTTGCTTTTAGTTTTATTGGTAGGCATGGCATCATTAAAAGCAACAGATTTAAATTCGGAAAGACTGATTTCCATGTTGTCAAATTTCTCAATGATATTATCCATTATACTTTCTATTTCATCCATACTCTTTGCATACTTTACTTCACGCGACACAAACAATCAGTATATTGCAATGGGAAAGGCGCTTGAAGAGGTTAGAGCCGCAGGTTACCAGTCAATAATCAACAATTCCGATCTTCTTTCACAAGTAGAATCTATTGCAAGAGATGTTAGTGTGTTAAATAGCAAATATGACCTCAATGCAATACTGAGTCAATATCCAATTGGAACTTCTACAACAATGAGTAAAGATGCAGATATTCAAGGAATAAGTAATTCAACTAGTCAATTACAAAAATCCATATATAGTCCCCAAGATTCTCCAATCTAATGTTAAAAGAAACGTCCAAACTTTAATACACTCCATTATAGGCCAGGAAAAGTGCCTATAATGGTGGTATGCCTAAAATTGAGTGTTTATATATGTAGTACCAAAATTTCTTATAGCATCCAGATATGATACGAACTGAGAAAGAATTAGAGTTTTATATTAGGGCTGACTACATGATGAATAGAGGTTATTTCAAACCCTCGTTCAAGCAGAGGTTACGGGAATTTTTTTTCCCTGATTACATAATGGATTATCTAATTTCCATGAGGAAGGTGGACTATTATTCAAATCGGGGAGGTTATTTATTGGTAATCAATAAGATAAAATTTAGAAGACTATCTGTAAAACTCGGGTTTAGCATTCCTCCAGGTGTTTTTGGATACGGTCTCATCTTACCACACTATGGAACGATTGTTGTTGGCCCAAATAATAAAATTGGTAATTATGCTGTTTTACATACATCAACATGTATTACATCTAGACCCAAATCTATTGGAGATAACTTTTATCTTTCAACAGGAGCAAAAGTAATTACTGGGGAGGATCTAGGAGATAATATTATGATTTCTGCTAATTCTGTTGTTATTAAAGGCTGTATTGATGGAAATGCTCTACTTGTGGGTGCACCTGCTTATAGAAAGAAAACTATTCCAGCTTGGTTTGAATATCAAGGAAATACCAATACAATTAATAGAATATTATTAGTGGAGCGTCTAAGAAAGTCTATTGGCTTATAATTGATCTTTACAATATGGGTGCAAGTAACAAAATAATAGAAAAAATTAAAAAAGCCATTACTAAAGGTTCGGAACGATCCGTAAAGGCGAAGAAGAACATCATAAGGATGTTATTCCTTAAAGGCGGAAATATTCTAATTGGATTGCTGCTAGTTCCGATGACTATAAAATATGTTGATAGTGAGAATTATGGAATTTGGCTTACATTAAGCGCTATGGTTTCTTGGATGAGCTTCTTTAATGTAGGACTCAACAATGGTCTAAAGAACAACCTTGGAGAGGCACTTGCAAAGGGTGATATTAATCTTGGGAAAAAGTATGTAAGTACTACATATGCATTGTTATGTCTCATTTTTATACCATTAATGCTAATTATTCTATTTATTGCTCCTTTTATTAATTGGAATTCTGTTCTTAATATTTCTGACTCTGTAGGCAATAGTTTATTAGCTGCTATTTGTATTATTGTAGTATACTTTTGTCTTAATTTTATTCTATCTACAATTAATATGGTTCTTCAAGCAGATCAGAATCCTGCTGGAGCATCAGCAAGAGATTTAGTTCAGCAAGTATTATCACTTACAATCATTTGGATATTGACACTAACAACACAAGGAAGCTTACTGAAGTTGTGTGTCGCTTTATGTGCATCTCCATTAATAATCTCAAGTATCTTTAATATCACTTTGTTTTCAGGACGGTATAAAGCAATAGCACCTTCGATTAAAAGCATTGATTTTAAAGTAGCACCCTCTCTTCTGAACCTAGGGGCTAAATTTTTTGTTATTCAAATAGCGGGGATAATTCAATATCAGATGTCCAATTTTCTTATTTTAAGATATATTGGGGCTACTGAGGTGACAGCATACAATATTGTATATAAGTATATAAGCGTTCTATGGATGGTTTGGTCAATTATGACAACCCCAATTTGGGCTGCAGTGACAGATGCTGTAACTAAAAAAGATTTTGACTGGATTCGTAACACTAAAAAAAAATACTTGAAATTATTAGTCTTATTTACAATCGGTGGTGTACTAATGGTTATTATCTCTCCTTGGGTTTACAAAATATGGATAGGTAATTCAGTATCAATTACACCAATTCTTTCAATATTTGTATTTCTATATATTTGGGTAATGATGTTTGGAAATGTATTTGTTTGCATCCTTAATGGAGCTGGCAAACTAAACCTTCAGATGTATTCTTGCCTTATTTCTCCAATAGTATTTTTGGCTGGTTTTTATATATGCAATAATGTATTTAACCTAGGAGTAATTTCTGTGATTATTGCTTCTATTATATCAAATTTTAATGGCTTTTTGATAGCGCCGATACAATGCCGCAATTTTCTCCGCAAATAATTATCTATTATGAATATACTTTGGATTTCAAATATAGTACTGCCTGAAGCTTTATCTCTTTTAAGAATCAACAATTCTCTGAAGGGGACTGGAGGTTGGATGATTGGTGCAGCGAATTCTATTGTTAGAGATTCTTCGATTAAGCTATATATTGCGTCGCCTACAGACAGAGTATCTGATTTGGTGGAACTCAAAGGCGAAAAGATTATTTATCTTCTTTTCCCTTTGGGTTCAGGTAATCACAAATATAATTCGGCTTTTGAATCTTATTTTCTAAGCATTAAAAACAAAGTAAGACCTGATATTGTACATATTCATGGAACAGAGTTTTCTCATAGTCTTGCATATGTAAAGGCCTGCGGTTCTGATCACGTTGTGGCCTCTATCCAAGGTATGACTTCAGTTTTTGCTAGATTCAAAACGGCAGGATTATCGATTGGGGATATTGTGAATTACCTTTCATTATCGGATATTTTATTGAGACAATCCTTGTTTCATAAGGTAAAAGATCTTAAGGTGTGTGGAGAAAGTGAAATTGCTTTAATTAAGGAATTGAAGCACGTGATAGGACGCACAACTTGGGATAAAGCTAACACATGGGCTATTAATCAAAAAATCAAATACCATTTTTGCAATGAGACTTTGCGCCCAGAGTTCTACACTGGTGAATGTTGGTCTTATAAAAATTGTGAGAGACATACTATTTTTTGTAATCAACCGACTAACACTAATAAGGGATTCCACCAACTTCTAAAAGCACTCCCTTTGGTAGTGAAACAATTTCCTGATACAAAAGTCTATCTTTCAGGGATAAAGGCTTTAAAGGGGGACTCAATTAAGCATAGATTAATTGAAACTGGTTATGTAAAATATCTTAGAAAACAAATTATTAAGGCTGGTCTAGAGAAACATTTAATCTTTCTTGGTCCACTAAATGCCGAGCAAATGAGACAACAATATCTAAAAGCCAATGTATTCGTCAGTCCGTCCACTATTGAAAACAGTCCGAACTCAGTTGGAGAGGCTCAAATTTTGGGTACACCAGTTATTTCCTCATATGTTGGTGGTATTTCTGATATGATAGAAAATAATGTAACTGGATTTCTATATCGTTTTGAGGAAACAAATATATTAGCATATATAATCTGTAAAATATTTGCTGGAGATGTTGATTTAGAAAATATGTCGCTCAATGAAATTCGAGTAGCAAAACAGCGACATGATCCAAGCATTAATACCGATACTTTACTAAAGATATATAACGACATTATTCAAAATGGCTAATATAAAAAATGCACCTCACGTTGTTTGGATGTTTTATGGCATCTTGCTTTACGAGATAGCTGGATTGGGATCGTTGTTTTTTTCATGGTCCAACTATTTGTGTATGCTTGGTGTAATAATTACTATTATTGCCTTTACACGTGCCCCAAAATTGCCAATACCTGTGGCTGCGAAGGTTAGTGTCACACTCCTTTATGCCACAATAGTATTTATGGTTTGTCGTGGTTCATTAATTGGGAATACTCCACATCTTTATGGAGAGGGACCGCTTCCAAATAGTTCCATGTATGACATAATTCGTTTTTTTCTCGTTAATCCTTATTCTACGTTTGCAATACTATTTCCGTTCGTCATATTGGTTGATTGGAGAATAGATGAATTCATGTATTTAAGAAAAATAGCACTTGTTTCCTCCTTTGCGTCTATTGTTGCCTACTTTGTTTTTAAAGATTACATAGCATTAGCTGACGAATTCGGTAGAACACAATTCGCAAATGCAAGTGGTTTTGTCTCTGTTCGTAGTCTTGCCAATCAAATATTTGTTGGATTGGGAGCTGTGCTATGTATGTCTTGGTCATTTCAATACTTAATTCAGAAAAAGATTTATTGGATTCTGTTATTGATATTATTCTTAAACTTTTTTTGTCATGTGTCTGGTGGTGGTCGTGGTAATTCGGTAATTGCTTTGGGGTATATTCTTTTGTTTTTCTTATTCCTTTACAATAGTTCAAAATCAGGATATATTAGAAGAAGTAAAATACGGTCAGTATTTGCTGTTCTATTTGTCGCTTTTGTAGTTGTTGTCTATTACCTTGCAACAAAAACCTCTTTTCTTGATTTATTGATTAGTCGTACTTTCGAGGGTGGTGATATTAATGCAGGTCTCAGAGAATCTTCCCGCGAAGAGTATATGGGTGCAATGATTCAAGATTTTAATACTGATTTTTTAAGTTGGATTTTCGGTCGAGGTGTAAATGGCTGTTATTCATTAGGAAAAAATAATCTTCGTAGTTCATTAGAATGGGGATACATGTGGCTGATTCTTAAGGGTGGTGTTATCTATTTAGTATTATATGTCTATATCCTCATCAAAGCCTTTGCCAATGGATATCGAAAGTCAAAAAATGCTCTCGCCAGATCATTAGGTTTTCTGTGCTTGGTTCAGGTTCTGTTATTAGTTCCGTTTGGGTTACCTACGGTTTCCATACAGTGCTTGTTAGTATGGCATTCTGTACGTTTATTAAACTCCCCTACTTTCTTGAATCTTTCCGATAGCGAAGTACATCGAATGATTAATAAATAAATAAAAATATAATGAGCACATTTTATGTAATTTCTAAATCCTATGACCCAGGATCTGCATCCACTAATCATGCTTTGTCATTTATTCGAGGTTTTGATGCAATAGGTATTAAGGCTAAGTGGGTGTTCATTTTTCCTAATGAGAAATGTTCAAAGGTAGATTTTGAGTTTAAGAACATCTCCGTTGAATACCTATGGTCTGATAGATGCTGCCATCATAAATATTTGCGACAAATCTATAAGCACTACTCATATGGCATGTTTTTCTATCGAGCCTTAAAGAAAGGTGATACTGTTCTGTTATTAGGATCGAATGTTTATCTCCGTAAGTTGTCGAATCGTAAGGATATCCGTGTTTTCCATGAACTTACTGAGCATCCCGATGTGGGCAAGATGTCACGACTTCCTATTTTTACTACTAAGATGTATTTGAAATGGGTTAAGAAAGTTGATGGACTTTTTGTCATCACAAATGCTTTGAAAGATTATTTCGTGGCTCAAGGGGTGGAAGGAAAATTAGTTCATGTGATAAATATGGTAGTGGATGATGAGCGATTCAAGGGGGTAGAGAAAACAAAAGTTGACTATCCATACATTGCTTATTGTGGTAATGCGTCCAATACAAAGGACGGTGTGGATGATCTAATACGTGCTTTTGCTATTGTATCCAAACAGATTGATAATGTCCGTCTTCGCATCATAGGTCCAAAGCCTGTAAAAGGTAGCGTGAATGACCTACTTGTAAAAGAACTAGATATTGTAGATCGTGTTGATTTTGTCGGTTGCGTATCTCCCTCTGAGATGCCTCAACTTCTTGTTAATGCGCAGATTGTAGCTTTGGCACGTCCTGATAGTCTTCAGAATACTTATGGATTCCCTACTAAGATGGGAGAGTACTTGCTCTCGGGTAATCCAGTATGCGTAACTGCAGTGGGTGACATTCCTCTTTTCTTGGCTCATCAACAAACTGCAATGTTGTCAGCTTGTGGGGACTATGAAGCTTTTGCAACGAATCTCATTTGGTGTCTTGAACATATTGAAGAGGCAAGGCAGATTGGGTTGAGAGGGAGAGAAGTTGCCCGACATAACTTTAACTATCTAACAGAATCTCAAAAAATATTGGATGTAATTTTTCCTAAAAAGAAGCAACAATGATACATTTCAGAAGAGTTTTAATAGTTTTATTGAATAAGGCATCCTGCGTATTTCCAGATAGATTTTATTTATGGATGCAGTTCTATCTTCGTATGGGGTATTCTTTTAATCTTGATAATCCAAGGACTTTGAGCGAAAAGATTCAATGGCTTAAGTTAAACTATAAAAATCCATTATATCCGTCTCTTGTAGATAAATATCTGGTAAAGGATATTGTGGCTGGAATTATCGGTAAAGACCACATCATCCCGACCATTGGTGTTTGGGATAATCCCGAGAGTATAGAGTGGGATAAATTGCCTGAGCAATTCGTATTGAAAACGACACATGGTGGGGGAAATAGCGGGGTTGTGATATGTAAAGACAAGAGTCTGATAGATAAGCAGCAGGTTATTGATAAACTGAAGAAGTCTCTGAAACAAGATATCTATAAAACTTTCAGAGAGTGGCCGTATAAGAATGTAAACAAGCGAATTATCGCGGAGAAATATATGGAGCAAGAAGATGGCTCGCCTTTAATAGATTATAAGTTTTTCTGTTTTAACGGAGAACCGAAATACGTATATTTATCTCAATACTCACATGGTAATGATAAAGATATATCTTGTTTTTTGGATTTGACATGGTCACAAGCACCTTTCCAAAGAAAAGGTGAAAAGATAGCGAGTGTCATTCCAACGAAGCCTGAATTATTTTCCGAAATGACAGAAATGGCGAAATTCTTATCAAAAGAGTTTCCGTTCGTTAGAGTTGATCTATATGAAATCAACAACAAGGTGTTTTTCTCTGAGTTGACATTTTACCCGAGTAGCGGAATGCAACCTTATGAACCTATTGAATGGGATAAGAAACTTGGTGATTTGTTAGTCCTTCCAGAACCACTAAACTATAATCAGTATGATTAAGTCAAAAACAGATCTATCATATTACATTGAGCAGGATAGGCTTATGAATGGTTATCCTGCCAGAAGAGGTTTTTGTGAGATTATCAAAAATATGTTTTTCCCTAATGCTGTTTCACATCTGCGTTATTTAAGGAAATTGGAGTACTTTACAAATGTACATACTTTTTGGGGTAGATATTTGAAAGCATATTATGACCTTAAACTTCGCATCTCAGCTAGGAAATTAGGATACTATATTGGTGTGAATTCTTGTGGACCTGGTTTGTCTCTCCCTCATTATGGTACAGTCATAATAAGCGCAGAAGCAAAGTTAGGTAAAAATTGTAGAGTCCATGCTTGCGTAAATATAGGAAGAAGCGCAGGAAAGAAGAAAGCACCTCAAATAGGGGACAATGTGTATATTGGACCAAGTTGTGTGTTATTCGGTGATATTCATATTGCCAACAATATAACTATTGGAGCTAATGCTACTGTAAACAAGTCTTTTGAACAAGAGAATGTTGTTATAGCAGGTACACCTGCGCGAATTGTCAAAACAGACTATCCCAGTTGGATTGAATTCAATAAAGATTAGACAAATATATGAAAATACTAATAGTAGCATATAATTATCCCAGTAAATACTGTAGTGCAGACTTTGTCTTTGTAAAAATGTTGGTTGATGAGTTTGCACGCAAAGGCCATGAGTGTGTCGTGCTGGCTCCTCATAGCGTAAGCCATCATAAATGTCTGCATCACGGCATCGAAGAATATGCTGTAGGAGACAATGTTGTGAAGGTTGTCAGACCCAATTATATTTCAACCTCCAGTCTTACAATAGGCAAATATTACATCTCTAATGAACTCCACAAACTGGTTGTTCGCCATGCACTACGGCATTTGAAGTTTAAGCCCGATGTGGTTTATTGCCATTTTTGGAAACAAGGCATCGAAGCTTTTCCTTTCGCAAAGAAACATGAATTGCCACTCTTTGTTGCGTCTGGAGAATGTGAGATATTCGAGGATAACAGAAAAGGAGAACTGAAGGCGTTTTGTGATTATGTCAGAGGAGTAGTATGCGTATCAACGAAAAATAAAGATGAAAGTGTCAGTCTGAACCTTGCGAAGCCAGAAGATTGCATCGTTGTCCCCAATTCCATTGACAATAGTCTTTTCCGGAAGCGGGATAAGGCAGAATGCCGCAGGGAACTTGGATTGCCCTTGGATAAAACAATTATCGCTTTTGTCGGTTGGTTCGTTGACCGCAAAGGCAGTTTGCGTGTATCAAAGGCCATAGAGGAAATACCTGAAAATGACGTATATTCCATCTTCATAGGTGAAGGCCCGGAAGAGCCTAAAAATCCAAATATCTTGTTCAAGGGAAAGGTATTGCATGATAAGGTTCCATTGTTTCTGAATGCAGCCGATGTCTTCGTGCTTCCTACACTTCAGGAGGGGTGCTGCAATGCTGTGGTTGAGGCCATGGCATGTGGCTTGCCTGTTATCTCATCAAATCTTCCATTCAATTGGGATGTACTCAATAAGGATAATTCCATCATGGTGGATCCTCTCAATGTGGAAGAAATCAGGCAGGCTATCATCAAACTGCGCGACAATGTGCGGTTACGTTCAGAAATGAGCAGTGCCGCGCTTGAAATGGCCAAGGAGCTAACTATTCAGGAACGGGCTCATAAGATTATTTCATTTATGCAGGAACGTATGTAGAAAACCAAGGTTATGAGGATTGCATATTTTTCAAATTATTTCAATCATCACCAAAAGCCTATAGGTGATATTTTTAATACATTGCCAAATGTAGAATACATTTTCGTGGCAACTGAAAAAATACCTGATTTTAGGGTAAAGTTAGGATACAAGCAAATATCTGCCGACTACGTTATTGATACAACAATATCTAAAGAGAATAAGAAAAGGGCAATCAATCTTGCGAAAGAAGCGGATGTTGCCATATTCATGGCTGGCGGTCTTGAAGAGTATATTATACCTCGTCTTAAATTAAATAAGCTGACATTTGAAGTTTCCGAGCGTAGATTCAAACGTGGTTATATCAATATGCTTTCGCCAAATTTGATCAAGCATCAAATAATGTACTTCCTGTTTGGTCGGAAAGCCCCATTATATCTACTTTGTAGCAGTGCATACGCCGCAAATGACTATAACTTTTTGGGTTCTTATATTGACAGATGTTTCAAATGGGCATACTTCACCCATGTGGATTGCAATTATTCATTATCTACCAACAGGAATGATGGTTTTGTCAAAATCATGTGGTGTGGAAGATTTATTGACTGGAAGCATCCTGAACTCCCCATATTACTTGCTTCAAGATTGAAAACCATGGGATATCAATTTTCTATTGATATGTATGGAAATGGCAAGTTGTTAAAGGATATGATGGAATTAGCAAAAGATAATTCTGTTGATGATGTCGTGCACTTTTGTGGAAACCATCATAATGAGGCAATCCTTGAAGCAATGCGAGCACACCAGATTTATTTGTTTACTTCAGATAGGAATGAAGGTTGGGGGGCTGTCGCTAACGAGAGTATGAGTAATGGTTGTGCCCTTGTTGGTTCTGAGCAGATAGGCAGTGTACCTTTTCTTGTTGAAGACAATATTAACGGACTGATTTATAAAGGAACAGATATTGATTCTTTGACAGAGAAAGTGAAATACCTTCTCGATAATCCTCTTCACTTAGATAGGATACGCAGAAATGCTGTAAAAACAATGCAAGATGTATGGTCTCCCCAAGTAGCAGCTGAAAGGTTTGTTAGGTTGGCAGAAAATCTTCACTTAGGGAAAAATACTCCTTATTCCGTTGGTCCTTGTAGTAAAGCAACACCAATTCATAATAATTAATACATTTATAAGCTATGATAAACTTTACTGTAGGCCCTGTACAGTCATCTGATGCTGTTCGTGCCATAGGCGCAGAACAGGTGCCATATTTTAGAACGGCGGAGTTCTCAGAGCTCATGTTGGAAAATGAGCGACTCGTAAAGAAGTTTGCACACACTACAGATGATAGTCGTGTAGTATTCATGACATGTTCTGGTTCGGGTGGTATGGAGACAGCCATTATGAACTGCCTCAACAAAAATGACAAAGCTCTCGTTGTGAATGGTGGTAGTTTTGGCGAACGATTTGTAGAACTGCTTACACTTCACGAGATTCCTTTTACAGAAATCAAGCTGGAGCATGGCAAGGCCTTGAAACCAGAGCACCTTGCTCCTTACGAAGAGCAAGGTTACACGGCTTTCCTTCTCCAGAAGCATGAAACCTCTACTGGGGTACATTACGATATTGATATGGTTGCCGACTTCTGTAAACGTAATGGATGCTTCTTGATAGTGGATACAATATCTTCTTTTCTTTGTGACCCTTTTGATATGACTGCTACTGGGGCTGGAGTTATGATTACGGGTTCTCAAAAGGCACTTGCTTGTGCCCCAGGAATTGCCGTTATGGCACTTGCTCCTTCTGCTTTGAAGCGTATTGATGAAAACAAGTGTTGTTGCCAGTACCTTGATTTGAAACTTGCTCTCAAGAATATGGAGAGAGGCCAGACCCCCTGGACACCTGCAGTTGGCATCCTTCGTCAGATTAATGTCCGTTTGAAGGAGATTGATGCCATGGGTGGTGATGAGGCAGAGATTGAACGTTGTGCAGAACTTGCTAGGTACTTCCGCAATAAACTCATTGAGCTGGACCTTCCTTTTGAGATTGTAAGCGAGAGCCTCAGCAATGCGGTTACTCCTCTCCATCCGACCACTCAGTCTGCTTTTGAGATTTTTCTGAAGATTAAGGATGAGTACGGAATGTGGATCTGTCCGAATGGTGGTGACATGAAGGATACCATATTCCGTGTTGGGCACATCGGTTATCTGCAGAAGGAAGATTATGATACATTGATCAAAGCTTTCCTCGACTTGAGGGATAAAAAGTTTATTTAATGAAAAAAGTCATAACATACGGTACATACGATCTCTTTCATCAGGGGCATTATAATCTTCTCAAACGGGCAAAGGATTTAGGTGACTACCTCATTGTGGGTGTCACTACTGATAATTTCGACCTTGAGCGTGGAAAGATGAATACCTGCAACAATGTGATGGAACGCATTGAGGCTGTCAAGGCAACTGGTCTTGCTGACCAAATTGTGATTGAGGAATATTGCGGTCAGAAAATTGATGATATCCAGAAGTATGGAGTGGACATCTTTGCCATAGGTTCCGATTGGGAAGGTTATTTCGACTATCTGAACGAGTTCTGCCAAGTTGTTTATCTTCCTCGCACCCAAGGTATTTCTTCTACTCAATTAAGACAGGAGCGTCCTACGGTCAATATCGGTATCATCGGAACCGGTAGTATTGCGTTTCGTTTTGTGCCTGAATCGAAGAATGTGAACAGTGCGGTTATTTCTGCAGCATATAATCCTGACATGGGTGAGAATATGGTATTCTGTGAGAAGTACCAGATTCCTGTCGTGGCGAATGATTTGGATGAGTTGTATGCAAATTGTAATGCAGTTTATATTGCATCACCTCATTATACCCACTACGACTACGTAAAGTCTGCACTATTGGCAGGGAAACATGTGTTATGTGAGACTCCTTTCGTGTTCTCTATGGCACAAGCAGAGGAACTCTATCAGATTGCAGAGGAAAAAAAGCTTGTCCTGATGGTAGCCCTCAAAACGGCCTATACTCCAGCATTTGGACATCTGTTTTCTCTTTTGAAATCTCGAATTATAGGTGATGTCGTGGAAGTGAATGCTTCCGTCACGACATTGACTGATGAGAGTTCGGAGAAGCTTGACTGTAAGCATTTTGGTGGTAGTATGAGTGAGAATGCATGTTTCCCATTGCTTCCAATCTTCAAGTTCTTGGGTGCTGACTATCGCAACATAAACTTCTATTCAAAGATGAAGAACGGCGTTGATATATTCACAAAAGCTGTATTCCGCTTTGATCATGCTGTCGCATCATTTCAGGTCGGACTCGGTGTTAAGACGGAAGGTTGCATGACTGTTGCAGGAACCAAGGGGTATGTGTATGTTCCTGCGCCATGGTGGAAGACTGACTATTTTGAGGTGCGTTATGAAGATCAAAACCTGAACAAGAAATATTTTTATCCTTTTGTGGAAGAAGGATTAAGGTATGAGATAAAAGATTTTGTAGCGGCAATTCTTTCTGAAGGCTACCATCACCAAATCTCTAAGATAGAAAACCTGAAGATGGCTGAAGTGCAAGAATGTTATATTAACGGAATAAATGTTTATCGATTATGAAAAAAATGATAGATGTTGAGGAGCTAAAAAGTATCCAAATGGAAATATTGAAGTCTATTGATTTGTTTTGCAAACAGAACGACATCAAATATTCCTTGGCTTTTGGTTCTCTTTTGGGGGCTGTCAGACACCATGGCTATATCCCATGGGATGATGATTTGGACATCATGCTTCTTCGTGAGGACTATACGAAGTTTGTCAATGGCTTTAAACATGAAATATATTCTGTAATAACTCCCTCTAACAACATTGATTATTCCTTGCCTTTTGCAAAAGTGTTCGATAGCAGGACAGTAATTGATGAAAATGCAGATACAAAATGTACATATGGCGTTTACGTTGATGTCTTTCCTGTTGATAATACTCCAGACGACCCTAGAGAATTAAATCATTTTCTGAAGCAAAAAGATCGTTTAAATAAACAGCATATCCTGAAAATATTGAAGATTCGGAAAGGGAGGAGTTTGATAAAGAATTTTGTCATCCTGATTGGTCATGCTCTTCTTGCATTCAAGTCTCTTCATGAGATAGTAATGGAAATGGAGAACCTGTCATCAAAATATTGCTCACAAACGGGATGTAATCTAAAAGGCATAATTGCGCCTAATGATAATCGTAGGGAAGAATTGTTGCCATCAGTATATTTTGATTCGTATCGTACTGTTCGTTTTGAAGACGTTGAAGTAATGGCAATAGAAAAATATGATGAGTATTTGAAAGCGTCATACGGCGATTACATGAAGCTTCCCCCAAAGGAAAAGCAGGTTTCCCATCATCTGTTTGAAGCGTATTGGAAATAATGGCCTGATTGCATTGAGGCTATGAGTGAATTTGGAAACAAGATAGCTTATCTCTCCATTATTCTTGCTGTACTCATTCTCGTGTATGCTGCAAAATTATTGATGCGGTTTGCACCTGATGTTTGGGGAATGTTGAATGGTGGACGTTAGATAAACAGATGCCAAAAGTATTTCATATAAGCGGAGCCATAAATTTCGGTGCTCCGGGGCGGATTGTGGAACAAATCGGATTGTTGGCACGGAAGAAGGGCTATGAGTGCTTTGTCGCTCATAGTTGCCGTAATGAGAATCCGAGTCAGTTACAGCATTACGCCATGACAGCAAGATACCAAGAGGTCATACATGCCCTTGGCGCCAAATTCCTTGATCTTCATGGTCTGCTGTCGACAAAGGAAACCAGGGGATTGGTAGAGCGTATCAAGGATTATCAACCTGATATCATTCATCTTCATAACATTCATGGATATTTCTGCAATTTCAAGGTGTTATTTGAATATTTGGATTCTGTGGATACTCCTGTGGTATGGACGCTGCATGACTGTTGGTCTTTCACGGGCAGATGCTTTCATTTTGTAGGAGTGGATTGCTATAAATGGAAGACTGGATGTTATGATTGTAAGGCTGAACCTAGTTATACAGTGTCAAAGTATTATGACCGTTCAAAAGAGTTATATGCTCTAAAGAAACGATTGTTCTCGTCTGTCAAGAACCTGACCTTAGTCCCTGTTTCAGATTGGCAGGCTGCATTCTTGAAGGATTCCTTCCTGAAAGACTGCAACGTGCATACGATTCATAATGGTGTGGATATAGAGAAGTTCAGACCCATGAATGGGAATCGTCTTCGTGATAAGCATAAGCTGGACGGAAAGTTTGTGATTCTTGGTGTGGCTTCTCCATGGAATACCCGTAAGGGATTGGACGATTTTTATCGAATACACACAATGCTTCCAGATGAGTTTGCCATTGTGATGGTAGGGCTTACATCAAAGCAAATAGAAAAGTTGCCTGACGGCATCATAGGAATCGCAAGAACGGAGAGTCAGCAGGAATTGGCTGAATATTACTCGATGGCTGATGTATTTGTTAATCTGACGTATTTAGATACGTTTCCGACAGTAAACTTGGAGGCTCTTGCCTGCGGTACACCGGTCATCACCTATCGTACTGGAGGTAGTCCAGAGGCGATAACGGATGTAGAGAATGTAAAGATGGTGAAGGATGGGATTGAGTGTTATCCTACTGGTATGGTTGTAGAACAGGGGGATATTGCAGGAATTGTAGATGCCATAAGGGAACTGCATGCGCATCTGCTTTCTAAGGAGGATTGCCGGAAGAGGGCTGAGATTTACTTCAACAAGGACAAGTGCTTTGAGAAATATATCGACTTATATAATACATTAACTTGCCATACGGGGGGTAAAACTCTATAGCCCAATTTGTTGCAAGTCTTCTTGTTCAGAAAGGAGGCTTGCAGCATGAAAAAGCTTCTTCAAATCGGCTCTTCCCTCAACTGTGGTGCTCCGGGCAAGATTGCAGAACAAATTGGCTTGTTGGCTATGGCAAAAGGTTGGGATGTCTATATGGCGCATGGCGTGCGACATTCTAATCCCAGTCAATTGAAGACGATACCGATGGTTACGCCTCATGAGGAGAAAGTACATGCTCTATATAGTTTGCTGCTTGATCGTCATGGCCTTGGTCCTGATGGAAAGACAAAAAAAATGGTGGAATGGATAAAAGTCCATAAGCCTGACGTTATCCATCTGCACAATATCCATGGACATTTCCTCAACTATAAAACGCTGTTTGAGTATCTTGTAACGACGGATATACCTGTGGTGTGGACACTGCATGACTGCTGGCCTTTCACAGGACATTGCGCGTATTTCGACTCCGTTGATTGTAGGCGATGGATGACGGGCTGTTACGATTGCCCGCTCAGAAAAGACTATCCGAGGTCCTTTCTTATTGACCGTTCTCAGAAGAATTATCGTTTGAAAAGGCGACTTTTTACAGGATTGAAGCGTTGCGTGATGGTGCCTGTATCGGATTGGTTAGGAGATATTACCCGTGTTTCGTTTATGGGTAAATATCCTGTACACGTGATTCATAACGGGATAGATTTGAATGTGTTCCGTCCAGCTGAAACAGATTTGCGTCAGCGGTTGGGCATTGCACCTGAAAAAATAGTCGTACTGGGATTGGCTGCTCCGTGGGTTCCGCGCAAAGGCTACCATGATATAATTCTCATGAGCGAGGAGAAGGATTTTCAGATAGTGATGGTAGGCGTCAGTGCGGAACAGAAAGAGGCTTTGCCTAATAATATCATAGCAGTTACCCGCACCAGCAACCAGCAGGAACTTGTGGAGTATTACAATATGGCGGATGTCTTTGTCAACCCTACTTATTCCGACAATTTCCCAACCACAAATCTCGAAGCGCTTGCCTGCGGCACGCCTGTCTTCACTTATCGTACGGGCGGCTCGCCGGAGGCGATTGCCGATGCTGCCTGTGAAAAGGAAGACAAGACTGGCGCGCTGCGTTATCCTACGGGAATGGTGGTAGAACAAGGTGACGTGGAGGGAATGATTCGTTCTATCCGCGAGTTAAGGCAACGGCCCATAAATGCTAACGTTTGCCGCCAGCGTGCCGTAGAGCATTTTGATAAGGACAAGTGTTTTGAGGAGTATATTAAGTTGTACGAGAATCTTCTACTGGGGGATCAGAATAACACTTGAGATAACAATCAGTTCGTGCAAGAGCCCTAAGGAAAGAGAGAGGAGGGCTGCGGCATGAGCTCTTCCCTCAATTGCGGTGCTCCAGATAAGATAGCAGAACAAATTGGTTTGTTGAAGGCAAAGCCTCTTATGCAGAAGCATGTCGAAAATGCGTGCTTGATAATTTCGATAAGAATGACCGTTTTGCTGATTACGTGGATTTATATGATTCGCTCATCGTACGGTCATGAGTGTTTATTGTTGAAGCAAGTAATATGAGAATCCTGATTGTTACGCAATACATTTATCCAGAACCTTTTAAGAGCTCTGAGATGGCTTTCGAATTGAGCAAACGAGGTCACAATGTCGAGGTGCTTACGGGAATTCCGAATTATCCAGAGGGGCATTATTACTCTGGATATGGTCTTTTCAAGAAACGCAAAGAAGTGGTGAATGGAGTAAAATTCTACCGCTGTCTTCAGACTCCACGAAAATTGCTTCCTGGTTTTCTTGGTCAAAGCTTAAATTACGTGACCTTTATGGTGAATGCCACCCTATGGGTGTTGTTCTATTTCGTGTGGAAAAAGAAGTATGATGCTATCATCACGCACGAGCCCTCGCCCATTACTCAAATTGTGCCTGCATGCATATTGGGAGATGTACGTAAAATCCCTGTATATAGTTGGATACAAGATATTTGGCCCGATGCACTTGTTTCGGCGGGGGGAATGATCGGTAAGATGCTGGCTCCAACATTAGGCTGGGTGACCAATTGGGTGTATCGCCATTCTACAAAGTTGTTGATTACTTCTAAAGGTATGTTAGAACTCATCAATCGGGATGCAGACTACAAGGATAAAATAATCTACTATCCACAATGGTCGGAAGATATGATGCCCTTGGATAGGCAGCCTGTCGGCATTGACTGGGTGAGAGGTGAAGACTATACTATTATGATGGTTGGCAGCCTGAATAGTGGTATCGGTGTGCCTGCAGTACTGGAATTATGCAAGGAGATGAAGGATGATTCTGTAAACTTTGTGTTTGTGGGCGGTGGCAGTGAAGAACAAACAATGCGTGATTTCTGTAATAAGGAAGGATTAGGTAAGGTGCGTTTTACTGGTCGAAAGCCCTTTGCAGAAATGCCTTACTATTGCCAACAGGCAGATGCAATGCTCCTAACATTGAAAGAAACGGAAATGAAACATCTGGATATTACCATTCCAGCGCGTTTGCAGGGATATCTGAGTGCAGGGAAACCTGTTTTGGCAATGATTGGCAGTGGTGCTACGGAAGTGATTCGAGAGGCCAACTGCGGTATTTCGGTTCCTGCGGGCGATTTCAAGGCATTGGCTGAGAAGATACGTAGGGAGGTGCTGGCTGATAAGGATGCTTTTGCGAGAAAGGGCAAGAATGGCAGAAAGTATTTTGATGAAAACTTTACAAAAGATAAGTGCATCGATAAATTAATAGAAATCTTAAACGGGAAAAAATGAAACGAGTTCTAATAACTGGTGCTAACAGTTTTGTGGGTATAAATGTTGAGAAGTGGTTGCTTCGTGTGAAAGGTGAATTTGAGGTAGACACTGTTGACACAATGAATGGGATATGGAAGCATGCCGACTTCTCGAAATATGATGTTGTGTTCCATGTTGCAGGCATTGCTCATGTGGATCCGAAACCAGATATGGCTCCCCTTTACTATAAGGTAAATCGTGACCTTGCTGTAGAGATCGCGAAATGGGCGAAGGCGCATGGTGTAAAGCAATTCATTTATATGAGCTCGAAAATAGTATTCCATGCTTCTAAATCGTTAAAGGGTGATGTGGTTACGAAATCGAGCGTTCCAAACCCCAACGATTTCTATGGCGACTCTAAATTGCAAGCGGAGAAATGTCTGAATGAACTGAATTGTGATACCTATAAAGTGGTTATTTTACGGCCTTGTATGGTTTATGGCCTTGGCAACAAAGGCAATTTGCCTCGTTTAGCATGGCTCGCTACGAAAACTCCTGTATTCCCCGCTTGGCACAACAAGCGAAGTATGATTCATGTAGATAATTTGGCAGAATTGGTAAGGCAGGTGATACTTCGTGAATTGAGCGGTACGTTTCACCCTCAGAATAAAGAATACGTCGATACAGTGGAGGTGGTGCGTTATTTTGCTAAGCGAGAGGGTAAGAAAGTGTGGATTACACCAATGCTAAACCCGCTGGTATGGCTTGGGTCGTTTTTCTTGAAACCAATCTGCAAAATGTTTGCAGACTCGTATTATGATCAAGAAATTAGTACTTATGAGTTCGACTATCAGGTAGTTCCATTTAGTGAGAGCCTGAAAGATGTAGAGCCCAGAAAAAAGATGCGATAATGTTACGTTTCAAAAAACTTATTGAAGGCAGGGCCTTGTATCAAGAGCCCGATAAGATTTGGGTAGCAAAGGGCAGGAGGTTCTTTGCTGTGGATTATGACGGGAAGCGTGTGGGGAGAGTGTTTACGGTGCCTGGCGGTTGGAAGGAACGGCTGATGACGTGCGGGCGTGTCCTGACGCAGGGTACCCGAAATGACATACGCATTCTTTTGCCTCTGAAAAACGAGAATTTTCTTGTCGTTGCTAAAAGGAAAGTGCTGGTATTCTCACGCGATGGTAAGGTGGTGAACATTTGGACTGGATTCCAAGGAAATAAACCAGGACATCAAGGAGCGTGCGTTACGCCTGATGGCACTATCTTTTTTACGGAATACCTGCTCAATCCGAAACGGGACCATGCCATCAGACTGTGGCGGTCGATGGACAACGGCATGACATGGCACGTAGTGAAAGAGTTTGAGCCTGGGGACATACGTCATCTGCATTTCGTGAAGTGGGATGTGTATGCCGGATGCCTGTGGATGGGAACGGGCGACTATGGAGAGAATGGTGCGGAGAACCGTCTCTACCAGAGTACGGATAATGGTGAGACATGGCGATTGGTGGGGCAGTACAGTCAGGACTGGCGTGCCATTGGTGTCTGCTTCACGAAGGATTATCTGTATTGGGGAACGGATGCCGGTTCGTGTCCTGATACCGTTCATTTTGTACGTATGGACAGGCAGACAGAGACTCTGGAGATATTGGATGACATGGAGGGACCATGCCATGGATGCGGCTCGTATGCCGATGGCAGGGCTTTCTTCTCAACGGGCGTAGAAGGCGGTGAGAATGAGAAAGACAACATTGCACGCATGAAGATGTTAGGTGCTGATGGCAAGTTGCAGACCGTATGGGAATGCAAGAAGGATTGTCTGCCACTTATCGTCCAATATGGCGTGATGCGCTTCCCGCTCGGGACTGACAATTGCACAAGAGTATGTTTTACCACCATGGGACTGAAAGGACATGGTGAGGCTATAATGATTGAGAAATGAAAGACTACAAAGATATAAGAGTCCTTCTGATTGAAGGACGTGCAAGGCAGGTGCTACCTATGAGTAAGGCTTTGCGAGAACTGGGTTGCGAGGTGACAACATATAATGGAAGCAGACTTGACCCTGGTTATGCTTCCAAGTATCCCCATCGAAAGCTATTGGCGTATTGTGACGCTCATGATCCAGAGGGATCATATAAGGCAATCTGTGCAGAATTAGAAAAATATCATTATGACATCGTGATTCCTATGAATGACGATGTGGCAATCATTCTGTCCAAGCACAAAAAGGAACTTGAGAGATTGACCACTATACACGTGAATGATTGGCCTCTCTTTTCCATGGCAAGCGATAAGTTGCAGACAATGGAGGCTTGCATGAAAAACAACCTGCCTTGTCCAAAAACCTATTTAAGTCTTAATGATTTTAAGCAGGATGCGCATAATGTTCAATATCCGATGGTCTGCAAACCAAGAACGGGGTGCGCTGCTGTTGGTTTCCATGTGGCAGATGATGAACATGACTTGTTGGAGTATTATAAAAAGGCAGAACAGAAATATGGCCCTTGCCTGATTCAAGAATATATACCCCAAGATGGGCTTCAATATAAAGCAGAGCTTTACATTGACCGTAATGGGGCTATGAAAGCCGCGTGTGTATTTTCCAAAGTACGTTGGTATCCTATTAATGGCGGTTCAAGCACATTGAACGAAACAGTTGACCGCCCAGACATCGTTGAGGATTGCCGTAAATTACTAGCGGCTATCGGCTGGAGAGGATATGCTGACATAGATCTGATTGAAGATATACGGGATGGTAAGGCGAAGATTATGGAGATTAATCCTCGTATTACTGGCAGTGTGAAAATCTGTTTTGAAGCAGGTGTGAATTTTGCAAAAGCAATTGTAGATGATTATTTTGGAAAAGAACTTGATAATCAGTTTGAGGTCGCGCACAAGTACTTGCGTTATATGCATACGGATGTGCTGTGGTTCCTGAAATCGCCTAACCGCTTTAAGTGCCGTCCTTCGTGGTTCTCATTCAAGAATACTACAGATCAGATTTTCTCTTGGTCAGACTTGTGGGTTTTCTTTGCATTTACATTGCAAGGATTTGCGAAATTGAGGAGAGACAGAAAGAAGCGTGAACTATGAGTTAATTATGAATGTAAGTGACTATTTTAATATTGGTGTACAAGACAAAGAGACAATCGCTAATAGCTTACTATTCTTCTTTATTAACTTTAACAATAATCCGGAGTGGCGGTCTTGTCGCTCCCAAACCATTTGAAACAACCATTTATGATTTATCCCGTGATAAAGCGTGTGCTGGATGTGGTGTGCGCTGTGATAGGTATTGTCGGTACTTCGCCCTTGTGGCTGTTGGCAATTGTTGGTATTCTTGTCTCAGATTGGGGACCGTTGTTCTATACTGCCCACCGCATAGGGCGTGGCAATCGACCCTTTAAGATGTATAAATTCCGCTCCATGCGGGTGCTTAGGCAATCCAGAGCCGGAGCTGAGGCATCATTGCGTCCCGATGCAGACCGTATTTTCCCATTTGGGAATTTCATTCGCAAGGTGAAAATCGATGAATTGCCGCAGTTGCTGAACATCCTGAATGGTACAATGTCCATTGTGGGACCGCGGCCTGTGGCCCAAGATCAGTTTGACATGTTTCGTTACCGTCCCGGGGTGGAGCGCAGTGCCGATGAGGATGAGACCATGAAGCGGCTGGATGCGGCGGCTGCTGTGCCGGTAGGTTTGAGTGGACCGGCGGCACTGTATGATTTTATTTATGGAGACCATATTACTGACGAGTCGGAATATATGCAAAAGGTATATCCCACACGCCGCGAGTTGGAATACACTTATGTGCAGAAGGCTTCGCTTGGTTATGACTGCAAGATGGTCCTTTACACCGTCATCTGCATCCTGTATGCCTTGGTGGGAAAGGAAGCTACGTGGATCTTGCGCGAGTTGCTGGCAGATGCCCGGCGTAGTTGTCCGCAGTTGGATGTAATGCCGAAAGGAATAGAATGAAAGCGCATATTTTCTTCAGATTGATACGTGTGGCCATTGGTACGGCACAGGATGTGGACTGTACACCAACGGCCGAGGATTGGCAGCAATTGTATCTGTTGGCGGAGCGTCAGGCGCTGATTGGCATTGCCTTTGCTGGAGTACAAGCCTTGAAGAGGGACAATCCGGAGCGGGTGAAGCTCTTGCCACAGGCACTACGCATGAAATGGCTAGCAACGGCTGTCGCCATACACCAGCGCAATGATCTGATGAATCGCTGTTGTGCTGAGCTGCAGTGCATCCTGACGGCTAGGGGCGTGAGGAGCTCCATTTTTAAGGGGCAAGCGAATTTACCTTATTATGCCCGGGTCTCCGGGGCAGAACTGGCCATGCTTCGGCAGCCCGGCGATATTGATGTGTGGATTTCGGGCGGAAAGCAGATGGTGCTTCAGCTGGTGCAGCAATTGGCTCCCACTCGCGAGGTGCGTGAAACGCATGCCCACTTGAATCTCTTTGATGACGTGGAGGTTGAGGCTCATTATCGGCCTGGTTTAATTCGTAATTTCCTGACCAATGCCCGCTTGCAACGTTTTTTTGCCCGTCAGGAAGCAGCCTGCATGGAGCATATCACGGGCATTCCCGAGGAGGCGGATAATTGTCGGGTGGTGAAGCCTGTCTGGACCTTTGATGCCGTACATCAGCTGACGCATATCTTTCATCACTTCTTTACCGAGGGGGTTGGTCTGAGGCAGTGTTTAGATTACTGCTACTTGTTGCGCAACTGCCCTGCAGGGACGAAGGAAAAGGATGCTTTGCGGCATGCCGTATCTTCGCTGCATATGTCGCGCTTTGCCGGTGCGCTGATGTGGGTCCTTGCCGAGGTCTTTGGCTTGCCTGAAGACTGGATGCCGTGGAAACCCAATGAAAAGGATGGTGCTTTCTTGTTACAGGAAATTATGCAGGGTGGAAATTTCGGCCGATACGACGCTCGATACAACCTGAAGCGAATGAATCCGGTGGAAAGTTTGTTTCGCATCACTCGCAGAAATCTTTCCCTGTTGCGTTTTGCGCCATTCGATTGGTTTTGGAGTCCGCTTTGGAGAATTTGGCATTTTGTGAAAAGGAAATGCCATGGTTATGCATAAGCTTTGACATTTTACAAAAACATAAGGTGGGTTCTGTTGGTTTGCATAACCGTCTCTTCGGAACCTGCTGATAAATCTGCATGAATATGAAATACTTATTAGTAGTGGCTCACCCTGATGACGAGGTGCTCGGGGCTGGAGCATCGATGTGGAAATGGTCGCATGATGGCGACGAAGTGGAAGTTTGCATCATGTGTACGGAGGCGAAGGCACGTGCCTTCCGTCCTTCGGATGCAGAGTTAGAGGGTGACACGGATGCTGCTGTGTCGTTCCTCGGAGTGAAGAAGAAATATGAGGGTACATTCCCGAATATTGAGATGAACACGGTGCCGCATCTGAAGCTGGTGCAGTTCATTGAATCTGCAATTCGCGAGAGCGAGCCGGACGTGATTATCACCCACCATCCTGCTGACACGAACAACGACCACCTGCAAACGTCAATGGCTTGTCAAGAGGCGATTCGCTTGTTCCAACGCAGGCCGGAGGTGAAGCGCGTGAAGGAGTTCTGGTATATGGAGGTGCCGTCTTGTACGGAGTGGAAAATCAACAATGCCATGAAGTGCTTTGAACCTAACTGCTTTGTAGAGGTAGGCAAGGAAGGGGTAGATGCCAAGATAAAGGCTTTGTCTATGTATCGAGGTGTGATGCGCCCTTATCCTCACCCTCGTTCAGCGGAGTATATCACAGGACTGGCGGCTGTGAGAGGCGGACAATGGGGCGTGAATTACGCCGAAGCGTTTGAGGTGGTACAAAGGGAGTATTAAGTAATCCTCAAAAAATAACCTGCATCATCTTTGAAAATCTTTTCAGTCCACATTTCCTCCCTCATCAGTCACATAGCTACGGCTATGCTCCTTCTTCGGGTGAAAATCTGACCTCGAAAATGTCATTCAAATCTGACGCAACTTATTATTTTCATATTACTAAGCAGCGGAAAATGTAAAAGTATCTCACATACATCTGGCAATTTGTGTCGTTTCTCTTTGTCCCTCAGCAGGGATAGCATATCACAGAACAGGCACAGAGTTATGACAAGAAATAAAGCAATCACAATTATGGATATTCTTGAAATCAATGACAATATGCTGGCGGCATTGCATTTGCAGGCTGCGGCATCGGAACGAAAACGCATGAACTATGACCTCAGAACGACTGCTGAGGATAATTCGCAACGGATGTTGAATGCGTTGGAAGTGGGTACTAAGGTGCCGATTCATCGGCATTTGGAGACATCTGAGACTACGATATGTCTCCAAGGGTGCATGGATGTGGTGTTTTATGACTTGCGTCCGAATGAGGACTGTGGAGGTACTTTTATGGGAGAGAGTGGGACTGTATTGTCTGACGGCATGGAAACGAATGTGTTTGAACGTTATCGGGTTAGGCTCTGTCCCCGTGAAGGGAAATATGGGGTGCAGATACCTCTTGGGGCATGGCACTCGGTGGAGGTGCATGAACCGAGCACGATCTTTGAGGCGAAGGATGGGAGGTATGGAAAGTAAAATTGATAATTATGGAATTCTTGAACGATATTTCCAATCCTTGTACACAAATATAATTGCATATTATTGCTGTCCGGTAAAATTCCAAAGAGCATAAAATCCCTCCCCGAAGTCCTGTAAAATAGGACTTCGGGGGTTATTTTTTCAAAATTAAGCCCCCTAATCGAAAAGACTTGGTTCTGGCGGTGCTTTTTGCTTCTCCTTTGCAAGGAAATCATTCCAAGTTTTTTCGGGATTTTCCATAAATGCGATAAAATCGACGTAGCACATAAGCATAAGCCGTACCATGGTAACAACTTGCGAGAATGCACAATGCCTCTTTATGCTTCTCGAGAGAACCGTTATCAGCTGATTGGCTATCAGAATAACCCATGTCTGTATTTGTATGGCGTTGACGCTGTCCCCATAGAAGAAATGAAGTGGGAAGTTCTGTTTAAGTTGTTTGTATAACGACTCGATAGTCTATCTTAAGCGGTAAATTTCAGCAATGTCTTCCACCGTGAAGTCAAAGTTGTTGGTCAATAGCACAACTGGTTTCTTGTTCGCATAAAATATCTCCACCCTTCGTGCTTCATGGATGAGTTCCCCTCTTGTAAAACGTACTTTTTGGTCAATATGAGCCACAAGTCCCTCTGTATTGACGTACATAACGGATTCAAGTACTTCATCCTTAAGGTTTTTCTTTATTTTGGTCACGTAGCGCACGCCTTCTTCGGTGAGACGTTGGAATTGTGCTATGTTGACCTAATTTCTTCTTGCCTGATTTCGGATGCCGCCCGACCTTTGAGTATGTTGTCGAAGAGCGTTATTGTGGTGGAATCCATCATATAGAGCAGCTTCTCCCAGTCTTTAGGCTCATGAGTCTGCCCCTTATAACTCTTGGCAGGGCGGCTGTCCGCTAAAAACTTGGCATACTTCTCCAGTAGATATGCATAGACACTTGCAAAGAACTTCTGAGGACGGCGTATGTTGGCTTCTGCAAGCGTACTGCGACGAACCAGATAGTTCATTCCGAGGTGTCCGAGTTTGTGAGCTTCTGCCTTCATGCCAATCTCAAGTTCGCGCAGAGGATCAAAGTGCTTGAGGATGCCAAACAACATTACGACGAGATGTTGGTAACCGTCAAAACGCTTCACATAAGCCTCGCTTTCTTTCGTTTCGCGGCTCATTTGAAGAATTTTCTCCTTATCGAGTAGCTTTAATACTTGACTATAGACCGGCTGTCCGGTAAAATGACTATCTTTGCTCATGGTTATATTTTAATTACTCCAAAACAACAATCATCTAAAATACATTTCTAATCATGAAGAATGCCCTGAATCCCCAAGAAGTGTTTCACTGGTTTGCTCGCATCAACCAAATTCCCCGTCCTTCCAAACGCGAAGAAAAAATGATTGCCTTCCTCGAAGCGTTCGGAAAAGAAAGAGGTCTCGCCACCAAGGTGGATGAAGCGGGCAACGTCTGCATCACAAAAGACGCCACGCCGGGCATGGAGAACCGGAAAAAAGTGATTCTCCAAAGCCACTTTGACATGGTTTGCGAGAAACGCAGCGACGTGGACTTCGACTTCGACACCGACGCCATCAAAACCTACGTCGAAGGGGAGTGGATGAAAGCGGAGGGCACGACCCTCGGCGCGGACGACGGCATAGGCGTTGCCATGCAGCTCGCAGTTCTTGATGCCAAAGACCTGGTGCACGGACCGATTGATTGTGTCTTCACCCGTGACGAAGAAACCGGTCTGACGGGCGCGATGGGAATGAAGGAGGGATTCATGAGCGGAGACTACCTCATCAATCTCGATTCAGAAGACGAGGGCATCTTGTTCGTCAGTTGCGCCGGTGGTGCAAGAAGTTGTGCCGAGTTCCCGTGGCACGACACCGCCGTGCCGGAAAACTCCTTTGCCTTCCGCATTGGCGTGAAGGGACTGACGGGTGGACACTCCGGCGATGACATAGAAAAGGGTAGGGGCAATGCCAACAAAATCCTCGTGCAGTTCCTCTTGCAACAAGCGGTAGAGAACGACCTTCGTTTGGCGGACATCCAAAGCGGTGGACTCGTCAATGCCATTCCGCGTGAAGGCTGGGCACTCTGCACCGTGCCCTGGGAAAAGAAAGAGGCTGTGAGAATCTCTCTCAACGTCTTCATTCATCAAGTGGAAGAGGAACTGAGTGCCACGGAGCCGAACCTTGAACTGACCATGGAGTCGGCTGACGTTCCCGCCACCGTCATGGAACGCGAGGAAATGATGCGCATGCTGAAGAGTTTGCACGCTGTGGCAAATGGCGTGATGGCAATGAGCCATGAGATGGAAGGGCTCGTGGAAACTTCTTCCAACCTTGCCAGCATCAAAAAGGAAGGCGAGAAGGTGACGGTGCGCTCCAGTCAGCGCAGTTCCAAGACCGCTGCCCGCGACCGCATGATTAGTGTCTGGCGTGTCGCCATGGAACTTGGAGGAGCAACGGTTAGCACAGGAAGCGCCTATCCCGGCTGGGCGTTCAAAAGCGACAATGCCATTGTGAGACAGGTGAGGGAAAGTTATGTGCGCCTCTTCCAAACCGAGCCACTCGTGAAAGGAATCCACGCCGGGCTGGAGTGCGGACTCTTCAGTGAGAAATATCCGCAACTTCAAATGGTCAGCATGGGACCAACCATGAGAGGGGTTCACTCGCCCGATGAACGTCTTCACATTCCGTCCGTACAAAAAGTGTGGGACTTGCTCCTCGATGTGCTTGAAAAAGTGGACTGAAAAGTCAGGAGAAAAGATGTAAGAAAGATTGGAAACCAACCATCATCAATTAATGACTTCAACACACTTGCGCGCTTTCGTCTGTCACAGACTGCTCTGGATGCTGCTTCTGCTGTTCCCCTTGAGCCTCACTTCCTGCTTGGACGATGTGGAATATTCCACCTCGCCCGCTGACCTCGTCTTCTTCAGCACAGACACGCTGAGGTTGGACACCGTCATCAGCGGAAAACCAAGCAGTTACATGACGATGAAAGTCTATAACCCCAACGGGAAAGCCATCAGATTCAGCGACATCAACCTTGAATGCGGCATCGAAAACTCACCGTTCAAAGTGAACATTGATGGAGAACCTCTGACGGAGCTGACACGAACTGCACACGAAATCAACAGCAAAGACAGCATGTTCATCAACGTCATGGTGAACATTCCGGAAGAAGACCTGGACGACCCTTACGCCGTCAGCGACAAACTTACCTTCACCACAGAAGGCGGGGCGGTGCAGAAGGTCGTACTTGAAGCCGCGGGGCAAACCGTCATCAATCTCAATGGACTGAGAGTCAGTGAAAACATGACACTGGACGCCACACGCCCCTACCAAATCGGCGACAGCATCGTGGTTGAAAAAGGGGCAGTACTGACACTCGCCGCAGGGACAAAACTCTTCTTTGCGCCGGACGCCTCGCTGATTGTCCACGGCTCGCTGCACGTGGAAGGAGAACTCGGCAAAACGGTGATGATGCGAGGGAATCGCTTGGGAAATATGTTTGACGGACAAGCCTACGACCGCATCCCGGCACAATGGGGCGGGGTAGTGCTGCGAGAAACATCCACCGACAACCGAATCAACTTCGCTGACATCCACAGCGGCATGTTTGGCATTCTGCTCTGTCCGCCCGCCGATGCCACCGATGAAACGCGACTCACGCTGGAAAACTCCATCGTTCACAACACCATGCACAACGCACTGGAACTCCATGCTTCCAAAGTGCGTGTCGGAAACAGCCAAATCACCAACGCCGGCGGGAACTGTGTCACCGTGCGCGGCGGAGATGTGACTTTTGTGCACTGCACGATTGCACGTTTCTATGTCTTCACGGGAGGAAATGGAGTCGCACTGGACTTCACGAACTTCTCAGACACAGACGGAAGCCCATTGCCTCTGAAGAACCTCACCTTCACAAACAGCATCATCACAGGCTATGCCTCGGACGAAGTCATGGGACTGAGAGCGGAGAAATATCCGAACACCGAGTTTAACTATCTCTTTGACCACAGTCTCGTGAACACGCCATTGCCCGAAACGCCTGATGAGCACTGGAGAAGCTGCTTCCAAGACAAAGAGGACAGCACGGAAGAGAACGTCTCAAGACAACACAACTTCTCTCCGGAGTTTGACCTGCACACCCTCTTCTTCAGTTTCCGACTGAACGAAAAGTCCAAAGCTGTGGGGAACGCTGACCCCGCCGTCTCCGCCGCCACCTATCCCACAGACCTCCTCGGACAGCCTCGCGGCACTGCCCCCGACATGGGTTGCTATCAACACGTGCCGGAAGTCAAGGAGTGAAATTCTCCCCCGGGGGTCACGATTTGATTCGTTCTTCTGACAGAGCATTGATTCAAATAACACCCCTGGAAAGATAAACTTGAAACCTGACCCCTGAATCTTAAAAAGACCCGCGCCTCCGGCGCACCTACACTCATGCCCAACGACAACAACTCCAAACCCAAATATTCTCGCAACCGCAAGAGTTTCTCTCGTCCCACACCTGAAGACTTGCCGGGTCATCTTCAGCCTCAAGCCATCGAACTTGAGCAGGCTGTGCTCGGTGCACTGATGATTGAGAAGCACGCCTACTTCCAGGTGTGCGAAATCCTCCGTCCCGAGAGTTTCTATGACCACCGCCACCAACTCATTTACAAAGCCATCGTCCGTCTCAACATGGAGGAGAAGCCGGTGGACATCCTCACCGTCACCGACTTTCTGCGCTCGCAAGAAGAACTCGAGGAAGCCGGCGGACTCTTCTACATCTCCGAACTCAGCGGACTCGTCGTCTCTGCCGTACACATAGAATATCACGCGCGAATCATTGCACAAAAAGCACTGGCACGCGAACTCATCACCTTCACCGGAGACATCCGCGAAAAGGCGTTCGACAGCACACAAGACGTCGATTTGCTCATGCAGGAGGCGGAGGGAAGACTCTTCGAACTGACACAGTCCAGTCTGAAAAAGGACTACACACAAATAGACCCCGTCATCAACGAAGCCTACGAAATGCTGCGACAGGCGGCAGCAAGAACGGACGGCATGAGCGGAATTCCATCCGGATTCCACGAACTGGACCGAATCACTTCCGGCTGGCACAAGTCTGACCTCGTCGTTCTCGCCGCACGACCCGCCATGGGAAAAACAGCCTTCGCACTCAGCATGGCGAAGAACATCGCAGTCGATCAAAGAAAGCCCGTCGCCATCTTCTCACTTGAAATGGCAAACGTGCAGTTGGTCAATCGTCTCATCGTCAACGTCTGCGACATCAAGGGTGAAACGCTCAAAACGGGACAACTGAAACCATTTGAATGGAGCCAACTCGACATCAGAATCAAACAACTCGTCGGAGCGCCACTCTTTGTGGATGACACACCGCAACTTTCCGTCTTCGAACTGCGCTCCAAGGCTCGAAGACTTGTTCAGGAACACAAGGTGGAAATGATTATGATTGACTACCTACAACTCATGAACGCCTCGGGAATGAGTTTCGGAAGCCGACAAGAAGAAGTCTCCACCATCAGCCGCTCCCTCAAAGGACTCGCAAAGGAACTCCAAATCCCCATCATCGCACTCTCACAGTTGAACCGAAGCGTCGAACAAAGACCGGATGCGGACAAACGACCGCAACTGAGCGACCTCCGCGAATCCGGTGCCATCGAACAGGACGCCGACATGGTGATTTTCATCCACCGACCCGCATACTACAAAATCTTCACCGCCGAAGACGGAACAGACCTGCGAGGAAAAGCGGAAATCATCATCGCAAAACACCGAAACGGTGCCGTCGGAACTGTAAGACTTAGATTCAAAGATGAATATGCACGCTTCGAGAACGAAGAAGAAGATGACGGAGGAGTGGGCGCTTCCAACAATGCGGGAACTAACCAGGGAGAGTTCATCGGCTCACGTGTGAACGGTCCGCAAGAACTACCACCCCCGGCAGGAATGGAGGCACTTCCGCCCTCCGCCGACATTCCCTTCGCCGCACCGCCACCCGGAGAGATGCCATCGTTCTGATTCCTTCTTGGGTTTCGTTCATGGGGTGTTCTAAAATATCAGGTAGAATTTTGAATGCTCCTTATTCCGTAGTTTTTTAGCCCCCCCTTATACCTTATTATATATAGCACTCTTATTTCTTTCTAACCTCCTCTACACCTCACCTCATCATGAAAGAAAACAACAGTCTGGTCACCATCGCAAACCTTTCGCGAGAAGACATCATGCACCTGCTCCACCAGGCAGAGAAATTTGAACGCGAGCCGAACCGAACCATCCTTTCGGACAAAGTCGTTGCCACACTCTTCTTCGAACCATCCACAAGAACACGTCTCTCCTTTGAAACCGCTGCAAACCGTCTCGGCGCAAGAGTCATCGGATTCACAGACCCAAAAGTCACCAGTTCCACTAAGGGAGAAACACTCAAAGACACCATCATGATGGTCAGCAACTATGCTGACGTCATCGTCATGAGACACTATCTCGAAGGCGCTGCAAGATATGCCGCAGAAATCTCACCCGTGCCCGTCATCAATGCGGGAGACGGAGCGAACCAGCATCCCACACAAACCTTGCTGGACCTCTACAGCATCTACAAAACACAAGGAACTCTCGACAACCTGCACATCTATCTCGTCGGAGACCTCAAATACGGAAGAACCGTACACTCTCTCATCATGGCGATGCGACACTTCAATCCTACCTTCCACTTCATCGCACCCAAAGAACTCGCCATGCCCGAGGAATACAAAATCTACTGCCAAAACAGAAACATTCCCTTCGTCGAAGAAGAGGAGTTCAACGCTGACATCATCGCCAACGCCGACATTCTCTACATGACCAGAGTCCAGAGGGAAAGATTCACAGACCTCATGGAATATGAAAGAGTCAAAGACGTCTATATCCTGAAAGCATCCATGCTGAAAGACGCCAAACCCACAATGAAAGTCTTGCACCCACTGCCGAGAGTCAACGAAATTGCCTACGACGTGGACGACGACCCACACGCCTACTATTTCCAACAGGCACGCAACGGACTCTACGCACGACAAGCCATCATCTGCAACACGCTCGGAATCACAGTCTAAACCGTGTCCCCCAAACCACTCGACACACGACACTTCATTGTTTCTTCACTCATTCCTTAATCCTCCAAACATAATCATGAAACGCGAAGAACTCATGGTGGCAGCCATCCAAAACGGAACTGTCATTGACCACATACCTTCCTCAAGACTCTTTGAAGTCGTACGTCTCCTTCATCTCGAGGACATCCGACAATCCTCCATCATGGTAGGCTACAATCTCAAAAGCCGAAAGATGGGGCATAAAAGCATCATCAAAATCAGTGACAAATTTTTCACCGATGCCGAACTGAACCTGCTCAGCGTCGTGGCACCCAACGTCACCCTCTGCATCATCAAAGACTTTGAGGTCGTGGAAAAGAAGCGTGTGACGCTCCCACAAACCATCGCCGGAATTGTGAAGTGCGCCAATCCAAAGTGCATCACCAACAACGAACCCATGCCCACGCGCTTCGTCGTCAGCCAAGAAGACCCCATCATGCTCCGCTGCGAATATTGCGAGAAGGAGCAATCACTCGAAAAAGTGAAACTCGTCTGAAGCGTCACGAAACGCAGTGCCACACAAGTGCAGTGCCGCCTGGCTCACCTGCCGCGGATTTTGAAAAGTCTGCACGGCGAGCGATTTGACGGACGCAATTTAAAGTGCCCGCGCGACTAATCAAAATAGTTTGAAACCCTACACAAACCCTACGCAGTGACGGAGTGAAACCGCTGCTGTGTAGGGTTTGTTGTAACTGCATTTCAACGCTACACTATACGTAAATAAAAGGGGAAAACAAAAAACTATACAAACTATACACAAGCCCTACATTCAAGCCTGCATCTCACTGATTATCCGTTAGTTGCGAAATGTATAGTTTGCGCTTCAAACTATACACAAACTATACACAAACCCTACACAGCGAGCGTTCAAAACCCTGCACGGCAACCCTGCACAGCAACCCTGCACGGCAACCCTACACAGCAACCCTTCACGGCAACCCTGCGCGGACAGCCCGTTGGCAAGCAAGACTATCCAGCCTGGAAGGCTGTACTGTGAGTAACCGGGGGCAACGCCCCCGGAAAGATGCACCCCCCTCAGTGTCAGCCTGGAAGGCTGTACGCCCGCGAAGATGGCGGCGCGAGCCGCCGCACCGAAGGCGCATTCTGCATTGATGACGACATAGACATCAAGCACCGCTTCCAACGAACGGTTTTTGCCTTTTCAGCGACATAGGATTTTCGGTGAGCCCGAGAAAGGTGGAGTGCGCCTGCGACGCTGCGGCTACCGCCGCCATCTTCGCGGGCGTATAGCCCTCCAGGCTAATCTTTCCTTGCCTCCTACTATCCCCGGGCGTTGCCCGGGGTTACTCACAGTATAGCCCTCCAGGCTAAGATACTTTTGCTGCACAGGTGATAACGGGAGAAGAGACAAAGAGTCTAAGGGCGAAAGACGAAAGGACCGCCTTTTTGAAACCTTAATGTTCATGAATTATTCACGAATTGACCATGAATTGATTTTTTGGAACACGAAACGCGCGAAATGTTCAGAATTTAATGAGACATTTAATGAGACAATTAATGGGCATTAATGGAGAAACATTTCTTGCTAGGAGCGCACCTAGGAAAAACTAGGAGCGCACCCAGGAAAAACTAGGAGCGCACCCAGGAAAAACTAGGAGCGCACCTAGGAAAAACTAGGAGCGCACCTAGGAAAAACTGGGAGCGCACCTAGGAAAAACTAGGAGCGCACCTAGGAAAAACTGGGAGCGCACCCTTTTGAAACCTTAATGTTCATGAATTATTCACGAATTGACCATGAATTGATTTTTGAACCCGAATTGTTCACGAATTGAACAGAATTAATGGGACAATTAATGGGTCAATTAATGGGCATTAATGGAGAAATTGAAAAGCCCTTCCCTTTAGGGAGGGGTTGGGGTAGGCTTTTGAAAA